>JAGWVN010000087.1 GCA_018970865.1 Betaproteobacteria bacterium
GGGTGAGGCCACCGACACCGCCGCCCAGCACCTCGACCGGGTGCCCGGCGTGCGCGGTTCATGCAGCCTCGGCGCGTTCCGGCGCGAGGGCGCCGCATGGATCGCCGAGTCTGTGTGCCGGGACAGCCGCAGCACCGCCAGCAGCCGGGCGGTCGCCTCGGGTGACTTCATCACCGCCTACCGCATCGACACCCAGGTGCGCTACGAACCGCCGCTGGGCGGCGTGCGCGCCGAAGACCGCGACTCGGTCTCGGCGCGTCGGCTCGGCGACTGCGCTGTCGGGCAGCGCCCCGGCGACATGCTCATCCCCGGGATGGGCACCCTGAACATGACCGACGGTCACTTCCGTCCCGAACCGGCCGCGCGCGCGGCGCGCGCCCCTGGCGCCGCCGCGACCCGGCCCTGAGCCGCTTTCCCTTTTCGACCGAACCCCCCCTCGCACCCGCAGGAGCCACCATGACCCAGAATCCGTTCAAGACCCTGAAGGACTTCAAGCTCGCCTCGGGCAAGACCGGCCAGCTGCACTCGCTGCCCGCGCTCGCTCGGCGTTTTCCGAACATCAAGCGCCTGCCGGTTTCGATCCGGATCGTGCTCGAGTCGGTGCTGCGCAACTGCGACGGCCTGAAGGTCACGCCCGAGCATGTCGAGCAGCTCGCCAACTGGCAGCCCAATGCCGAGCGCACCGCCGAGATCCCCTTCGTGGTGGCGCGCGTGGTGCTGCAGGACTTCACGGGCGTGCCGCTGCTGGCCGACCTGGCCGCCATGCGCACCGTGGCTCGCGGCATGGGCAAGAACCCCAAGACCATCGAGCCGCTGGTGCCGGTGGATCTGGTGGTCGACCACTCGGTGATGATCGATCACTTCGGCAGCGGCAAGGCGCTGAACCTGAACATGAAGCTGGAGTTCGAGCGCAACCAGGAGCGCTACCAGTTCATGAAATGGGGCATGCAGGCCTTTGACACCTTCGGCGTGGTGCCCCCGGGCTTCGGCATCGTCCACCAGGTCAATCTGGAGTATCTCGCCCGCGGCGTGCACAAGGGCAAGGACGGCGTCTACTACCCTGACACCCTGGTGGGCACCGACAGCCACACCACCATGATCAACGGCATCGGCGTGGTCGGCTGGGGTGTGGGCGGCATCGAGGCCGAGGCCGGCATGCTCGGCCAGCCGGTGTACTTCCTGACCCCCGATGTGGTGGGCGTGGAGCTCACCGGCCGCCTGCGCGAAGGCGTGACCGCCACCGACCTGGTGCTCACCATCACCGAGATGCTGCGCAAGGAGAAGGTGGTGGGCAAGTTCGTGGAGTTCTTCGGCGCCGGCACCGCCAGCCTGTCGCTGCCCGACCGGGCCACCATCGCCAACATGGCGCCCGAGTACGGCGCCACCATGGGCTTCTTCCCCGTCGACGAGCGCACGGTCGAGTACTTCGAGGGCACCGGCCGCACCAAGGGAGAGATCGACGCATTCGCCTCCTACTTCAAGGCCCAGGGCCTGTTCGGCGTGCCCAAGGCCGGGCAGATCGACTACTCAACGACACTCAAGCTCGACCTCGGCAGCGTGGCGCCCTCGCTGGCCGGCCCCAAGCGCCCGCAGGATCGCATCGAGATCGGCAAGGTCAGCAGCACCTTCGGCGAGCTGTTCAGCAAGCCGGTGTCGGCCAATGGCTTCAACCAGAATGCCGAGCGCCTGAGCCAGCCGGTGAAGACCGCGAGCGGCCTCGAGCTGCACCACGGCGATGTGCTGATCGCGGCGATCACCTCCTGCACCAACACATCCAACCCGGGCGTGCTGCTCGCCGCGGGCCTGCTCGCCAAGAAGGCGGTCGAGGCCGGCCTGAAGGTGGGCAAGCACATCAAGACCTCGCTCGCCCCCGGCTCGCGCGTGGTCACCGAATACCTCGAGCGCGCAGGCCTGCTGCCCTACCTCGAGAAGCTCGGCTTCTCGGTGGCGGCTTACGGCTGCACCACCTGCATCGGCAATGCCGGCGACCTCACCCCCGAGATCAACCAGGCCATCGAGGCCAATGACCTGGTCTGCGCCGCGGTGCTGTCCGGCAATCGCAACTTCGAGGCCCGCATCCACCGCAACCTCAAGGCCAACTTCCTCGCCTCGCCGCCGCTGGTGGTGGCCTACGCGCTCGCCGGCAATGTCATGGTCGATCTCATGACCCAGCCGATCGGCAAGGGCAAGGGCGGCAAGGATGTCTGGATCGGCGACATCTGGCCCTCGTCCGACGAGGTCTACAAGCTGATGAAGTTCGCGATGAACCCGAAGGTCTTCCGCGAGAACTACGCCCAGGTCGACAACAAGCCGGGCAAGCTCTGGGAGAAGGTCAAGGGCACCAAGGGCCAGGTCTACGACTGGCCGGCCTCCACCTACATCGCCGAACCGCCCTTCTTCCAGGGCTTCGCGATGGAGCCGCCGGCGGCTGGCGGCTCCATCCGCGGGGCGCGGGCGCTGGGGGTGTTCGGCGACTCGATCACCACCGACCACATCTCGCCTGCGGGCGACATCGAGGCCACCTCGCCGGCCGGCAAGTGGCTGCAGGCCAACGGCGTGCTCAAGGCCGACTTCAACAGCTACGGCTCGCGCCGCGGCAACCACGAAGTCATGATGCGCGGCACCTTCGCCAATGTGCGGATCAAGAACGAGATGATCCCGGTCAAGGCCGATGGCTCGCGCGTGGAAGGCGGCATCACCATCCACCAGCCCAGCGGCGAGCAGATGCCCATCTACGACGCGGCCATGAAGTACCAGGCCGAGGGCACGCCCACGGTGATCTTCGGCGGCGAGGAATACGGCACCGGGTCGTCGCGCGACTGGGCGGCCAAGGGCACCCAGCTGCTCGGCGTGAAGGCCGTGGTGGCGCGCAGCTTCGAGCGCATCCACCGCTCCAACCTGGTGGGCATGGGCGTGCTGCCGCTGCAGTTCAAGGGCACCGACAGCGCGAAGTCGCTGGGCATCACCGGCAACGAGCGCTTCGACATCGAGGGCCTCGATGGCGAACTCAAGCCCCAGCAGGATGTCACGCTGGTGATCCACCGGGCCGACGGCAGCAGCGAGCGCAGGGCGGTTCTGCTGCGCATCGACACCGCGATCGAGGTCGACTACTTCCGCCACGGCGGCATCCTGCCCTTCGTGCTGCGCCAGCTGATGGCCGCCTGACGACAGGCTGATCGAAACCACCGCCGCGCCCGCCCCCGGCCCACGAGGCCTGAGGCGGGTGCCCGGCGGCGAGCGCTTCGATTACACTGCGGCGACCCTCCCCTCGTCCGCCGCGCTTGCTCTCCAGCACCACCCCCCAGAACCGCCCGGGCTTCGCGCCCTGGCTGCGGATGGTTTGCCTCGCGCTCGGCGCGCTGCTTGCGTGCTGGCTGGCCAGGTCGCTTGCCTTCGGGAGCCCGGTCGGCATGCTGCTGTGGCCCGCGGCCGCGATCGCCCTGGCCGCCGGCTGGCGTCATGGCGCGGCCTGGACCGTGCCCCCGGCGCTCGGCGCCGCAGCCTGGGCGATCCTCGACTTCAACAAGCCGGCTTTCGCCGCCACTGCGTTCCTGGCCAGCCTGGGCGGGCCGCTGCTCGCGATCGCGCTGCTGCGCCGGCTCAATGCCTGGAAGCCGGCCGACTACCGCATGGAGGCGGTGCTTCGCTTCACGCTGATGACGCTGCTGGTGGCCGCGCCCCTCGATGCGCTGGTGGCCGCAGCCGGGCTGCGAAGCGCCGGCTTCATGGCCGATGGCAACCCCGCCCATGTGTTCATCGCCTGGTGGCTGATCGACGCCACCGGCATGCTGCTGGTGGCACCGGCGGTGCTGGCCGCCGCGCGCGACGGACTCTCGCAACCCGGCGCCGGTGGCGAGGAACGCGCGGGCATCGATGTCGCCGCGCTGCTGCTCACCGCGCTGCTGATCTGCGGCAGCCTGGCCCTGTCGGCGATTGGCCAGCATGAGTACAGCAACGCGGTCATCTTCTGCTTCTTCCCGATCGTTGCCTGGACCTCGGTGCGCCAGCCCGAGCGCACCACCGCCCTCACCCTGCTGCTCGCGTCGGGCATGCTGCTCGCGCTGCGCGCCTTCCAGCTGGGTGACAGCGACGACAATCTCGCCCGCACGCTCGAGGGCACGGTGCTGGTGCTCTGCGCGGTGGTGGTGGGCCTGCTGATGCAGGCCGTGGCCACCGACCGCCGGCAGGCCCTCTCCCGGGTCGCGCTGCAGGCGCGACAGGACATGACCACCGGCCTGCTCAACGACCGCGGCCTGCTCAACGAGCTGGCCGAACGGCTGGCCGCGCCGGAACGGCCGGGCTATGGCCTGGTGGGCATCCACATCGCCAACTTCGACACCATCAACGACCTCTGCGGTCCGGTCCAGGGCCTGCACCTCGAGCAGGGCGTGGCCATGCTGCTCATGCGCCAGCCCGGGGCGCTGCAGGCAGCGCGTCTGTCCTCGGGGCGCTTCGCGCTGATGATCGTGGCCGAGTCGGTGACCAGCGTGCGCGCGCTGGCCCGCGAGCTCTACGCGCAGCTCAATGGCCAGGTCTACAAGGCCGAGCACGGCAGCATCCGGCTGCAGGCCAGCGTGGGCGGCCTGCTGATCGCGCCCTCGATCATGATCGAGAGCGAGGACTGCCTGGTGTCGCTGTCCGATGCGATGAGCATCGCCGCCAGCGTGCGCGACCCGCAGCTCTTCGTGGAGCCGCTGTCGCAGTCGATCATCGACACCCGCCGCGCCCATCAGGGCAAGCTCGAGCATGTGCGCGAGGCGATCCGGGCCAAGCGCCTGGAGATCTTCGCCCAGCCGATGATCGACCCCGACGCGCCAGCCGGCATGCTGGCCTACGAGGTGCTGATCCGCATGCGCGACCCCGCCGGCCAGCTGATCCGCCCGCCGGAATTCCTGCCGCTCGCCGTGCAGGCGCAGATGACGGTCGCCCTGGACCGCAGCGTGATCGAGATGGTCTTCGAGTGGCTGGCCCAGCATCCCGAGGCGCTGGCGCGCACCTGGAAGTGCTCGATCAACCTCTCGGGCATGACCATGAGCGACGGCATGATCGCGGCCTTCATCCGCGATCAGCGCGCCCGCTTCGGCATCCCGGCCGCGCGCATCGTGTTCGAGATCACCGAGAGCGAGGCGATCCGCAATCCCGGGGCGGCCTCGCGGCTGGTCGACGAGCTGCGCGCCGAGGGCTTCGGCATCGCGCTCGATGACTTCGGCACCGGCCTGGCCACCTTCGAGTACCTCAAGCGCTTTCCGATCGACTACCTCAAGATCGACGGGTCATTCATCCGCAACCTGGTCAACGATCCGATCGACGAGGAGATCGTGCTGTCCACGGTGCGGGTGGCGCGGCGTCTGAATGTGAAGACCATCGCCGAGCATGTGCACAACCTCGATGTCTATGACCGGGTGCGCGCGCTCGGCGTGGGCTTCGTGCAGGGCGAGTTCATCGGCTCGCCGCAGCCGATCCGCGAGGTCTTCGAGCAGCGCGAGGATTTCGCATCCCGAACTGCCGCGGCCCGCATCGCCGCGCGCAGCGGCAGCGAGCCGCCGCGACTGGTGATTCCGGGTGAGCGGGTGCTCAGCCGGGCAGTGTCCAGCGAAGGTCGCTGAACCAGGCGTTCACCGCCCCGCCGCCCTGATCGGTGTCGCAGGCCAGGGCCACGCCGGTGATCGGCGGCGTGCCGGGCCCGTGCTCGGCCCCGAAGGCGCGGCGGAAATCGGCGGCGATGTCGCGCTCCTGGGTCCACCACGGCCCGGGGGCAGGCGCCGACCGGATCACCAGCACCTGCACCCGCCCTGTGTAGGGCGAGACCAGCAGCGTCTCGGCGGGCGCCCTGGGATCGGCCACATAGCAGAGGCTTGCCGCCGGCAGGCGCGGATCGTGCAGGCCCCGGGCAATCCGAAGCAACACACGGTCGGCGAGCGGCACCCGTTCCAGCGGATGATCGAAGAACAGGTACAGGCGCAGGCTGAAGTCGTCGCCGGCCTTCTCGCCGAGCGCGCCCTTCACGGACGGCCAGGCATCGGTGCGCCACGACCAGGCGAGCCGCTCGGCCCGCAGCGGCGAATCGAAGCGGCACACCAGGCTGGAGGCCGAGCCTCGCGACTCGATCTGCAGCACCGTGCCGCCGGGGCCGCTCACCAGGCGATGCCGATTGGGCTCGACGCCGCGCAGCGTCTGCTCCTCCCAGGCCGCGGGCAGCCGGCTGCCGGGCGCAAGATCGGCGAAGCCGGGCGTGGGCTGCGTGAGGCCTGTCGGGGATGAGGGCCCGCGCGCCACCGGCTGAGCCTGGGCCGCAGGCCGGAGCTCGGTGAACAGACCCAAGGCCAGACCGGCGGCGGCCAGGCCCTGGCCGAGCAGGCGGCGGCGCGCCGGCAGCGGCGCCGGCGCGGGCTTTCCGGCACGCCAGGCAAGGAAGCGGTGCCAGTCCGGCGCCTCGTCGACATCCCACAAGGTGGGCAGTTCGTGCCAGCTCAGGCCACCCGCGGCGAGCCGCTCGCGGGTCTGGTCCATGACCCGCGCCGTGCTCCACTCGACCCCGCGGAACACTGCCGGCGCGTCACGACGGGCGCCGACCAGCCCGTAGCCGCCATCCTCCGTCGGGCCGAACACCAGGTCGTATCCGGCCAGCGCGTCGAAGGCCGCGCGGATCACCGTGGCATCGATGGGCGGACAATCGCAGCCGATCAGCACCGCGTGGCCGCCCTCGCGCAGGCGATCGCGCAGGGCGCGGGCCATGCGCTGGCCAAGATCCCCCTCGGGCTGGGCAAGCCAGCGCATTCCGTGGCGCCGCGCCAGCGCGACCATGCGGCGGCCCGGGTCGTGACCGGTGACGCTGAGCCATGCGGTCACGCCGTCGACGCCCGATACCGCGGCCAGCGTGTGGGCGAGCAATTCGCGATGGATCGCAAGGGCCTTGTGCGGCCCCAGACGCGCCGCGAGCCGGGTCTTGACGCGGCCGAGTTCGGGGGCCCGCGCGAAGACGATCAGGTGGCGCGATGGTTCGGTCATGGACGGGGGCCGTAGTAGCGCCGATGCAGCCGCTGCGGCGACTCGCCGAGGAAATAGCGCAACCGCAGCGACCACATCAGCACGATGGTGCGCAGCGCGCCGTGGCGCTCCCAGCGACGCGCGCTGGTGAGGGCCGGTGGCCGCAGCGCGGCGGGCCGGCCGGCGCTGCGGCGCAGAGCGGCGCTGAGGGCGATGTCTTCCATGAGCGGTATCGCGGGATAGCCGCCCACGGCCCTCCAGGCGGTCGCGCTCAGGAAGATCGCCTGGTCGCCAGTGCAGATGCCGGTGAGACGCGAGCGCCAGTTCATCATCGCGCCCACGCCGCGCAGCAGCCACCGCGGGCTGTCGAGCCGGACATCGAATCGCCCCCAGGCTGCGCCCGCCCGCAGGGCCTCATCCACCAGCGCGGCCCAACCCGCCGGCAGCCGGGTGTCGGCATGCACGAAGATCACCGCGTCCCAGCCGGGGGCGAGCGCCGCAGCGCCGGCGTTCATCTGCAGCGCCCGTCCTCGAGGCGCGTCGATCACCGTCGCCCCCGCGGCGCGGGCCTGCGCGGGGCTGCCATCGCCGCTGCCGCCATCGGCCACCATCACCTCGCAGGCTTCGGCCAGCAGCGGCGCCAGGGCCCCGGCCACGCGAGGCGCCTCGTCGAGCACCGGCACCACCGCCGCAATGCGCAGGCTCATGCGCCACCGCTCCGGGCGCGGGCGCGCAAGGCGCGCGCCAGCCGCGGCCAGGCTCGGCGCGCCGCCACCACCAGCAGCGCAAGCGCGCACAGGCCGAGCAGCGCCTGGGGCGAAAGCGCATCCTGAACGGACTCGAACTGCGTGAGGCGATCGCCCACGCCGGCCAGCACCACCATGGCGGGCAGCATGCCGATCAGGGTGGTGAGATAGAAGACGCGGGTGCGCACGCCGGTGAGCCCGAGCAGCAGATTGACCACGAAGAAGGGCAGCACCGGAACGAGCCGCAGCGACAGCAGGTACAGAAAGGCGCCCTCGCGGGCAAGCCCGTGGTCGATGCGGGCGAGCCGGTGCCCCCAGAAGCGCAGCAGAACACCCCGCAACAGATACCGGGCTGACAGGAAGGACAGGACGGCGCCGGCGCTCAGGCCCAGCGCGGCGAGCAGCACCGCCCAGGGCGGACCGAAGATCGCGCCGCCCAGGAGCGGCAGCACCAGCGTGCCGGGAAGCGAGAACGCGGCCATGGCCACGCAGGCGGCGAGAAAGCCCAGGCTCGCGGCGACTGGTCGGGCAGCCACCCAGTCGGACAGCGCAGCCTGCTGCAGATGCAGCTCCGACAGCGCAAGCCGCCGATGCAGGCCCAGCCCGAAGAAAAGTCCGACCCCGACGGCGAGCAGCGCGATCAGCGCCCAGCGGCCCCGGCTCACCCGCGTGCCGTCAGGCCGTGATCACCACCAGCACGCTGCAGGGTGCGTGCTCGATCAGCGCCTTGGACACCGAGCCCCGCCACCAGCGCTCCGCCCAGCTGCTGCGATGCTGGTGCCCGACCACGATGAGATCGGCCTTGACCGCCTGAGCGCAGCGCACGATCTCGTCGACCGAGCTGCCCGCGACGACCTGACCGCGCGCGCTGAGCCCGGCCTCGGTGAGGCGCCGCAGGCCGGCGGAGAGAATCGCCTCGTACTCGGCCCGGTCGGCCGGTTCGGTCTCGGCGCCATAGGCCCAGCCGTCGGCAACCACCGGGGTGACCGTGGTGGGCATCACCGCGATCAGGTGCAGCTCAGCCTGCGACCACTGCACGATCTCGCGGCAATCGAGCAGCGCCTTCTGTCCCGACTGCGAACCGTCATATGCCAGCAGAACCCGCTTGTACATGATGCCCCCCCGAGTTGAGCGACTGCGCCGCGGGCGGATGCCAGCCCCGCCCGCGCACGATACCTCAGTCCAGCTTCACGCCGAGCGCCTCGACCTCGCGAATCCACTGAACCGCGTCCTCGCGCCACATCCGCAGCGCGTCGGCGCGCCCCTTGGTGGCATCGGGGATCGCGAAGTTCTCGCGCAGCGCGCGCGCCCGCGGCGTGTCGTTGCCTTCCACCGCAACCCGCGACAGCAGCTCCAGGATCTCCACGGGCACCGCCGAGTTGGCGCTCAGGGCCAGGCCGCCCTCCAGGCGGGCGATCGGCGCCTTCAGGCCCTGCTCGATCAGGGTGGGCACATCCGGCAGCTTGGGGCTGCGGTACTGACCGGTGGCCGCGATCGGCCGGATGCCCTTGTCGCGCACCGTGGCGAAGGCCTGGTAGCTGCCCACCGCCATGGTGAGCGTGCCGGTGCCCATCTCCACCCACATCGGGCCCTCGCCCTTGTACTGGATCGACTGCACCTTGCCGCCGAACTCGCGGTTCAGGGTCTCGGCCAGCACATGCGGATAGGAGGCGACCGCGTACGAGCCCATGGTGGTGGGCTGCCGCTTCACGAACTCGGTCAGCTCGGCGAGGTTGCGCACGCCGGTCTTCTCCTGGACGGCCAGCACCAGCGGGCCCGAGGGGAACACGGTGATCGGCGCGATGTCCTTGGCCAGATCGAAGGGCAGCCTGCGGTACAGCACCCGGGTCTGCCAGAGCATGCCGGTAGTGGTCGAGAGCAGGGTGTAGCCGTCCGGGGGCGCCTTGAGCATGGCCTCGGTGGCGATGATGCCGCTCGCGCCGGGCCGGTTCTCCACCACCGCGGGCAGGTTGAAGCGGGCGGTGAACTGCTCGGCGAAGAGGCGCGCGTAGGCATCGCTCAGCCCGCCGGGCGCGGCGCCGACCAGGATGCGGAGCTGGCGGTTCGGATAGGCGCCCTGGGCGAGGGGCGCCGAGAGCGGCGCGGCCGCGAGGGCGGCGCCCGCGAGCATGAGCTGGCGGCGTTGGGTGTCGGTCATGAGCGATCTCCGTGAGTGATGTCGGCGCTGGCGCCTGTGCTTGTCTTGCGGGTCGGCAGATCCATCCGGGGACGGCCTGCCTGATCCGGGCTGCGGCGTTCGGGCGCCGCGCCCCGATTCTCGGCATGCCGTCCGCCGACGGCGCCAAGACCCTGCAATTCATCGGAGATCGGTCAGGAATCGGCCGGCGCTCAGACGAGGCCGAGTGCCGCCGGCGCGCTCCCCGGAAAGATCCGCTCGAGGCGGGCGGCGTTCAGCCCGTACAGTTGCTGGAAGACGCCGCCGAGCACCGCGCGGTACTCGTTGAGCACCGGGCAGTCGCGGTCCTGGAACAGCGTCGGGCGCTCGAGGCGGACCTGTTCACCGGCCACCCGACCGCCGCGCGCCGCCCCGCCCAGCAGCCAGTAGACCGTGCCATGACCGTGATCGGTGCCGCGATTGCCGTTCTCGCGCACGGTGCGTCCGAACTCGCTGAGCACGATCACCAGGGTACGGTCCCAGAGCGGGCCCATCGCGTCGGCAAAGGCCGCCAGGCCGCGTCCGAGTTCCTCGAAGCGCGTGGCCAGCTGCCCGCTTGCCGCGCCCTGCCCGACATGGGTGTCCCAGCCACCGACATCGATGAAGCCCAGGGCATGGCGATCACGCATCAGCCGCGCCACCCGTCTTGCCTCGGTTTCGAAACCGCGCGCGCTCACCGCCTGCCGGCCAGCCTGCGCCATCTCGCCTGCAAGGTCGCGCGCGGCCTGCTCGCGCACGGCGAATCCCTCGGCCACCTCGCGGGCCAGTGGGCTGTCGCGGTACATCGCGCTGACCAGGTCGCGCTGGCGCGCGTCCAGCGGACGCAGGGGCGCGCGCACCGAGACCGTGGCCACCGGATGATCACCGCGCAGGATGAGCGGAAGCTGCTCGGTGAAGGCGATCGGCTGGCCAGCGCCGATCTGAGTGGCCAGCCGATTGAGGAAGCCCGAGCCATAGTCGCGCGGCGCCTCGGGCATCTGCGCCATCTCGATCGAATCCTGGGTCTCGAAGTGGCTGCGGCTCTGGTTGTGGGTGCCGGCAAACGGCAGGAACACCGCCTGGCCGCGGCGATAGAGCGGCAGCACGGTGTCGGCCAGCGCCGGATGCAAGGCCCAGTCGGCGTCCAGGCGCAGGTCGACAGGAGCCGCAGGGTCGGGCACCGGCAGCGCGATGCTGGGACGCGCCTCCCGGTAGAAGCGGCTCTCGCGGGGCACGAGCAGGCTCAGGCTGTCATACCCGCCCCGCAGGAAGACCATCAGCAGACGCGGCCCCTCGGCGTCACCGGCCCAGACCCGGCTGCTCATCAGGGCTGGCGCACATCCCAGGCTGCGGCGCAGCCAGTCTCGACGGTTCATCGCATGCTCCTTGTCGGGGGTTCAGCGCACCATGAATTCAGGCGAGGCCAGCACCAGGAAATTGCGCTCGGCGATCGAGCCGGCGCGCGCGAGCGCGGCCTGCGTGGCCGGTCCGGGTGGGCGCGGCAACGCCAGCGCATGCGGCGTCGAGCCCAGCGCCCGGGCGATGTCGAAACGCGCCGTCAGCTGACCCGGGCTGTTCCAGGCCGAAGCCGCCAGCGGATAGCCGTCGGGAGTGGGCCGCGAGAACAACGGCTGCCCCAGTCGCGCCAGCCAGCCGACCGCGGATGCGGGGTCGCGCTGGGGCTGGGCCTCGGCGGCAAGCCGCAGGCCCGAGAACACGAAGTGCGCCGGCGTCTTGAAGAGCCGGCCGAGCGAGCCCTGGAATTCCGGGGAACCGATCAGCAGCGCGAGCACCGCGGCAATGTCGCCGTCCCGCTCGAGGAAACGCTCCGCCGCGCGCGCCACCAGCGCGGGAGGCGCCGGATCGGCCACCAGGTAACGCGCGAGCTTGCCGCACACGAAGCGGGCGGTGGCGGGATGGGCGGCGAGCAGATCGAGCACCTCGTCGAACTCCTCAAGACCGCGCCCGCGGATGCGCCGGCCGAGGAGCTGCTTGTCCCCGCCGTCATGGCGGTTGGGATTGAACTCGAACAGGCCCTCGCGGCGATAGAGCGGCTGCAGACCGGGGCGCAGCCGTGGGGCGTCATCGGTGAAGTTCACGCCCACGCCGGTGAGCACCCGGGCGAGCTCCTGGACATCGGTCTGGCGGTAACCGGCATCGACGCCCAGGGTGTGCAGTTCGAGCAGTTCGCGGGCAAGGTTCTCGTTGAGGCGGCCGGCGGCGTTCTGCTCGTTGTCGAGGTAGCGCAGCATCGCGGGGTGGCGCACCGCGGCGCCGAGCAGATCGCGGAAACGCCCGAGGGCATGCGCGCGGATCGCGCGCTCCTCGTAGTCGCCCACCAGGGCGCGCAGGTTCGCCTTGTACTGGTTGATGTTGAAGTGGTTGAACCAGAACCAGGTCATCAGCTCGCGCAGCTGGTGGCGGGAGTGCACCGCCAGCAGGATGCTGCGGGCCTGCGCCTGCTGCGACCACTGCGCCAGCTCCTGCTGATAGGCCTGGCGCGCGGCGCGCTGGCGGGCGTCGTCGCGCTCGGCCTCGGCGGCGCGGCGGCTGCGCTCCAGCGCGATGAGAAGCGCGGACAGCCCGTCGCGATCGGGAGGCGGGGCCGGCAGGCTCGCCGCCAGCTCGGGCGGCAGCCCATGCCCCGGCTCGGGGCGCAACTGACCCGCCAGCCAGCGACCCGGGCCAAGGCTGACCTGCGAGGCCAGCAACGAGGGGGTGCAACCCCAGCTCAGCCGATCGAGCCAGGCGGGGATGTCGGCCGGGGAATGGGCGAGCGCTGGCCAGGCCGGGCCCGACGCGGTCTGCGCGGGCGGGTACGCGATGGCGGGGCGTGCGTCCGACCCCGAGGGCGCGCCACCCGGCCCGGCGCAGGCCGCGGTGAACAGCGTGCCGGCCGCGCCCGCGGTCTTCAGGACCACGCGACGCGACACGCGAAACGCCGCTGCCGGTGAGCCGGCAGGCATGGCGGGCCGTGAGGAGCAGGACATGACAGGCGCAGGCATAGCACGAAGCAGCCACCCTTACCACCCTGAGCCACCCGAATGGCCCGCTGAAAAGACCAAGGGCCCAGGTTCCGTGAAGAACCTGGGCCCTTGTTTCCGTTGGTCGGGACGGCGGGATTCGAACTCGCGACCCCTTGCACCCCATGCAAGTGCGCTACCAGGCTGCGCTACGCCCCGAGGGAAACCGAGAGTATAACCGATTGGCGAGCATCGCGCCGCCGCGTCAGTCCGGATCGAGCAGGCTGAGGGCGCGCAGCAGATCGGCCCGCACCGCGATCAGCGTCTGCGGTCCGATCGGCACGGGCTGACCGGCGCCCTCGAGCGGCGGCTCCGACGACGCCTCGCCCGCGAGGTCGAACTCGTCGGCGGCATGCGCGTCGCCCTCCCCGACCGAGGCCGCGCCATTGCGCGAGCGCGCGGTGGCATCGCCCAGCCGGTTGCGGGCCCCGCTGATGGTGAAGCCCTGCTCGTAGAGCAGGTCGCGGATGCGGCGCACCAGCAGCACCTCGTGGTGCTGGTAGTAGCGGCGGTTGCCGCGCCGCTTCATCGGCCGCAGCTGGGTGAACTCCTGCTCCCAGTAGCGCAGCACATGGGGCTTGACGCCACACAGCTCGCTCACTTCGCCGATGGTGAAGTAGCGCTTCGCCGGGATCGGCGGCAGAGCCACCTTGGCTTCGTTGCGGGACTGCATGGGGGGCGCGGGCGGGATCGGTCGGAAGATGCGCGGCGCGCTCAGCTGCGCTCGCTGCCGTCGATCTGCGACTTCAGCTTCTGGCTGGCATGGAAGGTGACGACGCGCCGGGCCGAGATGGGAATCTCCTCGCCGGTCTTGGGATTGCGCCCCGGCCGCTGGGGCTTGTCGCGCAGCTGGAAATTGCCGAAGCCGGAGAGCTTGACGCTGTGGCCGCGCTCGAGCGCGCCGCGGATCTCGTCGAAGAAGGTCTCGACCATGTCCTTGGCCTCGCGCTTGTTCAACCCCACCCGCTCGAACAGCATCTCGGCGAGTTCGGCCTTGGTGAGCGTGAAGGCGTCGTCGGCGGCGTCACCCGGCTCGGGCGAAGTCAGCGGTTCGGGCAGCGTCGAGAGGGAGCCGGACGGATTCATGGAGGGGGAAGGAATCAGGCGCCAGCGCGCAGTCTGGCGCCGAGCCGATCGGCCAGCCGAGCCACGACCGCATCCAGCAGGTGGGCCACTTCCTGATCGTTCAGCGTGCGGCGAGTATCTTGCATCCAGAATCGGAAGGCAAGGCTTTTTTCCTTATTTTCCAATCCCTTACCGCGATATTCGTCAAACAGTCTCATGTTCTGGACGAGCGCTCCGGCGGGGTGTTCGGCCAGCGCGGCGGCGATCTCGTCGGCCACCGCACGGGCATCCAGATCGGCCGGCACCACCCAGGCGAGGTCGCGAATCACCGCCGGGAAGCGCGAGGTTTCCTGCGGGCGAGCGAGCGGGCGGCGACGCAGCCAGACCAGATCGAGGTCGAGCAGCACCGGGGCCTGCGGCAGCTCGAGGGCCTGCTGCAGCGCCGGATGCATCACGCCGATCCAGCCCACCGCTTGATCGCCCTCGAGGATGCGGGCGCTGCGCCCGGGATGCAGCGCGGGATGCTCGGCGCGCTGGTAGCGCAGGTCGGCCGCGCGCGCGCCCACCAGCGCTTCGAGGTCGCCCTTCAGGTCGAAGAAGTCCACGGGACGCGGGCTCGCGCCCCACTGATCGTCGAGCGCGGGGCCGAATGCGAGCGCGGCCAGGCGCAGCGGCTGATCGACGCCCTGCACGCTGTGCGGACCGGCGGCCACCGCGGGATCGGCGCGGAACACCCGGCCGATCTCGAAGAGGCGAACCCGGCTGGCCTTGCGGTTGAGATTGGTGCGCAGGGTGTCGACCAGACCGGCCCAGAGCGTGGTGCGCATGACATCGAGATGCGCGGCGATGGGGTTGAGCAGACGGATCGCCGGCCCCTGACCGAAGCGGGCATCCAGCGCGCCCGAGACGAAGCCGAAGCTGATCACCTCCTGGAAGTCGCGGGCGGCCATGGCTCGACGCAGCTGCGCCACCGGGCGCTCCTGCTCAGGCTGGGGCAGCATCGGCGAGGCGGCGCGCGGCGGGCGCACCGGCAGGCGCTCGAAGCCCCACACCCGCACCACTTCCTCGATCAGGTCCTCCTCGATCTGCAGATCGAAGCGCCAGGAGGGCGGCTGGACCACGAAGCGGCCGGGCTCGCGCACGACATGCAGGCCCAGGCGCTCGAAGCACTGCGCCATCTCGTCATCGGCAATGGACACCCCGATGACCTTGCGGGCGCGGTCGGTGCGCATGGCCACCGGGTGACGCGACGGCAGACCGGTGATCTGGTCATCGACCGGGCCGGCCTGGCCGCCGCAGATCTCGAGGATCAGGCGCGACAGGTACTCGATGTGGGCCACGGTGGTGGCGGCATCGACGCCGCGTTCGAAGCGCTGGGCGGCGTCGGTTGAGAAGTTGTAGCGGCGCGCGCGGCCGGCGATGGCCTGCGGCCACCAGAAGGCGGCCTCGAGGTAGATGTCGGTGGTGTCGAGCGACACCGCGGTGCTGTCGCCGCCCATGATGCCGGCCAGGCTCTCGACCTGGCTCGCATCGGCGATCACGCCCACCGAGCCGTCGAGCTCGATGGTCTGGCCGTTGAGCAGCTTCAGGGTCTCGCCGGGACGCCCCCAGCGCACCTGCAGGCCGCCGTGGATGCGGTGCAGGTCGAACACATGCGAGGGCCGGCCGAGCTCGAGCATCACATAGTTGGAGATGTCGACCAGGGCCGAGATCGGGCGCTGACCGGCGCGCTCGAGGCGGCGCTTCATCCAGTCGGGCGTGGCCGCCCGCGCATTGACGCCGCGGATGATCCGGCCGCTGAAGCGGCCGCACAGATCGGGCGCCTGCAGGCTGACCGGCAGGCGATCCGACAGGCTCACCGGCACCGGCTCGAAGCGGGGTTCGCGCAGCGGCGCGCCGGTGGCGGCCGCCACCTCGCGGGCAATGCCCAGCACCCCGAAGCAGTGGCCGAGATTGGGCGTGAGCTTGAGGGTGAGCACCGCATCGTCGAGCGCGAGCGCGTCGCGCAGGTCGGCGCCCACCGGGGCGTCCTCGGCCAGCACCAGCAGGCCGCCATGGTCTTCCGACAGGCCCAGCTCGCGGGCCGAGCACAGCATGCCGTTGCTGCGCACGCCGCGCATCTCCACCGGCTGGATGCTCAGCCCGCCGGGCAGTTGCGCGCCGGGCAGCGCGCAGGGCACGCGCAGGCCCGCGGCGACATTGGGCGCGCCGCAGACGATGGTCTGCAGGCCGCGGCCGGTGTCCACCTCGCAGACCGAGAGCTTGTCGGCCGCGGGATGACGCGTGACCGAGACCACGGCCGCGACCACCACGCCGGTGAACGGCGGCGCGGCGGCGCCGACCTCCTCGACCTCCAGGCCGAGCATGGTGAGACGATCGGCCAGCGCCTGGGTGGTGAGCTGCGGGTCGCAGAAGCTGCGCAGCCAGCTTTCGGGAAACTTCATCCGGGTGCCTCGTCAGCGGTTGAACTGCGCAAGGAAGCGCAGATCGTTCTCATAGAAGAGCCGTAGATCGCCCACGCCGTAGCGCAGCATGGCCAGCCGCTCCACCCCGGAGCCGAAGGCAAAGCCCAGGTAGCGCTCGGGATCGAGGCCGTAGTTGCGCATCACCGTGGGATGCACCTGACCCGAGCCGGCAACCTCCAGCCAGCGCCCGGCCAGCGGCCCGTCGCGAAAGCGCATGTCGATCTCGGCCGAAGGCTCGGTGAAGGGGAAGTACGAGGGGCGAAAGCGCACATCGAGATCGGTGGTCTCGAAG
This sequence comes from Betaproteobacteria bacterium, assembly GCA_018970865.1. Lineage (GTDB taxonomy): Bacteria > Pseudomonadota > Gammaproteobacteria > Burkholderiales > Burkholderiaceae_E > Quisquiliibacterium. The sequence continues at coordinate 16,734 of JAGWVN010000087.1, forward strand.
AAACGCTGCAGGAACTCGGTGTAGACGCTCTTCAGGTCGGTGAAGCTGATGTCGTCATCGACCCACAGCCCCTCGAACTGCTGGAACATCGGCGAGTGGGTGGCGTCGGAATCCACCCGGTAGGTCTTGCCCGGCGCGATCACCTTGATCGGCGGCTGGTGGGTGCGGGCATAGCGGATCTGCACCGGGCTGGTGTGGGTGCGCAGCAGCAGGCCATGGCCATGCGCGTCACGGCCCTCGACATAGAAGGTGTCGTGCATCGAACGCGCCGGGTGGTTCTCGGGCGTGTTCAGGGCGGTGAAGTTGAAGAAGTCTTCCTCGATCTCGGGGCCGTCGGCGACATCGAAGCCGATCGAGCGGAAGATCGCCTCGATGCGCTCGATGGTGAGCGACAGCGGATGCAGGCCGCCGGCGCCGCTGCCGCGGCCGGGCAGCGTGACATCGATGGCCTCCTGGGCGAGCCGGGCATCGAGCAGCGCCGCGGCCAGCGCCTGCTCGCGGGCGTTCACCGCCGCCTCCACCGCCTGCTTGGCCTCGTTCAGGGCCTTGCCGGCGGCGGCACGCTCGGCGGGCGACAGCCGCCCGAGCGCCTTCATGTGGCGGGTGATCTCGCCCTCCTTGCCGAGGAAACGCGCCTTGGCGTCGGCCAGGGCGGCGGCATCGGGCGCCTGGCCGATCAGGGCGCCGGCAGTGGCGACGAGTTGGTTCAGATCGAGGTCCATGGCGGGACGACTCCGGGGGGTGAGGCGCCCGGGCCGCGGCGAGTGCCGCGGCCCGGAAGCGCAATCCGCAATGCAAACGGGGCCCG
>JAGWVN010000088.1 GCA_018970865.1 Betaproteobacteria bacterium
CGCCCGGCGCCGGCTCGGCCGCGCCAGCCAGGCCGCGGGTGCCCGGGTCTGGCGAGGACGACCGCGACCCCGCCGCAACGCCGGGGAAGGCCGGCCAGGCCGACGCCACCGACCCCACCGGCAGCCCCGAGGGCGCGCGCCAGCCCGAGAGCGTGCTGCCGGGCGGCGCGCTGAAGGCCAGCGCCAGCGCCGACTGCGTGGCCCCCGGCGCGGCGGGTCGCCCCGGTGCCGGCCAGGACCGCGCGGGCTGCAGCGAGGGATGCTCGGCCGCGCCGGCGCGCAGCGCCTCGCTCATCACCTGCCGCAGGGCCCGGTGAACCGCCTGCGGATCGCGAAAGCGCAGCTCGGTCTTGGCGGGGTGGACATTGACATCGACCAGGCCCGGGTCGATGGCGAGGAACAGCGCATAGGCGGGATGCCGGTCGCCGTGCAGCAGCTCGCTGTAGGCCTGGCGCGCGGCATGGGTGAGCAGCCGGTCGCGCACGAAGCGCCCGTTCACATGCACGAACTGCCGATCGGGCCGCCCGCGGCTGGCGGTGGGCAGGCCGAGCAGCCCCAGCAGCTGCAGCGGGCCGGCCTGGGCGTCGATCACCCGATGCGCCTCGCGGAAGTCGTCGCCCAGGCCCTCCAGCGCGCGGCCCACCCAGTGGCCGGCCGGCCACGACAGGGTCTGGCGGCCGTCCACCCAGAGCGCGAACGCCACGCCGGGATGGGCCAGCGCCACGCGGCGCAGCGCGTCGGCGCAGTGCGCGGTCTCGGTGGCCGCGCTCTTGAGGAACTTGCGGCGCGCGGGCGTGGCGCTGTAGAGCTCGAGCACCTCCACCGTGGTGCCCGTCGCGCCCGGCGCCGGCGCAATGCCCTCTTCGAAGCTGTCGATCCGATGGGCGTGGGGCGCTCCGGCCGTGCGGCTGGTGATCTGCACCCGGGCCACCGAGGCGATCGAGGCCAGCGCCTCGCCGCGAAAGCCCAGCGTGGCCACCTGCTCGAGCTCGGCGAGCGAGGCGATCTTGCTGGTGGCGTGCCGCTGCAGGGCAAGCGGCAACTCGTCGGGCGGGATGCCGCAGCCATCATCGTTGATGGCGATGCGGCGCATGCCGCCGTCTTCCAGGCGGACCTCGATGCGGCGCGCGCCGGCATCGAGCGCGTTCTCGAGCAGCTCCTTGACCACCGAGGCCGGGCGTTCCACCACCTCGCCGGCCGCGATCTGGCTCACCAGCAGATCGGGCAGGGCGCGGATGGGGCGGAGGGTGTCGGGCAAGGGCGTGGGAGGATTGCGCAGCGCCACTTCGGGCGGGATGGATTATATCGGCGGGTATCATCACGGCATGGACTTCGCCACGATGGTCGACATCTTCCTGCACCTCGACCGCCATCTCGTCGCGGTGGTGCGCGATCACGGCCTGTGGGTCTATGCCCTGCTGTTCCTGATCATCTTCGTCGAGACCGGCCTGGTGGTCATGCCCTTTCTGCCGGGCGATTCCCTGCTCTTTGCGGCCGGCGCCATCGCCGGGGTGGGGGGCATGAGCCTCAATGGCCTGCTGTTGCCGCTGATGATCGCGGCGGTGCTCGGCGATGCGCTCAACTACTCGGTGGGGCGCTGGTTCGGACCGCGGGTGTTCCGCTGGGAGAGCTCGCGCTGGTTCAATCGCGCCGCCTTCGACCGCACCCATGCCTTCTACGAACGCCATGGGCCGATCACCATCGTGGTCGCCCGTTTCCTGCCCTTCGTGCGCACCTTCGCGCCCTTCGTGGCCGGCATTGCCCACATGAGCTATCCGCGCTTCGCGTTCTACAACATCCTGGGCGCGGTGATCTGGGTGGGCAGCCTGGTGAGCCTGGGCTATCTGGTGGGCAACACCGACTGGGTGAAGGCCAACTTCTCGCTGGTCACCCTGGCCTTCATCGTCGTCCCGGCGCTGCCGGCGCTGATCGAGTTCTTCCGCCACTGGCGCCGCGCCCGTGCGAATCCTGCTCATCGAGGATGATCCGGTGGTGGCCGACGCGGCCGCCTCCGGGCTGCGTCACGCCGGATTCGTGGTCGACGCGGTCGGCAGCGCAGAGTCGGCCGAGACCGCGCTGGTCAGCGAGCACTTCGACCTGATCATCCTCGACCTCGGCCTGCCCGGGCGCGACGGCCTGCAGTTTCTCGCCAGCCTGCGCCGCGGCGTGTCCGACCGCGCCGGCATCCCGGTGCTGGTGCTCACCGCCCGTGACGGGCTCGACGACCGGGTTGCGGGCCTCGATCGCGGCGCCGACGACTACATGGTCAAACCCTTCGAGGTGCGCGAGCTGGTCGCCCGCTGCCGGGTGCTCATCCGCCGCACCGGCTCGATGAGCGCCAGCTCGCTCGGCTTCCTCGGCCTGGAGCTCGACCGCGCCGCGCGGGTGCTGCGCGGGCCCGACACCGCCATCGAGCTCACGCCGCGAGAGTGGTCCATCCTCGAGTACCTGATGCTGCACGCCGAAGCCGTCGTGCCCAAGGCCAAGCTGCTGCAGGCGATCAGCGGCTGGGACGACAACATCGCGCCCAACGCGGTCGAGGTCTATGTCTCGCGCCTGCGCGCCAAGATCGAGGGCACGGGGGTGGTGGTGCGCACCGTGCGCGGCGTGGGTTATCGCCTCGAGCGCGCGCCGGAGTCCTGAGTGATCGGCCTCGGCGGCGGGCGCGTCCGCTCGGCGGGCCACGGCCACCCGGCGAACACGCCGCTCGACGGCGGCTCGGTGATGAGCGTGCGCACCCGGCTGCTGCTGTGGCTGGTGCTGCCGCTGCTGCAGGTCATTCTGGTGTCGGCGGTGCTCGACTATCGCGCGGTCGACCGCACCGTCGACGAGGCCTTTGATCGCGTGCTGCTCAACAGCGCCGTGGCCATCGGCGAGAGCGTGCGGGAAGGCCAGATCCCCGGCACGCTGCGCTTGCCGGTCGATCGTCTGCGCGTGCTGCTGAACGACCCGGTCGACGCGCTCGACTACCGGGTGGTGGGGCCGCGCGGCGAGCATCTGGCCGGCAATCCGGCGCTCCCCCTGCCCGCCGACGACGCCGATCCGACCTTCTACGACATGACCGTCGAGGGCCGCGATCTGCGGGCCGTTCGCATCGCCGCCGACACCGACGCCGGCAACCTCTCGGTGGTGGTGGCCGAGACCCAGCGCAAGCGCCGCAAGCTTCTCGAGCAGCTGCGCTCGTCGCTGCTGATCGAGGACGCGATCATGCTCGGCCTGACCATCGCGGTCTGCCTGCTCGCCATCCGCATGGCGCTGTCGCCGCTCTCCCGGCTGGCCGCCCAGCTCTCGCGCCGCGAGCCCGGCGATCTCACGCCGCTCGGGCCGCAGGCCGCGCCGGCCGAGGTGCGCCCGCTCACCGCCGCCCTCGACACCCTGTTCGGTCGGCTGGCCGAGGGCCGTGACGCCCAGCGCCGCTTCGTCGAGAATGCCGCGCATCAGCTGCGCACGCCGCTCGCCGGGCTGAAGGGCCAGATCGAGCTGGCGCTGGGCGAGGCCCGCCGCCTGCGCGACCGGCCGCCCGCCGACGACACCGATTCGGCCCAGGCCCTGGCCCACCGCCTCGCGTCCGCCCAGGGCGCGGTCGACCGTCTCGCCCGCCTCAGCCATCAGCTGCTCACCCTGAGCCGGGCCGATCAGAGCACCCGCGATGCGTCGGGCGGGCAGGTGGTCGCGCTCGCCGACCTGATCGACGAAGTGGTCTCGCTGCACATCGACGCCGCGCTGGCGCGCGGTCAGGACCTCGGCGCCGAGACCCAGCCGCTCGAGGTGCCGGGGTCGGCCTGGCAGCTGCGCGAGCTGCTTTCCAACCTGGTCGACAACGCCATCCGCTACACGCCCGCGGGCGGTCGCATCACGGTGCGCTGCGGCCTGCGCGACGGGCGCGGCTACGCCGAGGTCGAGGACAACGGCCCCGGCATCGCGGCGGCCGAACGGCGCCTGGTCTTCGAGCGCTTCTGGCGTTCCTCCGCCGCCACGGGCCAGGGCTCCGGCCTGGGCCTGGCCATCGTGCGCGAGATCGCCCAGTCGCACGGCGCGCAGGTGAGCGTGGAAGACCCGCCCGAGGGACGCGGCGCGGTGGTCCGGGTGAGCTTTCCGCCGGTGGTCGGCGCCGTGCGCGGCGGGCCGGGCCTCAGGTCGGGTTCGGACGCGCCGGCGGCGGGTACCTGAGGAAGTAGTTGCGGATGCCGGTGTGGATCGCCCGCGCCACCTTCTGCTGGTAGTCGGGGTCGGCCAGGCGCTTTTCTTCCTGCGGGTTGCTGATGAACGCGGTCTCGACCAGCACCGAGGGGATGTCCGGCGCCTTGAGCACCGCGAAGCCGGCCTGCTCCACCGCCGGCTTGTGCAGCTGGCCCACCGCGCCAAGCTGGCCGAGGACCATGCGCGCGAGGTTGCTGCTGTCGCGGATCTGGGTGTCGGTGGCCATCTGCAGCAGCAGCTGCGCCACCTCGCGGTTGCGTCCGCCCAGGTTCACGCCGCCGATCAGGTCGGCGCGGTTCTCGCGGTCGGCCATCCAGCGCGCGGTGCTGCTGCTGGCCCCGCCTTCCGAGAGCACGAACACCGAGGCGCCGCGGGCGTCGGGCCGCACGAAGGCGTCGGCATGGATCGACACGAAGAGGTCGGCCTGCACTGCGCGGGCCTTCTGAACACGCACGCCCAGCGGCACGAAGAAGTCGGCGTCGCGGGTGAGGAAGGGCCGCATGTTGGGCTCCTGGGCCAGCAGGTCGCGCAGCCGCTGGGAGATTGCCAGCACCACATCCTTCTCGCGGGTGCCGGCCTGGCCGATGGCGCCGGGATCCTCGCCGCCATGCCCGGGGTCGATCGCGATGGTCACCAGCCGCGTCACCGCCGGCGCTGTCTGCCGGCGCGCGGTTTCCTCGGTGGTGGGCACGGCTTCCCGTGGCGGCTGGGCCTGCGGTCCGCGTCCGCCCGAACCCGCGGCCGAGTCGCGCCGCTGCACCTCCTGAAGCAGGGCAAGCAGCGGGTCTTCCTGGGCGGGATAGAGGTCGATCACCAGCCGGTGGCCATACTGCCCGACCGGCGCCAGCGTGAACACCTGCGGCGCGGTCTCGGTCTTCAGGTCGAACACCAGCCGCACCACCCGGGGCTTGTACTGGCCCACCCGCACCTGGCGGATGTAGGGATCGTCGGTGCGCACCTTGGCCACCAGCTCGCGCAGCGAGGCGTCGAGCTCCAGCCCTTCCAGATCGACCACCAGCCGCGGCGGATCGGGCACCAGGGTCTCGGTGTGCGGCAGCGCCTGGTCGAGCTCCAGGGCAATGCGGGTGTATTCCCGGGCGGGCCAGACCCGGACCGCCAGCACGGCCGCGGCGTGGGCCAGCGGCGCGTTGAGGCTCAGCAGGGGGGTGCCGAGGGCGCCAAGCAGGAGATCCCGTCGAGCTCGCCGCGCGCCACGCGGCCGGCCAGCGCGCTCAGCCATGCCTGCCCCCGTGCGCTGTCGGCGTCCAGACGCGCCTGACGCTGCTGGGGATCATCCGTGGCGGCCAGGGCCAGGCGCAGGTCGGCTGCGGGCAGGGTGCCGGCTGCCATCTCGGGCCACTCGACCACTGCCGCAGTGTCATCGCCAAGCCACTCTTCGAAGCCCGCCTCGCGCCACTCATTGCTGTCGGAGAACCGATAAAAATCAAAATGATACAGCGCAAACCTCGACAAATGGTACGGTTCGGCGAGGGTGAAGCTCGGGCTGCGCACCCGCCCGGCGTGGCCGAGCGCGCGCAGCAGGGCGCGGGTGAAGGCGGTCTTGCCGCTGCCGAGTTCGCCGCTGAGGTACAGGCGAACGCCCGGGCCGAGGCAGGGCGCCAGCGCGGCGGCCAGGGTTGCCGTGGCCAATTCGTCTCTCAGCAGCAGGGTCAGCGAGGTTTCCGGGACGGACATGCAGGTGGAGCCTGACAGGAGGGGCGTGGCCGGCGGGCGCGAATCGGCGCAGGCGCCGCTGGACGGGCTGGCAGACCTGCCCGCGCGACTGGCCGACTGGGCCCGCGAGCTGGGCTTTGCCAGCGCCGGCGTGGCCGGCATCGACCTGGCCAGCGCCGAACCCGGCCTGCGGCAATGGCTGGCGGCCGGCTTCCACGGCGAGATGGATTATATGGCCCGGCATGGCGAGCGCCGGGCGCGCCCGGCCGAGCTGGTGCCCGGCACCCTGAGCGCGGTCATGGTCACCATGGACTATGCGCCCGCCGACCCCGACTGGCGCGAGCGCGCCTGGGCCACCCTCGGCGCGCCCGAGCGGGCCTTCGTGTCGCGCTACGCCCTCGGCCGCGACTATCACAAGCTGGTGCGCGCGCGCCTGCAGCGCCTGGCCGAGCGCATCGGCGCGGAGATCGGCCGCTTCGGCCACCGCGTGTTCTGCGACTCGGGCCCGGTGATGGAGGTGGAACTCGCCCGCCGCGCCGGCCTGGGCTGGCGCGGCAAGCACACCCTGCTGCTCAACCGCGAGCAGGGCTCGATGTTCTTTCTCGGCACGCTCTACACCGATCTGCCGCTCGCCCCGGCCGAACCGGTCAGCGATCACTGCGGCAGCTGCGAGCGCTGCCTGCAGGTCTGCCCCACCGGCGCGATCGTCGCGCCCTACCGTCTCGATGCCCGGCGCTGCATCAGCTACCTCACCATCGAGCTCGACGGCCCGATCCCGGTGGCGCTGCGCCCGGCGATGGGCAACCGCATCTACGGTTGCGACGACTGCCAGCTGGTGTGTCCCTGGAACCGCTACGCGCGGCCGACCGCCGAGCCGGACTTCGCGCCGCGCCACCGGCTCGACGCCGCCACCCTGGCCGAACTCTTCGCCTGGGACGAGGCGCAGTTCCTCGAGCGCCTGGCCGGCTCGGCCATCCGCCGCATCGGCCATGAGCGCTGGCTGCGCAATCTCGCGGTGGCGCTGGGCAACGTCGAGGCCGCCGGGCGGGCCACGGCGCTCGCCGCGCTGCAGGCGCGGGCCGCGCATCCCAGCGCGCTGGTGCGCGAGCATGTCGCCTGGGCGATCGCGCGGCACGGCTTTCCGGTTCTGCCCTCCCCGCCGAGCTGATCCGGGCCCATCCGCGCCACAATGGCCGGATCGCCCGCCCGCTCGGATACCGACATGAGCCTGCTGCCCAAGTCCGTCACCATCACCGACGACACCATGCGCGAGGGCCTGCAGATCGAGAGCGCGGCCATCCCGGTCGAAGCCAAGCTGCGCCTGCTCGACGCCCTGGGCGAAACCGGCGCGAAGGTGATCTCGATCGGCTCCTTCGCCCACCCCAAGTGGACGCCGCAGATGGCCTGCATCGACGAGATCGCCGAGCGCTTCGTGCCCAGGCCCGGCATCCGCTACACCGCGGCGGTGTTCAACAAGACCGGCTATGACCGCGCCGACCGCTGGTGGCCCAAGCTCGATGTGCGCCGCAAGGGCCGCCTGCCCGCCACCTCGGTCGAGCTCTGCGACACCTTCGCGCGGCGCAACTACAACCGCAGCCAGGCGCAGCAGATCGCCGCGCTCGACACCACCATCGCCGCGGCGAGGGCCGCCGGCGCCACCCAGGCCTCGGTGGCCATCGGCAATCCCTTCGGCTCCAACTTCGAGGGCCCGTTCAGCCGCGAGCAGCGCATGGCCCTGCTCGAGCTCATGATCGGCAAGTGGCAGGCCGCCGGCATCGCGGTGGTGCGGGTCTCCTTCCTCGAGGCCATGGGCTGGAACCTCCCGCATCTGGTGCGCGAGACCCTCACCGAGATCCGCGAGCGCTGGCCCTCGATCACCGACTTCCACATGCACCTGCACAACCAGCGTGGCGCCACGCTGGCCAGCTACTACGAGGCGCTGCAGCTGGGCGCGCGCGAGTTCGACACCTGCCTGGGCGGCATGGGCGGCTGCCCCTACTGCGGCAACGGCCGCTCCGCCGGCCATGTGCCCACCGAAGACTTCGTCGATCTCTGCCACGAGATGGGCATCGAGACCGGCTACCGGCTCGACAAGCTCATCGAGGCGGTGGCCATCGCCGAGGAGGTGGTCGGCCATCCGCTGTGGGGCCATGTCTCCAAGTCGGGGCCGCGGCCGCGCGGCGAGTCGCTCTATCCGCCCGACATGCCCTTCGTCGAGACCCTCGAGGAGGCCGCGCATTTCCGGAAGGGGCCGCAGGTCTACGAAGGTCAGCTTTCCCCCTGGAAGGCCGACGACCCCCTGCTGCGCCGCTGAGTCGCCGACGCCCGGCCACCGTCCCCATCGCCGCGAGCCACCACCGCTCGCTCCCCCATCCCCCGCCACGGCAATCCGATGACCCTCACCCTCTACCACTGCAAGCGCGCCCGCTCGATGCGGCCCCTCTGGACCCTGCTCGAGATGAACCTGCCCCACGAGCTGGTCACCCTGCCGTTTCCGCCACGGGTGCTGCACAAGGAGTACCTGAAGATCAATCCGCTGGGCACCGTGCCCTGCCTGGTCGACGGCGCGGTCAGGATGACCGAGTCGGCCGGCATCTGCCAGTACCTGGTCGACCGCTACGGCCCCACGCCGCTGGCGGTGCGCCCCGACGAGCCCGACTACGGCGACTACCTCAACTGGCTGCATCGCAGCGACGCCACGCTCACCTTTCCCCAGACCCTGGTGCTGCGCTACACCCGTCTCGAGCCCGAGGAGCGGCGCAATCCGCAGGTGGCGTCCGACTACCGCAAGTGGTTCCTCGCCCGCATGCGCTGCGTCGAGGAGGCCACCGCCGATCGCGAATACCTCTGCGCCAACCGCTTCACCATCGCCGACATCTGCATCACCTACGCGATCGTGCTGGCGCAGTCGCTCGACATCGAGGAGGTCTTCACCCCCAATGTCCGGCGCTACTGGGACGGCATCACCCGGCGGCCGGCCTTCCAGCTGGCCATGGAACGCTGATCCGGAGCCGCCCATGCCCGTGCTCGACTCCCGCCTCGACAGCCGCAGCGAGGCCTTCACCCGCAACCGCGCCGACATGCTCGAGGCGATCGAGCAGCTCGAGGCGCTCAGCCGCGAGGCCGCGGCCGGCGGCGGCGAGGAGACCATGGCGCGGCTGCGCGCCCGCGGCAAGATGCCGCTGCGCGAGCGCATCGCGCTGGTGCTCGATCCCGACTCGCCCTTCCTCGAGATCAGCCCGCTCGCGGCCTGGCGCTCCAACTTCACGGTCGGCTCGGGCTTCGTGGTGGGCATCGGCGTCATCGAGGGCGTCGAGTGCGTCATCCTCGGCCACGATCCTTCCGTGCGGGCCGGCGCCTTCAACGCCTTCAACGCGAAGAAGCTGATGCGCGGTCTGGAGATCGCCCGCACCAACCGCATGCCCTATGTGCAGTTCGTCGAGTCGGCCGGCGCCGACCTGCGCGGCGATGCCGGCGACGGCAACCCCGAGGCGGCCATCCGCCGCGAGACCGGGCACTTCGCCGAGTCGGGCCGGCTCTTCTACGAGATCACCGAGCTCTCCAAGCTGCGCATCCCCACCATCTCGGTGGTGTTCGGCGCGTCCACCGCGGGTGGCGCCTACCAGCCCGGCATGAGCGACTACAACATCTTCATTCGCGGCCAGTCCAAGGTGTTCCTGGGCGGCCCGCCGCTGGTCAAGATGGCCACCGGCGAGGACGCCGACGAGGAAAGCCTGGGCGGGGCGCAGATGCACTGCGCGGTCTCCGGCCTGGGCGACTATCTCGCCGACGACGAGGTCGACGGCATCCGCATGTGCCGCGAGGTGGTCGCGCACCTGAACTGGCGCAAGCAGGGGCCCGGGCCCTCGCTGCCGCCCGACGAGCCGGTCCATGATCCCGAGCAGCTGCTCGGCCTGGTCTCCCGGGACCTGCGTCAGCCCTTCGACATCCGCGAGGTGATCGCGCGCGTGGTCGACGGCTCGCGCTTCGAGGAATTCAAGCCGCTGTACGGCCCCACGCTGGTCACCGGCTGGGCCTCCATCCACGGCTTTCCGATCGGCATCGTCGGCAACAACGGCGCGCTCTTCTCCGAGGCCGCCGAGAAGGCCGCGCAGTTCATCCAGCTGTGCAACCAGATCGATGTGCCGCTGCTCTTCCTGCACAACATCACCGGCTTCATCGTCGGCACCGACTTCGAGCAGGGCGGCATCACCAAGAACGGCTCCAAGATGATCAACGCGGTGTCCAACTCCACCGTGCCGCATCTCACGGTGATCGTCGGCGCCTCCTATGGCGCGGGCAACTACGGCATGAGTGGCCGCGCCTTCGGCACGCGCTTCACCTTCATCTGGCCCACCGCCAAGATCGCGGTCATGGGCCCGAAGCAGATGGCCGGCGTGATGACCATCGTGCAGCGCGCCGCCACCGAGCGGCGCGGCGAGGTCTTCGACGAGGCCGCCAACGAGAAGCGGGTGGCCGCGGTGGAGCACTGGGCCGAGGAGCGCTCCAAGGGGCTCTACGCCACCGCGCGGGTCTCCGACGACGGCATGATCGATCCGCGCGACACCCGCACCGTGCTGGGCATCGCGCTGTCGGCGTGTCACAACAAGGCGGTGGCGGGCGCCCGGGAGTACGGCACATGGCGGATGTGATCATGCGGCCCATCAGCCGGCTGCTGGTGGCCAACCGCGGCGAGATCGCGCGCCGCATCCAGCGCACCGCGCACCGCATGGGCATCGGCACCGTGGCGGTCTATGCCGATGGCGACGCCGGCGCGCCGCATGTGCGCGAGGCCGACGCGGCGGTGGCGCTGCGCGGCCGCAGCTCGGCCGACACCTACCTGCGCATCGACAAGCTGCTGCAGGCCTGCCACGACACCGGCGCCGACGCGGTCCATCCCGGCTACGGCTTCCTGTCCGAGAACGCCGGCTTCGCGCAGGCGGTGATCGACGCCGGCCTCACCTGGGTGGGCCCCACGCCGCAGGCCATCCGCGGCATCGGCGACAAGCTCGCCGCCAAGCGCCTGATGCAGACCGTGGGCGTGCCCACGCTGCAGGCCCATGAGCTCACCGAGGGTGAAGACCCGCTGCCGGCGGCCCAGCGCATCGGGTATCCGGTGCTGATCAAGGCCGCGGCCGGCGGCGGTGGGCGCGGCATGCGGGTGGTCCCCACCCCGGCCGACCTGCCGCAGGCGATTGCTGCAGCCCGCCGCGAGGCCACCGCCGCCTTCGGCAACGGCACGGTGTTCCTCGAGCGATGGCTCGCCCACTCCCGCCATGTCGAGATCCAGATCCTCGGCGATGCCCACGGCAACCTGGTGCACCTGTTCGAACGCGAGTGCTCCATCCAGCGGCGCCACCAGAAGATCATCGAGGAGGCGCCGTCGCCCGCCCTCGATGCCGAGCTGCGCGCCCGCATGGGCGAGGCCGCGCTCCTGGCCGCTCGCGCCATCGGCTACCGCTCGGCCGGCACGGTGGAGTTCCTGCTCTCGGGTCGCGAGTTCTTCTTCCTCGAGGTGAACACCCGCCTGCAGGTCGAGCATCCGGTCACCGAGGCCATCACCGGCCTCGATCTCGTGCGCGAGCAGCTGCGCGTGGCCCAGGGCGAGCCGCTGGGCTACGGCCAGGCCGATCTGCGCATCGACGGTCACGCCATCGAGGCGCGGCTGTGCGCCGAGAACCCCGCGCAGGACTTCCTGCCCACGCCGGGCCGCATCGAGGTCTGGGAACCGGCCCGGGGCGAAGGGGTGCGCATCGATGACGGGATCGAGTCCGGCAGCGAGGTGGCCATCGAGTTCGATCCGATGATCGCCAAGGTGATCGTCAGGGCGCCCACCCGGCGCGAGGCGGCAGCACGGCTGGCCCGGGTGCTCGAGACCAGCCGGCTGCAGGGCATCGTCAGCAACCGCGACTTCCTCGTGGCCACCCTGCGCACGCCCGAGTTCCTGGCCGGGGACACCACCACCGACTTCATCGAGCGCGTGGCGCCGGCGCCGGTGCGCGCGCTGCCCGAGGGCCAGCTCGCGCTCGCCGCCATCGGCGCGGCCCTGCACCAGCGCGCGGCCAATCGCGCGGCGGCGCGGGTGCTGCGCAGCCTGCCGGCGGGTTTCCGCAACTCGGTCATGCCGCCCGAGCGCGTGGTCTTCGGCCTGGGCGAGCGGCGGCTCGCGGTCGAGTACCGCGCGCTGCGCGACGGCGACCTCGAAGTCGGTCTCGACGGGCGCCAGCGCCGGGTGCGGGTGCTGCAGGCCGACGCCCGCGGCATCGCCTTCGAGGCCGACGGCCTGCGGCTGTCGCTGGCCATCACCGTCAGCGGCGAGCGGCATCTCGTGCACGGGCCCTTCGGCGACCTCGAACTGCAGCGCCAGTCGCGCTTTCCGGCGGCGGGCGGCGCGCCGTTCACCGGCGGCCTGAAGGCGCCGATGCCCGGCCGCGTGCTCGCCGTGGCGGTGCAGCCCGGCCAGACCGTGGCCAAGGGCGACCTGCTGCTGGTCCTCGAGGCCATGAAGATGGAACACCGCATCACGGCGCCCACCGCCGGCCGCATCGACTCGGTCCGCGTGACCGAGGGCGAGCAGGTGGCCAACGGTGCGCTGCTCATCCAGCTCGACGAACACAAGGAGTGACCATGTCCGGCACCGAAGCCACCCTGTACGAGGTCCGCGATGGCGCGGCCTGGATCACGCTCAACCGCCCCGAGAACCGCAACGCGCTTTCCACGGTGCTGGTCAACGAGCTCGACGATCACCTGCAGGCGGCCCTGAAGGACCCGGCCGCGCGCTGCATCGTCGTCACCGGCAAGGGCCCGGCCTTCTGCGCCGGCGCCGATCTCAAGAACCCGCCCGGGCAGTCCAGCGACGGCGGGCGCGCGGTCTCGCTGCCCGAGGTGCTCAAGCGCATGATGGACAGCCCCAAGCCGGTGATCGTCGCGGTCAACGGCGCGGCCTTCGCCGGCGGGCTCGGTCTGGTCGGCGCAGCCGACATCGTCATCACCGCCGAAGACGCGCCGCACAGCTTCTCCGAGGTGCGCATCGGCGTCATCCCGGCGGTCATCTCGGTGGTCTGCGTGCCCAAGCTCGGCGCGCACAATGCCATGAAGCTCTTCCTCACCGGCGAGCGCTTCAGCGGCACGCAGTCGGTGGCCATGGGTCTGGCTCATCGCGCGGTGCCGGCGGCGCAACTCCACGAGGCGGTTCAGGAGGTGATCGACATGATCAAGCTCGGCGGCCCGATCGCCGCGGCCGAGTGCAAGCGCCTGGTGCGCCGGGTGCAGCAGGTCTCGGTCACCGAGGGCTTCATCGAGATGGCCGGCTGGAGCCGGCGCATGTTCCTGTCGGCCGAGGCGGCCGAGGGCATGGCCGCCTTCCGCGAGAAGCGCTCGCCCGCCTGGGTGAGCGGCGAGGGCAAGCCATGAGCGCCGTGCCCGCTGGCGCGATCGGCGCCACCCGCACGCCGGGCGCCGGCATTGCAGGCGCTGCCGATCGTCCTGCCGCGCCCACCGCTGCCGAACTCGCCGAGTTCCGCCGCGAGGTGGTGTCCTGGCTGCAGGCCAACCGCCCGCCCGAGCCCGGCTTCCTGCTGCCCGAGTCCTTCATGGAGGTGGGCACCGATCAGCAGTTCGAGTACCTGCGCGAGTGGCAGCACCGGCTCTACCAGGCCGGCTACCTCGGCATGGCCTGGCCCCGCGCCTACGGCGGCGGCGGTCTGCCGCAGGCCTACCAGGATGTGGTCAATGCCGAGATGGCCCGCCTGAAGCTGCCCTTCGTGCCCAACACCATCGGCCTGAACTGGGCCGGGCCGCTGATCCTCGCCATCGGCACCGAGGCGCAGAAGCAGCGCTACATCCGCAACATCCTGAGCGCCGAGGACATCTGGTGCCAGGGCTTCTCCGAGCCCGACCAGGGCTCCGATCTCGCCAACACCCAGACCCGCGCCACCCGCGACGGCGACAGCTATGTGGTCAACGGCGCCAAGATCTGGACCAGCCTGGGCAGCTACGCGAAGTACATGATCCTGCTGGCGCGCACCGACCCGCAGTCGCGGCGCTTCGCCGGCCTGTCGTTCTTCCTCGCGCCCATGCAGGTCCCCGGCATCGAGGCGCGCCCCATCCGCAAGCTCACCGGCGAGTTCGGCTTCAACCAGACCTTCTTCCACGATGCCCGCATCCCGGCCGACTGCCTCATGGGCCAGGAAGGCGAGGGCTGGAAGATGGCCATGATGACGCTCACCTTCGAGCGCGGCGCCACCGGCGGCCAGGCCGGCGGCCTGTCGCGGATGTCGCTGGGCGTGGGCGATGTGCTCGAGATCGCGCGCGCGGCCCGGCGCGATGGCCGGCCGGCGCTCGAGGACCCGTTCGTGCGCGACCAGCTGGTGCGCTTCCTCATCGAAGACCAGGGTGACCGCCTGAGCACCGCGCGGGCCCGCATCCCGGCCCTGCGCGGCGAGCGGCCCGACGCGGTGCCGCTGTCGAACAAGCTGCGCACCTCCGAGCATCGCCGGCGTCTTTTCCAGTTCGCGCTCTCCCTGCAGGGCGGCAATGCGGTGCGCTGGGTGGGCGATCCGAACGCGGTGGCCGGCGGCAAATGGCAGCGCGCCTACTTCAATGCCTTCGCCTCCACCATCGGCGGGGGCACCAGCCAGATCCAGGCCAACATCGTGGGCGAGCGCGTGCTCGGCCTGCCCAAGGACTGAGCCATGCATCCGCTTGCCCAGGATCTGCGCTGCACCGATGAGCAGGCCATGCTGCTGGAGAGCGCCTCGGCCTTCTGCCGCGAGCGCTCGCCGGTCGCCCGCGTGCGCGCGCTGCTCGGCACCCACCCGGGCCATGATCCGGCGGTGTGGGACGAGATCATCGGCCTGGGCTGGTGCGGCATCGCCGTGCCCGAGGCCCACGGCGGCAGCGGGCTCGACCTCGCCCATGTCGCTGCGGTCACCGAGCCCATGGGCCGTCATCTGCTCGCCACGCCCTTCGTGAGCAGCCAGCTTGCCATCCAGGGCCTGCTCGCCGGCGGTGACGCCGCGCTGCAGGCCGAGTGGCTGCCGCGGCTGTCCCAGGGCCTGCCGGCCACGGTGGCGCTCTGGGAGGCCGAGGGCAGCTGGGCGCTGCTGGCGCCGGGCTGCGGCGCGCGGCGCGAGGCCGGGGGGGTGGTGCTCGACGGCGTCAAGACCCTGGTTCCCGATGCCGGCGTCGCCGATCTGCTGCTTGCCTCGGTGCTCGTCGACGGCGAGCCGGCGGTGGCGGTGATCCCGTCGTCGGCGCTGCCGCCGGGCGCGCGCCGTCCCGAGGTGGTCATCGACGAGACCCGCCGGGTGTTCCGTGTCGATCTGCACGGGGTGCGCCTGCCGGCAGGGTCGCTGATCACCGGCGCGCCGGCCCTCGCCGCGCTGCGCGCTGTGCGCGACGCCGGCCTGCTGCTCGCCTGCGCCGAGGCCACCGGCGGGCTCGCCGCGGTGCTCGCGCTCACGGTCGACTACCTCAACCTGCGCTCGGCCTTCGGCCGCAAGATCGGCAGCTACCAGTCGCTCAAGCACACCTGCGCCGAGATCCTCGTCGGTCTGGAGCGCGCCCGCTCGCATCTCTGGCATGCCGCCACGCTGCTGGCCGAGGGCGCCGATGCCGAGGTGGCCCTGCGCATGGCCAAGGTCGAGGCCGGCGACAGCTTCGTCTTCGCGGGCGACCGCGCGGTGCAGTTCCACGGCGGCTTCGGCTTCACCTGGGAATGCGACGCGCAGCTCTACCTGCGGCGCGCGCTGTGGCTGCAGTACGCCTTCGGCGACGCCGCCCATCATCGCCGCCGGCTCGCCGATCGGCTGCTTGCGCCCGCCGAGCCGCTCGCCGCCTGAGCGCGGCACCCCTGTTGCCCGAGACACGCCCATGGACCTGAGCTACGGACCGGAGTACGAACGCTTCCGGGAAGCGGTGCGCGCCTTCATCGCCGGCCACCGCCACCTCGCGCCGGTGGCTGGCGGCCCGCGCGATCAGCGCGCCCGCGACTGGCAGCGCCTGCTGGTGCAGCACGGCTACACCGCGCGCAGCATTCCCGTCGAATACGGCGGCGCCGGTCTGCCGCCCGACATCCTGAAGTCGCGCATCATCGCCGAGGAGTTCGCCAGCGCCCAGGTCAGCCCCGGGCTGGGCGGGCAGGGCATCTCCATGCTGGTGCCCACCCTGCTCGAGCTCGGCACCGAGGCGCAGAAGCGCGAGTTCATCCCGCCCACCCTCAGCGGCGAGATGATCTGGTGCCAGGGCTACTCCGAACCCGGCGCCGGCAGCGACCTGGCCAGCCTGCGCACCAGCGCGGTCCTCGATGGCGACCACTGGGTGGTCAACGGCCAGAAGATCTGGACCAGCACCGCGCATCAGGCGCACTGGATCTTCTGCCTGGTGCGCACCGAACCCGACGCGCCCAAGCACCGCGGCATCAGCTTCCTGCTGTTCCGCATGGACACCCCGGGCATCGAGGTGCGGCCGCTGGTCGACATGACCCTCAACCCGAACTTCAACGAGGTGTTCTTCACCGATGTGCGGGTGCCGGCCCACCAGATCGTGGGCCGCCGCGGCGACGGCTGGATGGTCGCCAATGTCATCCTGCGCAACGAGCGCAATTCCCTGGCCGATCCGAACATCTCGCTGGCGCGGCTGAACGCGCTGGCCGAGATCATGAAGACCGAGACCGTCGATGGCCGCCGCCTGATCGACGACCCGCGCTACCTCGACCGCCTGATGCGGCTGCAGGCGCGGGTGATGGCCATGCGCTTCAACGACCTGCGGCTGCTCTCCAGCCAGCTCAACCCCGGCCAGGACGCCACCCTGGCGCGGCTGGTGGTCAAGATGCAGGGCACCGAACTGCGCCACGAGATCGAGGCCCTGGCCATCGATGTCATGGGCGAGGGCGGCCTGGCCTACGGCTCGCATCCCTATCTTCGCGACGGCGGCAGCTGGCAGTACGCCTACATGTACTACCTGGGCCTGATCATCGGCGGGGGCACCAACCAGATCCAGAAGAACATCATCGCCGAGCAGGGCCTGGGCATGCCGCGCGAACCGAAAGCAGGGGTGGCCTGATGGAATTCGGATTGTCTGCCGAGCAGGTGCTGCTCACCGATTCGCTCTCGGCCTTCCTGCGCGAGCGCGCGCCGCTGGCCCGGGTGCGCCGTTTCGCCGAGACCGGCGAAGGCCGCGCCGCGGATCTGCTCGCGGGTCTGACCGAGCTCGGCGTGCCGGCCCTGCTCATCCCCGAGGCCCAGGGGGGCGTGGGGCTCTCGCCGCTCGAGGCCTGCCTGGTGGCCGAGACCCTCGGCCGCCATGTCGCGCCGGTGCCTTTCGTGGCCAATGCCGCCATGGTGCCCACCGCGCTGCGCCTGGCCGGCAGCCCCGCCCAGCAGGCGCTGTGGCTGGCCGAGATCGCCGCCGGCCGGCAGGTGGTGGGCGCTGCGCTCGCCGAGCGCAGCGGCGCGCGCCCCGGCGCCGGTGTGCAGGCCAGCGACGGCCGTCT
>JAGWVN010000089.1 GCA_018970865.1 Betaproteobacteria bacterium
CCCCGGACGCCATGGCGCCCGCGGCAGCCGCCGGCGCGCGACGCGCGCCCGCCCAGGCCGAGCCGATCGCCATCAGCGCGAAGAGCGCGTAGGCCGCGCTCCAGCCCCAGGACTGCAGGCGTCCGGTGGCATTGGGCTCGATCAGCGGCGGATAGGCCACCAGCGCCAGCATGGAGGCCACATTGCTCAGCGCATACAGGCGGTACACCTGCCCACCCTGGTAGCGACGCGAGAACCAGGCCTGCACCAGCGGCCCGGTGGTCGAGAGCATCAGGTAGGGCAGACCGATGGTGAGCGCGAGCAGCAGCAGGATGCGCCCCACCGGATCGCTCGCATCCACCGGCTTGAGCGCCTCGCTCGGGGCGATCGGCAGCAGCGCGAGGCTGACCAGCAGCAGCACGGTGTGCACGATCGCCTGGCGCCGCGGGCTGGCGTGGCGGATGAGCAGGTCGGAATAGAAGTAGCCGGCGAGCAGGGTGAGCTGGAAGAACACCATGCAGGTGGTCCACACCGCCGCCGAACCGCCGAACCAGGGCAGGATCTGCTTGGCGATGATCGGCTGCACCAGGAACAGCAGAAAGGCCGACAGCGTGATGGTCGAGGCGAACAGGATCACTCGTAGACTCCGAGGCTGGCCAGGGCGGCATCGACCGCCGGCTCCCACCCGCGATTGGCCGCCGGCGATGCCGGGCTGGGATGCAGGATCTGGCCCACGCGGATCGCCGGGCGATCGCCGCCCGCGCTGAAGGCGGGGCGGGCCAGCACGGCCTGCAGGCGTCTGGCGGCGAAGCCGCCGATGCCGATCGCCCACTGCGGGCGCAGCGCCTGAAGCGCGCGCGCCAGATGGTCGTCGCAGGCCGCGCGCAGCGCCGCCGCTTCGGGGGCGGGCAGGCGGTCAGGCGTGAAGTTGCGGCCCGACGCCTCGAGGAACACCAGCGGGCACCAGTTGAGCACGAAGCTGTGGGCAAAGAACGACTCTGCGCTGCCGAAGCGCGACGCCGCCCATCCCCACAGCCGCCGTCCGCTCACCTCCGAGCGCCGGCACGCGAAGCCCTCGATCGGGCGCTTGGGATGGCCGCCCGCGGGCTGGCTCACCGGGGCGACGATGCCCATCCAGTCGCGCACCGCAGCCACCTCGCCGAAGGGCACGCCGGTCTGCATCATGCCGAAGGGGCCGGGATTCATGCCGAGGAACACCGCCCGGCGCTCGCCCTCGCCGTAGCGCCGCAGGTAGGCCTCGTGCGGCGCCCAGGCGTATTCGAGGGGGTTGAGCACATGCGCCACCGGTGGGCTGAAGTGCAGCCGTGACACCGCGGTGCCGAGGTCTCTTGCCGCTTCGATCAGCGCGTCAGCCGTCATGAGCGCGCATGGTAGCCGAAGCCCTGTCCGCGCCCTGGCATGTCCCGGCAGTTTGCCCTTGCCGCGACTGCCACGCGCGCGGCGCCATGGCTGCGCGGTTTGCCTTGACATCCGCGGCGCTCCCCCATAGGGTGCGGGACGGTTGCCGACCGTGCCACACAGCACGCTTCACTCCGAGGTCCTTCTTGAACATGCTGTCCACGCCGGGGCTAGAGGCCGCCGCGCCCCGCCCCGACCGCGTCGCCTACCGCAAGCCGCAGCCCTGGGGCATGACCCCGGATCTGGTCATTGCCGATGCCTGCGCCGCTGATGAACGGCTTTGGGTGCCGGTAGGGCCCGACACCTGGTCACGGCCGCTGCATCTGAACGTGACCGGCGGCTGGTACACCCATGTGCTGCGGGTGCGTCGCTCGGGCGTCCTGCAGCGGCACCGCCACACCGGCCAGGTCCATGCCTTCGTGATCCGCGGCCGCTGGCATTACCTGGAGCATGACTGGTTCGCCGAGGAAGGCAGCTACATCTTCGAGCCGCCGGGCGAGACCCACACCCTCACCGTGCCCGATGACTGCGCCGAGATGATCACGCTGTTCACCGTGCACGGCATGCTGGCGTATGTCGACCCCGATGGCAATGTCACCGGATACGACGATGTCTTCACCCGGATCGAGAAGTACCGCGCCCACTTCGAGGCAGTCGGCCTGGGTGCCGACCATGTCCGCCATTTCATGAGGTAGCCGATTTCACCGGTCCGGCCCTTCGCGGGGCAGGGCCTTTTCGCCGAACGCCGGAACAGGCGGGGCAGCATCATTTCAGAGAACGCACCAAGGAGACACGCATGATCCGTCGCATCCTGGCGGGGCTCGCCCTTGCCCTCGCCGCCACCGGCGTCCTTGCACAGGGCAAGGAAATCAAGATCGGGGTCATCTACGACCTTACCGGTCCGTTCGCGGCCGGCGGCTCCATGGCCGGCTATCTCGGCACCAAGTACGCGATTGACATGATCAACGAGCGCGGCGGCGTCGAGGGTTACCGGATCCGGCCCATCTATGTCGATGCGCAATCGAAGGCCGAGGTGGCGATCAACGAGGCCACCCGCCTGGTCGAGCAGGAGAAGGTCGACATGCTGATGGGCGTGTTCTCCTCCGCCCACTGCGTGCCGCTGGTGCAGAAGTTCGATGCGGCCCGCAAGTTCTTCTGGGCCAACATCTGCGTGGCCTCGAATGTCTTCCGCGACAAGAACCTGAAGTACTCGTTCCGGGCGCAGATCCACGGCGACCAGCTCGGCCACTCCTCCTGCCACTTCCTGGCCGAAAACGCCAAGGCCAAGCTCGGCAAGGAGCCCAAGGACCTGAAGGTGGCGATCATCCACGAGGACGGCCCCTACGGTACCGGCGTGGCCTCCGGCAACGAGAGCGCCTGCAAGGGCCACGGCATCCAGATCGCCCTGAAGGAAGGCTACGCCGCCACCGCGCCTGATCTGTCGCCGATGATCACCAAGCTCAAGCGCGCCCGTGTCGATGTGGTGCTGCATACCGGCTACAACCCCGACATCACGCTCTTCCTGCGCCAGGCCAAGGAACAGGGCCTCAAGTGGCAGGCGCTGATCGGTCACGGCGCGGGCTACGGCCAGTTCGACAAGCTCTACGCCACCTTCAAGGACGACGCCAACCTGCTCTACAACGTCGACCCCGTCGGCGCGCAGATGCTCGACCCCAAGACCCTGGCCCCCGGGCTCGGTGATGTCACCAAGGAGATGGTCCGTCGCTACCGCGCCGAGGTGAAGGGCGACGAGGTGTCGCCGCACCTCTCCATGGGCTTCAACCAGAGCTGGATCTTCTTCACCGACGTGCTGCCACGGGCGATCAAGAAGTACGGCGGCATCGATTCCGAGGCCCTGCGCAAGGCAGCCATCGACACCGATATCCCGGCGGGCGGCACCATCCAGGGCTATGGCGTGAAGTTCTACCCGCCGGGCCACGCCATGGCCGGCCAGAACGAGCGCGCCTCGCCGGTGGTCATGCAGTACAACGCCCAGGACACCTTCATTGTCTGGCCGACCGCGGTCAAGACCAAGGAGCCGGTGCTGCCCCTGCCGCGCGGCCACGCCTTCGCGCCCTGATCGCGGCAGCCTCCCATGCTCTCTGTCAACCGCCTCACGAAGCGGTTCGGCGGGTTCACGGCGGTCAATGAGGTGACGTTTGAGCTCGCCCGGGGAGAGATCCTCGGGCTGATCGGGCCCAACGGCTCGGGCAAGAGCACCACCTTCAATGTGATCGCCGGCCTGTACGCACCGTCGGCCGGTTCCGTCAGTTTCGACGGCGCCGAAATCGGGGGTCTGCCCCCCAACGAGATCTGCCGGCGCGGCGTGGCCCGCACCTTCCAGATCCCGCGGCCGTTCCGCAAGCTCTCCATCCTCGAGAATGCGGCGCTTGCGGCCTTCTACGGCGCCTCCGACCGGATCAGCCGCGCCGAGGCCGAGAAGCGCGCGGTCGATGCGCTGCGTCTCATCGGCCTGCCCACCGAGGCCACGGCGCGCGTCGACGGTCTGGGCGCGGCGGGCCTGAAGAAGCTGGAGATGGCGCGGGCGCTGGCCACCCAGCCCAAGGTGCTGCTCGCTGACGAGAGCCTCGGCGGCCTCGATGAGGCCGAGATGAACCAGGCGGCCGACATGCTGCGGCGCATCCGCGACGAACGCGGCATCACCATCATCTGGGTGGAGCACATCATGGGCGTGCTGATGCGGGTGATCGACCGCTGCATCGTGCTCGACCACGGTGAGGTCATCGCCCAGGGCAAGCCCTCCGAGATCGCCCACGACCGCAAGGTGATCGAGGTCTACCTCGGCACTGATGCCGATGCGGTGCAACAGCAGGTGAAGGCGCGCGCCTCATGACAGCCATGCTCAAGCTCGACGGGGTGAGCGCCGGTTACGGCAGCTTCCAGGCCCTGTTCGACGTGTCCCTCGAGGTGCGTCCCGGCGAGTCGGTGGCGGTGATCGGCCCCAACGGTGCCGGCAAGACCACGCTGCTGCGGGTCATCTCCAAGCTGATCGAGTCGCGTGCCGGTGAGATGTCGATGGAGGGCCGGCGCTACAACGAGCTGCCCGCGCACGAGGTCATCTCGCTGGGCATCGCGCAGGTGCCCGAGGGCCGCCGGCTGTTCCCGCGGCTCACCGTCGAGGACAACCTGCGCATGGGCGCCTTCCTGCCGTCGGCCCGCGCCGAGTTCGCGCGGCGGCTCGAGATGGTCTATTCGCTGTTCCCGCGCATGAAGGAGCGGCGCCTGCAGATGGCCGGCACCATGTCGGGCGGCGAGCAGCAGATGTGCGCGATCGGCCGGGCGCTGATGAGCGGCCCCAAGCTGCTGCTGCTCGATGAGCCGTCGGCGGGTCTCGCGCCGGTGATCGTGCAGTCGATCTTCGAGGTCATCCGCAAGATGAGCGCCGAGGGCTACACGGTCCTGATCGTCGAACAGAACGTCCAGCAGGTGCTCAAGGTGGTCGATCGCGCCTACCTGCTGGAGACCGGGCGCATCCGCGCCAGCGGGCCGGCCGCCGAACTGCTGGCCAGCGACGACATCCGTCGCGCCTATCTCGGCGTCTAGCGGAGGCAGACCTTGGACCAGATCTTCGACATCTTCTTTCTCGAGGCGGTGCTCAACGGGCTGCTGCTCGGCGGCCTGCTCGCGCTGCTTTCGCTCGGCCTGAACCTGATCTTCGGCGTCATCGACGTGGTCTGGATCTGCTATGCCGAACTGATCATGGTCGGCATGTACGCGATCTGGTGGCTGCACTCGGTGCAGGGTGTGCCGCTGTGGGCCGCATTCCTGATGGCGGTGGCCTTCGTCGCGGCGCTCGGCGCGCTGATGCATCAGTTCGTGATCCGGCCGGTGCTCAACGCCGAGCCGATCAACCAGTTGCTGGTCACCGGCGGGGTGCTGTTCCTGCTGCAGGCGGTGGCCACGGTGCTGTTCGGGGTGGAGTTCCGCAACATCGGCGTGCGTCTGCCCGGCGTGAACATCGGCGAGATGAGCTTCTCGCTGTCGCGCATGATCGCCTTCGCGGTCGCGGCGGTGGCGATCGCGGCCACCTACCTGTTCCTGAACCGCACCTACATGGGCACGGCCATCCGCGCCATCAGCCAGGACCGCACCATCATGCCGCTGATGGGCGTCAACCCGGGGCGGGTCTACCTGCTCACCTCGGCGATGGGCGGCGCGCTCGCCGGTCTGGCCGCCTGCCTGCTGGTGCTGCAGTACGACGTGCACCCGGCGATCGGGCTGTCCTTCGGGCCGCTCACCTTCCTGATCTGCGTGCTCGGCGGCCTGGGCAACCTCATCGGCGGGTTCGTGGCGGCGTTCGTGTTCGCCCAGTTCATCTCGGTCGGCGGGTTCTTCCTGCAGCTCGAGTGGGGCTACGTGATCGCCTTCGTGTTCTTCATCATGACCATGTTCTGGAAGCCCGAGGGCCTCCTGTCGAAACGGCGGTGATCATGCGCAAGCTCGCTCTCGCACTGCTGGCGGCAGCGCTGGTGCTGCCGCTCACCGGCGTCGGCAACTATCCGCTGCACCTGATGGTGACCGGCCTGCTCTGGGCCTTCATCTACACCAGCTGGTCGATCATGGGCCGACTCGGGCTGGTCAGCTTCGGCCATGGCGCCTTCCTTGGCATCGGCGCCTACGGGTCGGTGCTGCTGTGGAACTTCCACGGGCTGTCGCCGTGGCTGGGACTGCTGGTCTCCATCGTCGTCACGCTGGCGGTGGCCTTCCTGATCGCGTGGCCCTGCTTCCGCTTCAAGATCGTCGGTCATTACTTCGCGCTGGTCACGCTGGCGCTCTCCGAGGTCACCCGGCTGATCATCGTCGGTCTGCGTGATGTCACCGGCGGCTCGCTGGGGCTGACCCCGAAGTCCGCGCTCGGCTCGGGCGAGAGCTGGTCACTGGTCGCGATGCAGTTTTCCAGCAAGGTGGTTTGGTTCTACCTGATGCTCGGCTGCTGGCTGATTGCGCTCTATGTGTGGCATCGGGTCGATCGCAGCATGAATCGGCTGGCGCTGGAGGCGATCAGCGAGGAAGAGGATGCCGCCGCCTCGGTGGGCATCGATGTCTCGCGCGCCAAGCTCACCGTGACCCTGCTGTCGGCGGCCATGACCTGCGTGGGCGGCGCGCTCTATGCCCAGTACCAGCTCTATGTGAATCCAGAGACGGTCTCGGGCATCGGCATCTCGCTGCAGATGGTGTTCGGCGTGATCGCCGGCGGCATGTTCGTGATGCTCGGCCCGGCGGTCGGCGCGATCTTCCTGCTGGTGCTCTCGGAGTCGCTGCGGGTGCTGATCGGCAATGACGCGCTCGGGGTGGACACCACCATCTACGGCCTGCTGCTGATCCTGTTCATCATCTTCATGCCCAAGGGCATCCTGGGCACGCTGCTGGAGCGGGTGGGTGCCCGGCCGGCGGCGCAGGCGGCCGCCGCGCCTGCCTCTCAGCCGGTGAAGTAGCGCCGGCCGTCGTAGCGCGGGTCGGGCTCGCTCACCGGCTTGAGGATGCCGCTGCAGCGGGCCACCATCGCGTCGCCCGCGGTGAACAGGCCCTGCGCGAACACCAGGCTGCGGGCCACCCGCAGCACCTGCATGCGTCCTTCCACCCAGTCGCCCTCATGGGCCGGGCCGATGAAGTCGCAGGTGACATTCACGGTGGTGAAGTAGCGGTTCACCCCGCCCTCGATGTTGCTGCCCATCAGCAGCAGCATGTCCGAGAGGGTCATGATCATGCCGCCATGGCAGGTGCCGCCCGGGTTGCAGTGACGCTTCTCGATGCGGATGCCGAGCACGAAGCGCTCGCCATCGAGCCGCCCGTAGAGCGGCCCGACCCCGTCGACGAACGGGTTGGTGGGCATGCGCATGACGGTGAAGCCCTCGGGCACGCCGGCAACGGCTGTCGGCGCTGGTGCGCGGCCGGTGTCGTCGCCGGCGGTGGAATCGGTGGTCGGTGTCATGGCTGATCGGCGATGCATTCGGTGGCCACGCTGCGCAGGTCCATCTCGAACTCGAGTTCGAGGATGGGCGGGCGGCAGGCATGCCAGGTGAGGCCCGCGGCGGTGAGCCCGGCCGCGGCGAAGCGGCTGGCGAGCAGCGGGTGGAAGTCATGCACGGTGTAGACCTGGGTGGCGGTGATCGCCGACCAGTCGGCGCCGAGCGCGTCGGCGCGCGAGCGCATGGTGGCCAGCACATAGTCGACCTTGCTGGCGAAGCCGGTGGCCGAGAGGTCGCCGCGGGCGACGATGCCCTCGGGGAAGGGCTGGTCCTCGGGCCACTCGCCGCTGCCCGCCACCACGAAGTGGCGCGCGGCGAGCGCATCGGCGGCCGGCACCGTGTAGCTGAAGGCGTGGAAGCCGGGCTCGGCGGGCGCATCGAAGGCCGGGCAGACATTGCTGCGGGCCACCGGATTGCGGCCGTCACGGTACAGGCCCCACTGCTCGAGCACCGCCACATAGCCGGCGTTGAAGCCGCGAAAGCCCTCGAGCGTGAACGGCCTGGGCGAGCGCAGTTCGGCCGCACACAGCGCAGTGAGCGGCCGGCCACGGGCCTTCAGGTGGGCGGCGATGGCGGCAAAGCCCTGCTGCACGGGCACCGGCCGGCGCCAGCGCACGCGCTCGATGGCATGGCCCGGCAGCGCGACCACGCCCTGCGAGTAGGGAAAGCCGCCAAGCTGGAAGGCATAGCCGCCTGGTTCGAATGCGATCACCGGACTCATGCGCGGGCCTCCGATATGCTTGGGGGTTGATGCATGCGCAGCCAGCGTGACCGCGCGAGCCGTCGAGTATAGAGCCCTGCCCAGGAGACCTCCCCCATGAACCAACCGAATTCCGCGGCGCTGCCCGCCGACATGCGCTACATCGATCATGGCCGCGGTGGCGGCCCCGAGGTGCTGGTGCCGCAGCGCGCCCCGCTGCCCGTGCCGGCGGCCGACGAGATCCTGGTGCGTGTAGCCTATGCCGGGGTGAATCGTCCCGACGTGCTCCAGCGCAGCGGCAACTATCCGCCGCCGCCGGGCGCCTCGCCCTGGCTGGGCCTGGAGGTCTCGGGCCAGGTGGCGGCCGTGGGGACGGCGGTCACGCAGTGGCGGGTGGGTGATGCGGTCTGCGCGCTCACCAACGGCGGGGGCTATGCCGAATTCGTCACCGTGCCCGCGGCGCAGGCGCTGCCGGTGCCGCGAGGGTTGTCGCTGCTGCAGGCGGCCGCCCTGCCCGAGACCTACTTCACCGTGTGGGCCAATGTCTTCGAGCGCGGCCGGCTGGCCGCCGGCGAGACCCTGCTCATCCACGGTGGCTCGTCGGGCATCGGCACCACCGCCATCCAGATGGCCAAGGCCTGGGGCGCCACGGTGTATGTCACCGTGGGCAGCGACGAGAAGGCGCAGGCCTGCACCCGCGACCTCGGCGCAGACCACGCCATCAACTACCGCACCCACGACTTCCTCGCCGAGGTGATGCAGCTCACCGGCAAGCGTGGCGTCGATGTCATCCTCGACATGGTCGGGGGCGACTACATCGGCCGCAATCTCAAGGCGCTGGCGCTCGAGGGCCGGCTGGTGCAGATCGCCTTCCTGCAGACCTCCAAGGTCGACATCGACCTCATGCCGGTGATGATCAAGCGCCTCACCGTCACCGGCTCCACCTTGCGCGCCCGGCCTGCGGCCGACAAGGCGCGGCTTGCCGCCGAGCTTCGCGCGAAGATCTGGCCGCATCTCGAGCAGGGCCGCATGCTGCCGGTGATCAACCAGGTCTATCCGCTGGAGCAGGCCGCGCAGGCGCACCGCCGCATGGAATCCTCCGAGCACATCGGCAAGCTGATGCTCGAGGTGGCCGGCGGCTGAGCGGGCGGCCGGCGCGGCCGGGAGGCGGGCGCGCCCGCCCGTCCGGCCGCCGGCGTACCCGCCCGGGAATCGCGGCGCGCGCCGCTCAGGCGGGCGCCTGCGCCAGCCGTTCTTCCCGAGACTGACCGAGCCGGCGGTAGAGCACCGGCAGCACCAGCAGCGTGAGGCTGGTGGAGGTGATCAGCCCGCCGATCACCACCACCGCCAGCGGCCGGGTCACCTCCGATCCCGGCCCATCGGCGAAGAGCATCGGCAGCAGCGCCAGCATGGCCACGGTGGCGGTCATCATCACCGGCCGGAATCGGTGCGCGCAGCCCTCGCGCACCGCCGCGGCGATGTCGCCGCCGCGCTCGAGCAGGTGCCTGAACTCGCTGATCAGCACCACGCCGTTGAGCACCGCGATGCCCCAGAGGTTGATGAAGCCCACCGCGGCCGGCACCGACAGGTACTCGCCGGCCACCAGCAGGCCGAACACCCCGCCGATCGCCGCCAGCGGCAGCACGGTGATGATCAGTGCCGCCTGACGGGCCGAGTCGAAGAGCAGGAACAGCAGGAAGAAGATCGCGGCGACCGTGATCGGGATGATCAGCGACAGCCGCTTGATCGCCCGCTCCATGTTCTCGAACTGCCCGCCCCATTCCAGCCGGTAGCCGGCCGGCAGCGGCACCTCGGCAGCGATGCGCGCCTGCGCCTGGGCGACATAGCCGCCGAGATCGCGGCCCTGGACATTGGCGCCGATCACCAGCCGGCGCTGACCGTCCTCGCGCGAGATCTGCGGCGGGCCGTCGACCACCGAGATGTCGGCGACATCCTTGAGCGCGACCAGCGCGCCGCCCGGCGAGCGCAGCAGCAGGTTCGACACCGCCTCGACATTGCCACGGAAGCCCTGCGGATAGCGCAGGAACAGGTCGTAGCGCCGCTCGCCCTCGTAGACCACCGACGCCACCCGGCCGCGCACCGCGGTCTCGATCAGGTCGTTGACATCCTCGACATTCAGGCCGAAGCGGGCGATCGCATTGCGGTCGATGCGCACCGTCAGGTAGTTCTGGCCGGTGACCCGCTCGACACGCAGGTCGGTGGTGCCGGGCAGCGAGCCGAGGATGCGCGCGATGGCGTCGCCGCGCTCGCGCAGCACGGCGAGGTCTTCGCCGAAGATCTTGATCGCCACCTGCGAGCGTACGCCCGAGACCATCTCGTCGACCCGCGCCGCGATCGGCTGGCTGATCGACACCTCCACGCCTGGCAGGAACTTCAGCTTCTCGCGGATCGCGTTGGCGATGTCGTCCTGGTCCCAGCCCGCCGGCCATTCCTTGCGCGGCTTGAGCGTCACGATCGGATCGGACTCGTGCGGCAGTCCGGGGTCGGCGGCCGATTCGCCGCCGCCGAGTCGCGACATCACCCGGCTCACGCCCGGCACGGTGGCGATCGCGGCCATGGCCTCGAACTCCAGCTTGAGCGACTCGTCGAGGGAGATGCGCGGCACGCGCACGATCACCGGCGTGAGCTGGCCCTCCTGCATGGTCGGGATGAACGCCGTGCCCAGCAGCGGCACGCAGGCCAGCGCCGCGGCCAGCAGCGCCCCGGCGCCGAGCATGACCGAGCGGGCGTGGGCCAGGCACCAGTCGAGCGCGCGCAGGTAGGGCCGCTTCAGGCGGCGCAGCAGCCAGGTGTCCTCCTCCGAGCCGCCGCGCAGCAGGTACGAGCACAGCGCCGGGGTGAGCGTGAACGACAGCGCCAGCGAGATCGAGAGCGCGATCGCGATGGTGAGCGCCAGCGGCCCGAACATCTTGCCCTCCATGCCCTGCAGCGACAGCAGCGGCAGGAACACCAGGATGATGATGCCCACGCCGTAGAGCACCGGCTTGCCGACATCGGTGGCGGCCTTGAGGATGACCTGGTCTCGGCGCATCCCCGGCCCGGCTGCCCGGC
Organism: Betaproteobacteria bacterium; assembly: GCA_018970865.1. Taxonomy (GTDB): domain Bacteria; phylum Pseudomonadota; class Gammaproteobacteria; order Burkholderiales; family Burkholderiaceae_E; genus Quisquiliibacterium. Next base: position 11,161 of record JAGWVN010000089.1, read on the forward strand.
CGAGCGCGGCGAATGCGTTCTCCACCACCACCACCGAGCCGTCGACCATCAGCCCGATCGCGATCACCAGTCCGCCCAGCGACATGAGGTTGGCCGAGAGGCCGATCTCGCCCATGATCAGGAAGGTGACCAGCGGCGTGAGCACCAGCGTGCAGACCACGATCAGGCTCGATCGCAGGTCGCCGAGGAACACGAACAGCACCGCGATCACCAGCACCACGCCTTCGAGCAGCACCTTGCCGACGGTGAGCAGGGCCGCGTCGACCAGATCGGTGCGGTCGTAGAAGGGCACGATCTTCAGTCCGTCGGGCAGCACCCCGCTGCGGTTGATGCGATCGACCTCCTTGCGCACCGCGCCGACCACCTCGCGGGCGTTGGCGCCGCGCTGCATCATGACGATGCCGGCGACCGCCTCGGTGACGCCGTCGCGCACGATCGCGCCGCGCCGCACCTCCTCGCCGAAGCGCACCTCGGCGACATCGCGCAGGTACACCGGGATGCCGCGCACCTCGCGCAGCACGATGTTGCGGATGTCCTCGAGCGAGCCGATCAGGCCGGTGCCGCGGATCAGGTACTGCTCGGCCTTGACCGGCAGCGCGCCGCCCGAGGAGTTGGCGTTGTTGCGCGCCAGCGCCTGCAGCAGGTCGCGGATGGTGAATCCGTAGTAGCGCAGGCGCTCGGGGTTGGCCTCGACCTGGTACTGGCGCACATAACCGCCCTGCGAGTTGATCTCGGCCACGCCCGGCACCGAGCGCAGCAGCGGCCGGACGGTCCAGTCCTGCAGGTCGCGGCGGCGCTTGAGTTCGGCGAGGTCGAGCGGCCGGTTGCCGTCATCGGGATGCTCCAGGGTGTACTGGTAGATCTCGCCCAGGCCGGTGGACACCGGGCCGAGCACCGGCGTGACCCCCTCGGGCAGCCGCTGGCCGACCTCGATCAGCCGCTCGAGCACCACCTGCCGCGCGAACCAGACATCGGTGCTGTCGGTGAACACCAGCGTCACCAGGGACAGCCCGTTGCGGTTGAGCGAGCGCATCTCCACCAGGCCGGGGATGCCGCGCATGGCGATCTCCACCGGCACGGTCACGAAACGCTCGACTTCCTCGGGCGGGCGTCCGGGTGCCTCGGTGGCCACCTGGACCTGCACATTGGTCACATCGGGGAAGGCGTCCACCGGCAGGCTGCGCAGGCTGAACAGCCCGACGCCGACCAGCGCCAGGGCGAGCACGGCGAGCACCAGCCGCTGGCGCAGCGACCACGCCATCAGGGAACGGATCATGGCAAGGCCTCCCGGCTCAGCGACCATCGAGCGCGCGCTGCATGCGCGCGTTGTTGAGGTGGAAGGCGCCGTCGAGCGCGAGTTGCGCGCCCGGCGGCAGGGGCCGCAGCAGCGCCCGCATGCCGTCGCGTTCGGGGCCGACCTCGGCCGGCACCATCCGGAACACCCCGGGGCGCACCTGCAGGTAGAGGTGATCGGCGTTGCCCTCGCGAACCACGGCGCTGGCCGGCACCACCTGACGCTCGGCGGAGCGCCCCTCGACCAGCATGCTGATCAGCATCGAGGGCTTGAATCGCCCGCCCCGGTTCTCGAGGTCGACGCCCACCCGCACCGTGCGGGTCTCGGGGTTGACCACATCGGCGACGAAGGCCACGCGGCCATCGAAGCGTTCATTGTCGAGCGCCGGCACCTCGATCTGCACCCGCTGACCGGTCTTCACGAACTGCGCGTCCTGCTCGGGCACCTCGGCCACCGCCCACAGCGCGGTCAGGTCCGACACCACGAACAGCACATCGGCCGGGTTGACCACCTGGCCCTGCGCGACCTTGCGCTCGATCACGGTGCCGCCCAGGGTCGCGGTGATCGCGGCGGTGGGCTGGATCTGGCCGGTGCTCTCCAGCCGCGCAATCCGCTCCACCGTCAGGCCCAGCGCCCGCAGCTGGTCGGACGAGGCCCGTTTCTCGGCGGCGGCCACGGTGAGTTCGCCCTGGCGCCGCTGCAGCTCGGCCGAGCCGATCACATCGGCCTCGAGCAGCAGGCGCGCCCGCTCGACCGCCTGCGTGAGCAGCTGCTGCTGCGAGTGCGCGCGCAGGAAGTTCAGCTGCGCCTGCGCCAGCTCGGGGCTGTTGATCTCGGCCAGCACCTGGCCCTGGCGCACCAGCTGGCCGATCTGCGCGTCGACCTGCGTGAGCCGGCCGGTGATCGGCGCGCCGATCCGCGAGCTGCGGTTCTGGTTGGCCTCCAGGCGACCGGCGATGCGGATGGTGTCCACCACCCGCCGCGTGCTCACCGAGCCGACCACCACCCGCCGCGCGAGCGCCTCGTCGAGGGTGAGCTCCATCGGGTCGTTCGCGGTGGCGGCGGGCGCGCCCGCCGCCGGCGCGGTCTTGCCGGACGGGGCCGGCGCGGCAGCCTCGCGCTGACCGCAGCCGCTGGCCAGGATCGCCAGCAGCGCGGCGATGCCGACCGTCTTGAGAGAGGGGGTGGGGGTCATCGTCCTGCCAGCCTTTCGAGTTCGATGCGGGCGCGCTGAAGGTCGAAGCGCGCGGCGATCAGGTCATTGCGCACCAGCCGGAACTGGCGCTGCGCGTCGAGGTATTCGAGGATGCCCCGCTCGCCCAGCCGGTATGCCGCCTCGGCGATGGCCAGCACCTGGCGCGCCCGCGCGAGCACGCCGCCTTCGATGGCCTGCACCTGGGAGCGCGCCACCTGATAGGCCTGCCAGGCCGCCTCGAAGGCGGCCTCGGTCTCGAAGCGTCGCTGCACCAGCGCGACCCGGGCCCGCTCGGTCTGCGCGATCGCCTCGGCGATCGGGCCCTCGCGCCGATCGAGCAGCGGCAGACTGACCTGCAGGCCCAGCCGGGTCAGCCGCGCTGCCGGGTCGTGCTCATGGCTTGCCCGGATGGCCACCTGGGGCACGATCCGGGTTCGTTCCAGCGCGGTGAGCCGGTCGGCCGCCGACCACTGCTCGCGTGCCAGCGCGATCTCCGGGTTGCGATCCTCCACCCGCCGGCGCAGCGCGAGATAGTCGGCCTCCTCGAGCATGCGGCTGTCGATGTCGCTGGTGCCGAGCTCGAAATCGGTCTCCAGACTCGGGCCCACCAGCTGGCGCATCCCGACCTGCGCCTCGCGAATGCGCAGCCGGGTGGCTTCCAGGCTGCGGCGCACGCCGGCCACCTCGCCCTCGGCCCGCAGCGAATCGAAGCGCGGCGCCTCGCCGGCGCGCACCCGCACCTCGATGCGGTCCCGGATCTGCTCGGCGAGGATCAGGTCCTCCTGCAGCGCCTGCTGCTCGGCGCGCAGCCGCAGCAACTCGAAGAAGCGCTCGCGCACCGCCGCCACCAGCCGGGATTGCGTGACCCCGGTCTCGGCCAGCGCCACGCCCACCCGCGCCTCGGCGCTCGCCGATCGGGCCACGCGCAGGCGCGGGTTCTCGATGGGCTGCGACAGCGACAGCGCGGTGCTCGCGCCGGCCGGCTCGCCAGCCAGGCGTGGCACCAGCCGCCCGGGTTCGATGACGATCTCGGGATTGGGCAGGGCGCGGGCAGTGATCAGGCCCGCCCGCGCCTCGGCCTGCTGGGCGCGGCTGGTGGCCAGGGCCGGGCTTTCGCTCAGCGCCCGGTCGATCAGCGCTTCGAGGGTGTAGGTGGGCGCGGCGGCGCTGGTGGCCGACACGCCCGCGAAAATCAGCCCGAGCAGGGCGGCTAGGCCCCGGCCGGGCGGCGATCGGCGCGGTGTGTGCTGTGACATCCGGACTCCGTGTTGGTTGACGACCCGCACGGATCCGGTGGGACCGTGCCTGGGCTGGCGACGGTCTGGCCGACGGATCTTGTGATCCGCGCCTGCGCCGGAGGCCGCGGGGCCTCGGAATGACGACACAGGCAGGGTCGGTCTGGCCGACCCCGGTTACTCCCCGAACACCGAGAGCATGACAGTCGGGCGGGGTGAGCCGACCTTTCGACCCTGCGCGTCGTAGGCGATTACCGGGCGCATTCAGCGTCCGCGCGTGCCGGGCGCCTTGCGGTGGCGGTGGATGCTCATGAGCATGCCGATGCCCATCCCCAGGGTGACCATGGCGGTTCCGCCGTAGGACATGAAGGGCAGCGGCACCCCCACCACCGGCAGGATGCCCGACACCATGCCCATGTTGACGAAGGCGTAGGTGAACAGCATGAGCGTGATCGCGCCGGCGAGCAGTTGGCCGAAGACCGTGCCGGCGCCCGAGGCGATGGCCAGGCCGCGCCCGATCAGGAGCAGGTAGAGCGCGATCAGCACCGCGTTGCCCGCCAGGCCGAACTCTTCGGAGAACACCGCGAAGATGAAATCGGTGGTGCGCTCCGGGATGAACTCGAGATGGGTCTGGGTGCCTTCCATGTAGCCCTTGCCCCAGAAGCCGCCCGAGCCCACCGCGATGGTCGACTGGATGATGTGGAAGCCCTTGCCGAGCGGATCGGAGCTGGGATCGAGCAGGGTGAGCACCCGTTGGCGCTGGTAGTCGTGCAGCAGCGGCCAGATCAGCGGCGCCGCGGCGGCGCCGAGCGCGGCCAGCCCGGCGATCACCCGCCAGTTCAGCCCCGCCAGAAAGATCACGAAGCCGCCGGCGGCCAGCACCAGCAGCGCGGTGCCGAGATCGGGCTGGCGGGCGATCAGCCCCACCGGCACGGCCAGCGCGACGGTGGCCAGCAGGAAGTCGGCCCAGTGCCGCCCGCCTTCGCGGCGCTGGAAGTACCAGGCGAGCATCAGCGGCACCGCGATCTTGAGCAGCTCCGAAGGCTGCACCCGTCCGAAGCCGAGATTGAGCCAGCGGCGCGCGCCCTTGGAGACATCGCCGAACAGCGCCACGCCGATCAGCAGGGCCACCCCGAACAGGTAGAGCGGCAGGGCCACCCGCATCAGCAGGGCCGGCGGCACCAGGGCCATGATCCACAGCAGCGCCACCGCCACCGCGAGATTGCGCACATGGCCTTCGAAGCGGCCGGGGAAGTCATAGGCGGCCGAGTGCATGGTGATCAGGCTGAGCAGGATCAGCAGCAGCAGGATGGCCGTCAGGGCGGGGTCGAAGATCCGCGCGCCGGAACGGATGCGCGCCCAGACGGTGGGCAGCGCGGTCATGGCGATTTCCGCGCCGCGCTGCCGTCGGTGGCCGCGCCCGGCGCCGGCGCAGGCACCGGCTCGGGCTCGGTGCTCTCGGGCACATCGCGCATCTCGGCCTCGGTCGGCGCATCGACCGGTCGGCGGCCGGCCTCGCCGGGCAGCTTGCCGAGCAGGTAGTAGTCGAAGACCTTGCGCGCGATCGGCGCGGCCGCCTGCGCGCCGAAACCGCCGTTCTCGACGATGACCGCCAGCGCCAGGCGCGGGGCGTCCACCGGCGCGAAGGCCATGTAGAGCGAGTGATCGCGGTGCCGCTCGGCGATGCGCCGCGCGTCATAGCGTTCGTTCTGGCGGATGCCGATCACCTGCGCGGTGCCGGTCTTGCCGGCAGCGACATAGCCGGCGTCGGCAAACACCGCCCGGCTGGTGCCGAAGCGGTTGACATCGACCATGGCCGACTTCACCAGCGCGAGGTGCTCGGGGCGAAGCGGGATGCGGCGCGGTTCGCCCGGGTCGACCGGCCGCTTCTCCCGGCTGACCGGATCCTGCACCTCACGCACCAGGCGGGGCCGGATCGCGACGCCGTCATTGGCCAGCGTGGCGGTGGCATGGGCGAGCTGCAGGATGGTGAAGGCGTTGGCGCCCTGGCCGATGCCGATCGAAGGCGTCTCGCCGGGCAGCCAG
>JAGWVN010000090.1 GCA_018970865.1 Betaproteobacteria bacterium
GGGCCGCCGCCGCGGGCGCTGGCCGCCGGGGCGGTGGCCGGCTCCGATGCGGCGGGCGCGGGCCGGGCGGAAGCGCCGCGGCCGAAGAGCTTGCTGAGGAATCGGGTGATCATGCGAACAGGGACAGGATCGGCCAGCCGCGCTCGCGCGCCACGCTGGCGAGCCGGTCGTCGGGATTGGTGGCGACCGGGTCGGTGACCCGTTCGAGCAGGGGGAGGTCGTTGGCCGAGTCGCTGTAGAAGGTCGAGCGCGGAAAGGCCGACAGGGCGGTGCCGCGATCGGCCAGCCACTGGTCGAGGCGGGTGATCTTGCCTTCCCGGAAGCTCGGGGTGCCTTCGGCCAGGCCGGTGTAGCCCTCGCCGTTGCGGCCGACCCGGGTGGCGATCAGGTGCTCGATGCCGAAGCGCGGCGCGATCGGGCCGGTGACGAAGTCATTGGTGCTGGTGATGATCACGCACAGATCGCCCTGGCCGCGGTGCCGCTCGACCAGGGCGAGCGCGGCCGGCCGCAGGGCCGGCTCGATGACCTCGGCCATGTACTGATCGTGCCAGCGGCGCAGCTGGGCCGGCGGGTGGGCCGCCAGCGGCGCGAGCTGGAAGGCCAGGAAGGCCTGGATGTCGAGCCGGCCGGCCTGGTAATCGCGGTAGAAGCGGTCGTTCTCGCGCTGCTGATGCTCGGCATCGACCGCCCCGATGCGCGCAAGAAAGCGGCCCCATTCATAGTCGCTGTCGAGCGGCAACAGGGTGTGATCGAGGTCGAACAGGGCCAGATCCATGATTCCTAAAGGATTTTATCAGCCGCCGGGGTGTCGCGCCCGCCGCTGGCGCCAGCCAGCCACTCGCGCAGCAGCGGCAGGCTGGGGGCGCGCTGGCGCGCGAGCGCATGGCGATCGAGCGCCTCGAGGGTGGCCATCAGCACCCGCAGGTCGCGGGAATGGTGGGTGAGCAGCCAGCTGATCACGCCCTCGGGCAGACGCAGGCCGCGTTCGCGGGCGGCCTGCGCCAGCGCCTGGGCCCGGCCGGCGTCATCGGGGGCGCGCAGCTCGAAGACCAGGCCGGCGCCCAGGCGGCTGCGCAGGTCTTCGCGCAGATCGAGGGCCAGCGGCGGCCGGTCGCCGGTGGTGATCACCACCTGATCGGGGTCGGCGGCGGCGGCAAGGAAACGGCCGAAGAGCGCCGTCTGGCCCCCGGCATCGAGCCGCTGCACATCATCGACCACGCAGGCCTGCGGCAGCGCCCGCGCGAGCGCGCCGGCGAGGTGGCTGCGCCCGCAGCCGGGCAGGCCCCAGAGATAGATCAGGCGGTGGCGCCGGTCGCCGTCGGCCAGGGCGCGCAGCGCGTGCAGGCACTCGCGGTTGCTGCCGGCCACGAAGTTGTCCAGGCTGGGCGCGACCCGGGCGAGCAGGTCGAGGGCGAGCTGGCTCATGCGTCGCGCCGGAAGAACTCGCTGTCGAGATAGGCCGCGTGCAGGCGGCGGGCGCCCACCGAGGCCATCGCGGCGAGCGGCAGCGCGAGCAGCACCCCCGCGAAGCCGAGCAGCGTGCCGAAGGCCATCAGCGCGAAGATCACCGCCAGCGGATGCAGGCCGATGCGCTCGCCCACCAGGCGCGGGGTGAGCAGCACGCTTTCCAGGACCTGACCGGTGCCGTAGATGACCGCGGTGGCCACCAGCCCGTGCAGCGGGCCGAGCTCGAGCATGCCGGTGACCAGCGCGAAGACCAGGCCGAGCGCGAAGCCCAGGTAGGGGATGGCCACCAGCAGGCCGCTGAGCACGCCGATCGGCAGCCACAGCGAATAGCCCGCCAGCAGCAGGCCGGCGCTGTAGAACGCCGCCAGCGACAGCATCACCAGCCCCTGCCCCCGCACATACTGACCGAGCAGGGTGTCGATCTCGCCGGCCACCTCGAGCACGCTGGCGCGCCAGCGCGGCGGCACCAGCGCGCGCAGACGGGCCATCAGGTCGGGCCAGTCGAGCAGCAGGTAGAAGCCCAGCACCGGCACCAGGAACACCAGTCCGGCGGCCTCGATGGCCGCCGACCAGCCCGAGCGCACATAGCCGAAGAGCAGCGCGGCCCAGTCTTCGCCGGCGCTGCTCAGCTGGCGCGCCAGCCAGGCGCGGATCTCGGCGCCGCTCAGCCGGATGTCGAGCCCGAGCGTGTCGTGCAGCCAGGGCAGCAGCCGTTCGGTGATCGCCTGGGCGAGGCCGGGCAGGCGCTGGCGGATCTGGCCGATCTCGGTCTGGACGATGGGCACCAGCACCAGCAGCACCGCCACGATGCCCAGCAGCGCGAGCACCATCATGAGCACTGCGCCGAGGCTGCGGCGCACGCCGTGACGCGCCAGCCACTGCACCCCGGGCTGCAGTGCGTAGGCGAGGATGGCCGCCGCCAGGAAGGGGGTGACCACCGGCCTGAGCGCCACCAGCGCCCAGAGCAGGGCCACGGCGACGAGGCTCCAGGTGAGGGTCTGGCGCTGGCGTGGGGTGAGGGTCAAGAGGCGCTGCTCGGAGTGAGGGTCAGGAGGCGCTGCTCGGAGCGAAGGCCGCGGATGGGCCGATTCTAGTCCACCCGGCTTGCCGCGCCGGGCAACCGCCCCGGCGGGTCGGCCTGATCGGGATCGGCGGGCGCGCCCGCCCGCAGGGCTACAATCGCGCGTCGTCCGCGTTCACGGGCCCGGCCATCGGCCGCGTCAGCGCGGCACCGTCCGCCGCGCCGGCGCGGCCCTCCGTCACGGCCCATCGACCATGAACACCCCGCTCTCCTACAAAGACGCCGGCGTCGACATCGACGCCGGCGATGCCCTGGTCGACCGCATCAAGCCGCTGGCGCGTCGCACGATGCGCGAGGGCGTGCTGGCCGGCATCGGCGGCTTCGGCGCGCTCTTCGAGGTGCCGCGCCGCTACCGCGAGCCGGTGCTGGTCTCGGGCACCGACGGCGTGGGCACCAAGCTCAAGCTGGCTTTCGCGCTCGATCGCCATGACACCGTCGGCATCGACCTGGTCGCCATGAGCGTCAACGACATCCTGGTGCAGGGCGCCGAGCCGCTCTTCTTCCTCGACTACTTCGCCTGCGGCCGGCTGTCGGTGGACACCGCCGCGGCGGTGATCGGCGGCATCGCCCGCGGCTGCGAGATGGCCGGCTGCGCGCTGATCGGCGGCGAGACGGCCGAGATGCCCGGCATGTACCCCGACGGCGAGTACGACCTCGCCGGCTTCGCCGTGGGCGCGGTCGAGAAGTCGCGCATCATCGACGGCCGCGCCATCGCGCCGGGCGATGTGGTGCTGGGCCTGGCCTCCAGCGGCGCCCACTCCAACGGCTACTCGCTGGTGCGGCGCGTGATCGAGCGCGCGCATGGCGCCATCGATTCCCCGCGGATGGCCGACGATTTCCACGGCGCGCCGTTTGCCGACGCGGTCATGGCGCCCACGCGCATCTATGTGAAGCCGCTGCTCGCGCTGATCGGGCGCCTGCCGGTCAAGGGCATGGCCCACATCACCGGCGGCGGTCTGGTCGAGAACCTGCCGCGCGTGCTGGGCGAGTCGCTGCAGGCCGTGCTCCATCGCGATGCCTGGCCGATGCCGCCGATCTTCCACTGGCTGCAGCGCGAGGGCGGCATCGCCGATGCCGAGATGCATCGGGTCTTCAACTGCGGCATCGGCATGGCGGTGGTGGTTGGCGCCGAGCATGCCGACGAGGCCTGCGCGCTGCTCGCCGCCCAGGGCGAGACCGTGCACCGGATCGGCGAGATCGTCGCCCGCCCGCAGGGGCAGCCGCAGACCGTGGTGCGCTGAGTCCGGACCGGATCGCCGAGCGGCCGGCCATGGGCGCGGCGATGCAGCGGGCGCGAACGCGCGCAGATGACGCCAGGCGGGTCTGGCTGCGGCGGCGTCTCGTCGCCGTCCTCTGGATGCTCGCTGCCTGCGGGCTGATCCCGCTCGATGCGCTCGCCCAGGGCGCCGCCCGCGCGGCGCTGGGCGGTGGCCGACCCGTCAACTACCAGCTGCAGATCGAGGCGCCCGAGGAGCTCGTCGAGCCGCTTCGCGAGCGCACCCTGCTGGGCCGCTGGCGCGAGGATCCCGGCTTCGGCGTCGAGCAGCTGCCGCTCTTCCTGGAGCGCGGTCGCGAGGAGGCGGTGGCGGTGGCTCAGGCGGCCGGGTTCTTCTCGGCCACGGCGCGGGTGCTCACCGAGCCGGCCGAGCAGGCCGGGGCGCCGCCCCTGGTTCGCATCATCGTCGACGCCGGGGCGCGCACCACCGTGGCCGCCTTCAGCCTGAGCCTGCAGGGCGCAGCGGCCGGCCAGCCGATCGAGAAGCAGCTCCAGCAGTCGTGGCCGCTGCCCGAGGGCAGCTTCCTGCGCTCGGCCGACTGGGAGCAGGGCAAGCGCGCGCTGCTCGAGCAGCTGCAGGCCGCCGGCTATCTGCGGGCGCGGATCGATCAGAGCCGCGCCCGGGTCGACGCTGCGCTCACCGCCGCCCAGCTCTCGCTGGTGGTCGACAGCGGGCCGCGGATCGGCTTCGGGCCGCTGGTGCTCAAGGGCCTGCGCCGCTATCCGCGCTCCCTGGTCGACGACCTTCGGCCTTTCAGCGAGGGGCAGCCCTATTCGCTCGAGCTGCTGCTGGCCTACCAGCAGCGGCTGCGGGCGGCCGGCCAGTTCAGCGCGGTGACGGTGCTGCCCGACCTCGCCGCCCTCGAGGCCGACCCCTCGCTGATGCAGGTGCCGCTGCTGGTCGATCTCGCCGAGCGCTCGCAGCAGCGGGTCACCACCGGCCTGGGCTACTCCACCGACCAGGGCGCCCGCGGCCTGTTCGGTTATGACCACCGCAACCTGTTCGGCCGCGGCTGGCTGCTCGAGTCGGGCCTGCAGCTCGAGCAGGTGCGCGGCCGGGCCTTCCTCAACCTGCGCAGCCCGCAGGAGTCCGGCGGGCACTACTGGCAGGGCGGCCTGCGCAGCGAGCGGCTCGACACGCTGGGCGAGTACACCCGCACCCACACCGTCTATGCCGGGCGCGGCAAGCGCACCGAGGCCATCGACACCTTCCTCTCGATGCAGTACCAGACCGAGTTCTCGCGGGTCGATGCCGGCGGCGGGGAGCAGATCATGGGCAACCGCGCCGCCCTCACCCTGGGCTGGGCCTGGAGCCAGCGCCTGCTCGACTCGCGGGTCGATCCGCGCGAGGGCTACACCTTCAGCACGCAGGTCTCGGCCGCCTCGCGCGGCGTGCTGTCCGACCGCTCCTTCGTGCGGCTCTATGCCCGCGGCATGCGCTTCTGGCCGATCGACGGCGAGGGCTGGCTGCCGCGGGGCACGCTGATCGGCCTCACCGAGGGCGGGCTGGTGATTTCCGGCACCCGCGACGACATCCCCTCGCAGAACCTGTTCCGGGCCGGCGGCGCGCAGTCGGTGCGCGGCTATCGCTACCTGTCGCTCGGCCTGAAGGAAGGCGACGCGGTGGTCGGTGGCCGGGTGATGGCGCTGGGCAGTCTCGAGTACCAGGTGCCGGTGAGCGGCAACTGGTGGGCGGCCAGCTTCGTCGATGCCGGCAATGTGGTCGATGCCGTCGAGCAGTGGCGCCCGGCCGTGGGCTATGGCGTGGGCCTGCGCTGGCGCTCGCCGATCGGGCCCGTCAATGTCGATGTCGCCTACGGCCAGCGCGATCGCGTGGTGCGCGGCCACTTCTCCGTGGGGTACAGCTTCTGATGGCCGTCCTGCGCTCCCGGCTCGCGCGTGGGCTGGCCATCGCGGCGGCGCTGCTGGCGCTGGCCATCGTCGCGGCCTGGCAGTTGCATGACCGGGTGCTGGTCTGGGCGCTTCACGAGGCGGTGCAGGCCAGCGAGGGCCGGCTGCAGATCGAGGGCGTGAGCGGCAGCCTCACCGAGGGCCTGGGCATCGGCCGGCTGAGCTGGCAGCCGCCGACCGGCACCCGCGCCCGGCTCACCGAGCTGCGCCTGCGCTGGCAATGGCCGCAGGCCCTGCGGGGCCGGCTGGTGATCGCGTCGCTGCGGGTGCGCGAGGCCGAGGTCGATCTGGTCGATGACGGCTCACCGCCCGCGCTGCCCGACTCGCTCGCCCTGCCGGTGCCGCTGGCGCTGCTCGACGGGCGCATCGATCGGCTCGCCCTGCGACCGGCGCGGGGCGAGCCCGTCGTGCTCGAGGCGGTGCAGCTCGTCGCCGATCACGATCCCGAGGCGCGGCGCTGGCGTGTCGAACGGCTGGCCGCGCGCACGCCCTGGGGCAGCGCCAGCCTCACCGGCCGCATCGCCACCGACAAGCCCTTCGTGCTGTCAGCCCAGGCCCAGGCCAGCCTCGACTGGCAGGGCATCGCGCTGGGCGCGCAGGCGTCCGGCTCGCTCGGCGAGATCCAGCTCTCGGCCCAGGCGAGGCCGCCCGGCGCCGCGCCCGACAGTCCGCCCGTGCTCGTGGCCGACACGGTCTTTCGACTGCTCTCGGGCGGTCTGGTCGACCCGGTGAGGCTTCGGGCTCAGGGGCTGCGGCCGGCGCATCTCGGCGTGTCGGGCGTGCGCGCGCTGATCGACGGTGACGCCACCCTGCACTGGCGCCAGGATGTGCCGGGCGGGGCCCTGTCGATGGCGGTGAATCTCGCCAATCGCGAGCCCGCCCGGCTCGATCAGGGCGGCCTGCCGCTGGGCGGCGCCCGGGGCGTGGTGCGCTGGCGCGATCAGCGCTGGCGGATCGACGATCTGTTCGCCGCGCTGCCCGGCGAGGGGCGGCTGAGCGGCAGCATCGACATCGATCCCTCCCGCCGCCTGTCGCTGCCAGGTCTGAGCCTGCCCGGCCTGCGGGCCGCGCTGATCGTGGCCGGGCTGCAGCCGGCGCTGCTGCATGCCGCGTTGCCGGCCGCCCGCTTGTCGGGCCGGGCGACTTTCGACGACGCGCAGTTTCTGCTCGCGCTGGCCGACAGCGCGCGTGGCGCGGCGGTGGTGCGCGCCTCGGGCCGCGTGGCCGCCGACCGGGTGTCGTTCGACGAGTTCCGCCTGGCCGGTCTGCCGGCGTTTGGCGCTGCTGCCCTGGACGCCCGCGGTTCCCTGCAGGTGGTGGCGCCCTGGGACATGGCGCTCGAGGGCCGGATCGATGGGTTCGATCTCGCCAGCCTGCACGCGCTGCGGCCCGGTCTGCTGCCGCAGGACTGGCGGGGCGGACTGGACGGCCGCTGGTCGGTGCGCGGGCCGCTCGGTTCGGCCGATCAGCCGCGTGCGCTGCGGATCGCCGCCGAGATCGAGCGCGGCAGCCTGCAGGGCCAGCCGCTGCGCGGCCGGATCAGCGCCCTGGTGCCGCCCGCGGGTCTGCGCGAGATCGAGACCTCGGCCCAATGGGGCGCGAGCCGCCTGCGGGCGAGCGGCGCGCTGGGCGTGCCCGGCGAGGCCCTGCAGTTCGAGCTCGACACCGCCGCGATCGGGCCGCTCGCGGCGCTGGCCGGCCTGCCGGCGATGCAGGGCGAGCTCAAGGCGCAGGGCAGCTGGCAGGGCAGCCTCGCGCATCCCGTGGTCGGCCTGAGCGCGAGCCTCGCCCGCTGGCGCCTGGGCGAACACCAGATCGGGCAGGCCACGCTCTCCGGCCGGCTGCAGGCCGATCAGCTCAGCCTGAGCGCCCAGGCCCGCGCGCTGCAGAGCGCCGGCCGGCCGCTCGATGCCCTCGAGCTGCAGCTCGAGGGCAGCCCCGCCGCCCACCGTGGGCGGCTTGCCCTGCGCGCCGGCGCGCATCAGGTGCAGGCAGCGGCCGAGGGCGCGGTGCAGGGGGCCTGGTCAGCGCCGCGCTGGTCGGGCCAGCTCACCGAGCTGACGCTGCGCGGGCCGGTGGGCGCGCGACTGCGTGCGCCGGTCAGCCTGGCGGTGTCGGCCGATGCGCTGCAGGTGGGCGCGGCGCGCATCGACAGCGACGGCGGTACGCTGAGTCTTCGCCAGCTCGGTCTCGCGCAGGGGCGTTGGACCGGCGCGGGCGAGGCCCGCCTGCGCGGCGTCGCCCGGGTGGCCGAAGCGCTCGGCTTCGAGCGGCCCGCCGCGCCGCCCGGCGTCGATCTGGACGAGATCGCCCTCGAGCTGGATGCCGACCTCGCCGGCACCGGTCGCGAGGACCTCAGCGGCAGCCTCGGTCTGCGGCTGCGTCCGCCGCGCGGCATCCAGGGGGCGGGCGAGGCCGTCATCACCCTTCGCGAGGGGGCCCTGACGGGCAGCCTGCAGATGGCCTTGCCCACCCTGGGCGTGGTCAATCGCTGGATCGGCCCGGAGTGGTCGCTCGATGGCCGTCTGATGCTCGACGGGCGGCTGGCCGGCACGCTGAGCGCGCCGCGCCTGATCGGCGATGTCCGCGGCGAGGCGCTGCGGCTGGAGCAGCGCTCGATGGGCTGGCGGCTCGGGGCAGGGCGGCTGCAGGCCCGATTCGACGGCGACCGCCTGCGCCTGGACAGCCTGCGCCTGTATTCCGGCCAGGCGGCGATCGATGCCGCCCAGCGGGCGTCGGCCTCGGCGCCCGGGGCGCGGGAGACCGGCGAGCTCGCCGCCGGCGCGATCGAGCTTGCCGGCGAATTGCGCGCCAGCGACCGCAGCGGGCGCTTCACCCTGCGCGCGCAGGCCGCGCCGGTGCCCTTCGGGCCGGGCCAGCGGGTGGTCGTGTCGGGCGACGCCGATGTGGTCAGCCAGGCCGGCCGCTTCGAGCTCAAGGGGCGCCTGCGGGCCGACGAGGGCCTGATCGAGCTGCGCGGCGGCGACGCCCCGTCGCTGCCCGACGACCTGGTGGTCGTGGCGCCCGCCTCGCCCGATGCGGCCGCGGCGTCTTCGCCCGGCGCGCCGGCGGGGCCGGTCCGCGCCGGGCGACACGGCGCCCCGGCGGCCGAGGCGGGGCTGCGGCTGAACGCCGATCTGGCCATCGATCTCGGCGAGAAGCTGCGGGTTCGCGGCAGCGGCGTCGATGCGCGGCTCACCGGCGCGCTCACCCTGCGCGGCACCCTGCCCGAGGATCCCCGCGCCTTCGGCACGGTGCGGGTCCGCGACGGCTCCTACGCATACCAGGGCCAGAAGCTCGAGATCTCCCGCGGCCGGGTGGTGTTCAACGGGGCCATCGACAATCCCTCGCTCGACCTCGCCGCGGTGCGCCCCAACCTGCCGCTGGAGGTGGGTGTCACGCTCACCGGCACCGTGCGCTCGCCGCGCATCCGGCTGTTCTCGCGGCCCGAGATGAACGATGCCGACAAGCTCAGCTGGCTGGTGCTTGGCACCGCCCCCGACGGCGCCCAGACCGGCGCCCAGACCGCAGCCCTGCAGGCCGCCGCGGCCAAGCTGTTCGGGCAGAACGACGGTGGCCTCGCGAGCGCGCTCGGCCTGGATGTGCTGACCATCCGCGGTTCAGGCGCGCTCGACAGCTTCACCGCCGCCTCCACCCTGTCGGGCTTCCAGAGCGGCAGCGCAGTGCCCGGTCAGGTCGGCGGCAGCGCCTCGGTCGCGCCCGGTTCAGCGGGTCAGAATGTGGTGGCGATCGGCAAGCGCCTGAGCTCCAAGCTGGTGGTCACCTATGAACAGGGCCTGCGCGGGGTCTGGAACCTGCTGCGCATCCAGCTCGACCTCACCAACCGGCTGGCGGTGCGCGCCCAGACCGGCAGCGAATCGGCCATCGACCTGCTCTGGCGGCTGTCCTTCGACTGAGCCGTCGGCGCGCCTGCCTCACTCGCCGAAGGCGGCCAGCCGCTCGCAGGCGCTGGCGAAGTCCTCCATGAAGTCCTGCACCACCTGGCGCGCGCCCAGCGGCTGGTTCATCAGGCCCACGCCCTGCCCGACCCAGTAGGTGGCCAGCGCCTGCGCGCCGGGGTCGCCGGCCTGGGAGAGCTTGTCGATGCGCGCCAGCGCCGGCTCGCTCACCAGACCCTGCAGCGGCATGGGCAGCGGATCGGGCGCGCCGGGCGCCTGCCAGGCATCGGTCCAGGGCGAGCGCAGCTGGCGGGTGTACTTGCCGGTGCGGCTGCGCGAGCGCACGGTCTGGCGCGAATCGGCGGCGAGCATCTTCTGCTTGACCACCGGATTGGTCTCGGCCTCGCGGGTGGTCAGCCACACCGAGCCGCACCACACCCCGTCGGCGCCCATCGCCATGCAGGCCGCCATCTGCCGGCCGGTGACGATGCCGCCTGCGCCCAGCACGAAGGTGCCCGGCCAGGGCTTCACCGCCTCGATCACCTCGGGCACCAGCACCATGGTGGCGACATCGCCGCAGTGGCCACCGGCCTCGCCGCCGGCCGCCACCAGCAGATCGACGCCGGCCTGCGCGTGCTTGATCGCATGCTCGCGCGCGCCGGTGAGCGCGCCCACCATCACGCCGCGCTCGCGGGCCATGGCCATCATGAAGGGCGGAGGCACGCCCAGCGCATTGACCACCAGCCGCACCCGCTCGTGGCGCAGCGCCTCCGCGAGCACGGCGCGCGCGCCGCTCTCGCGCAGGTTGTCGCCATGGTTGGCGTCGATGCCGGCGTCCCACAGGCCGGCGGTGTCGATGCCGTGATCGCGCAGGATGCGTTCGACATGGCGGCGGTGCTCGGGCGGGATGCGCGCCTCGATCTCGGCCGGGCTGAGTCCGCCTTCCTTCGCGTCGAGCTTGCCGGGCACCAGCAGGTCGACGCCGTAGGGCGCGTCGCCAACCCGCGCATCGAGCCAGTCGAGCTCGATCTTCACGCTCTCGGGGGTGTGGCCGACGATGCCCAGCACGCCGAAACCGCCGGCGCGGCTGACCTCGGCGATCACATCGCGGCAGTGGCTGAACGCGAACAGCGGAAATCTGATGCCGAGTCGGCGGCACAGGCTGGAATTCATGATCGATCTCCCGAGGATGGCCGGGCCCCCGTGGCCGGCGCCCGCCGTGAAACGGCTCGTTTAGAGTATGCCGCTGCGCCCGCCGCCGGCGGCCGGGCGCGCATTCCGGCGCACGCGCGCCCCAGCCTGAAAGCGACTGCCATGCGATACGAAGACTTCGAATTCCTGCGTTTCGAGACCCGGCCCAACGGCGTGCTGCTGATCACCCTCGACCGCGCCGAGCACATGAACGCCACCAATGCCCGCCTGCACTGGGAGCTCACCCGGATCTGGGGCGTGATCGATGCCGACCCGGCGGTGCGGGTGGCGGTGGTCACCGGCGCCGGCGACCGGGCCTTCTCGGCGGGCGGCGACCTGGAGTGGATCGCCGGCATGGTCGGCAACCCGAGTCGGGTGGCCATGGTCATGAAGGAAGCGGGCGAGATCGTCCACACCATGATGGCCTGCGAGAAGCCGATCATCTCGGCGATCAACGGCGTGGCGGTGGGCGCGGGGCTGGCGGTGGCCCTGCTCGCCGACATCAGCATCATGGCCGAGGAGGCGCGGATCACCGACGGTCATGTGCGGCTCGGCGTGGCCGCCGGCGACCACGCGGCCATCTGCTGGCCGCTGCTGTGCGGCATGGCCAAGGCCAAGTACTACCTGCTCACCGCCGATTTCATCAACGGCCGCGAGGCCGAGCGCATCGGCCTGGTGAGCCTGTGCGTGCCGCGCGCCGACCTGATGGCCAAGGCCATGGAGGTGGCCAACAAGCTCGGAACCGGCAGCCAGCAGGCCATCCGGCTGACCAAGCGTTCACTCAACGGCTGGCTCGACATGGCCCGGCCGGTGTTCGACAGCTCGCTGGCGATGGAGATGCTCTGCTTCCTCGGCGAGGACGCCGCCGAAGGGGTGGCGGCGGTCCGCGAGAAGCGAGCGCCGGTGTTCCCGTCGGCGCAGGGCTGAGCGGGCCCGGCGGGCGGCTTCAATACTCGACCGCGTGGCCCTTGATGTAGGTCTCGAGGTAGCGGATGTGCTCGCCCTGCTGCTGCATGATGTCCTTCACGATGTCGCCGATCGACACCATGCCCACCACCGTGCCGGCGTCCACGACCGGCAGGTGGCGGATGCTGCGGCCCATCATGATCTTCATGCACTGATCCAGCGTGGCCGCCATGTTCACAGTCTGGGGATCCCGGCTCATGATCTCGGCCAGGGTCACGGTGCGGGCGTCGCGGCCGGGCAGCAGCACCTTGATCGCGCAGTCGCCCTGCGTGACGATGCCCTTGAGCGCGCCGCCCTCGATCACCAGCACAGAGCGGATGCGCTGCTCGCGCATCATCTGCAGGGCCTGCACCACCGTGGCGGTGCTGTCGAGCGAGAAGACTCGGGCGGATTTCTGGGCAAGACAGGCTTTGACGGTGGACATGGGCGGCTTTCGAGGATTCGGGTGGGGGCAGATGGACATCTGATCTGCCGATGGTAGTACCGGGCCAGAATGTTTGTCCAGAGTTTGTCCTAGACTAATTTCCGGTGTCTGCGGAAGGGTCAATAGCCGATCTCGCCGCTGGGCCAAGACGGCTGCCGCCGGTCCGGACCCGGCCGCCCTTCGGCGCCGCGGTCCCGCACCCTGGCGGAGCGGCGCTCGGGGGCCGGCTACACTCGACCGCAGGGTTCATGTCCGAGGGAGACCGCCCATGGTCGCGAGGTTCCTGCTGCTCCTGATCATCGCCGCCGGGGTCGGCGCCTGGGTGCAGCGCGACACGCCGCCGGTGTCGGGCTGGCTGGTCCAGGCGCGCGCGCTGATCGGCAAGGCGGGTGATCAGACCGGAGCGCTGCTGCCGTCCGGCGCGGGATCGGGCGCCGGTCAGGCCGCGGGTGGGCATCCCGGCCCGGCCCAGGCGGGCGCCGGCAGCGCGCCGGCCGACGCAGCCGGCGGTCTGCGCAAGTGCGTGCGCGGGGAAGCGGTGCTCTACACCGCCGGCGCCTGCCCGAGCGGCAGCACCGAGAAGGCCATGAGCAATGCCCAGGTGAGCGTGGTGCCGGCGCTGCCCAAGCCAGCGCCGGCAGCCGACCCCGCGGCAGAACCGCCTCAGGCCGGGACGGGCGCAGGCGCTGCCGCCGGCGGCAACCCGCTGGTTCGCGCCCGCGCGGCCAACGAGGAAGCCAGCCTGCGCGCCAAGGCCATCGACCGGATCGTCGACCGCTGAGGGCAGCCCACCTGCGTCCCGGCCTCGCGCATTGGCCGCGCGCAATCGCCGCGGGCGCGGTCTGCGGCATGATGGCGCCTGCATGAACCTTCTCTTCGTCCACCAGAACTTTCCCGGCCAGTTCAAGCACCTCGCGCCCGCGCTGGCCGCCGCCGGCCACCGGGTGGTGGCTCTCACCCTGCGTCAGGGCGACGGCGATCACTGGCAGGGCGTGCGCCTGGTGCGCTACCCGATCAGCCGCAAGGCCGGCACCGGCGTGCATCCCTGGCTGACCGACTTCGAGACCAAGACCATCCGCGGCGAGGCCTGCTTCCGGGCGGCGCTCGCGCTGAAGGCCGAGGGTTTCGAGCCCGACCTGATCGTCGCCCACCCCGGCTGGGGGGAGGGCCTGTTCCTGAAGGATGCCTGGCCGCGGGCGCGCATGGGCATCTACTGCGAATTCCACTACCAGGCCCAGGGCGCCGATGTCGGCTTCGACCCGGAGTTCTCGCGGCCCGATGCCGGCGATCCCGGCCGGCTGCGCCTGAAGAACCTCAACAGCCTGCTGCACATGCAGGCCGCCGATGGCGGCATCTCGCCCACCCGCTGGCAGGCCAGCACCTTTCCGGAGCCCTTCCGCCAGCGCATCGCGGTGATCCACGACGGCATCGACACCGCCGCGCTCGCGCCCGCGCCGGGCGTGAGCCTCACGGTGAGCGGCCATCCCCCGCTCACCCGCCATGACGAGGTGATCACCTTCGTCAACCGCAATCTCGAGCCCTACCGCGGCTATCACATCTTCATGCGCGCGCTGCCCGAGCTGCTGCGGCGCCGGCCGCGGGCGCGGGTGATGATCGTCGGCGGCAACGATGTCAGCTACGGCGCCCGGCCGAGCGCCGGCGGCAGCTGGAAGGATCTCCTGGTGGCCGAGGTCAGGCCGCGCATCCCCGATGCCGACTGGTCGCGGGTGCACTTCCTGGGCAACCTGCCCTATGCCCCCTTCGTGGCCCTCCTGCAGCTGTCCACGGTGCATGTCTATCTCACCTATCCCTTCGTGCTCTCCTGGAGCCTGCTCGAGGCCATGAGCGTGGGCTGCGCGATCGTCGCCAGCGACACCGCGCCGCTGCGCGAAGCCATCCGCCATGGCGACACCGGCCGGCTGGTGGGTTTCTTCGATGGCGCGGCGCTGGTCGAGGAGGTCTGTGCCCTGCTCGACGATCCCGCCCAGCGCCAGCGTCTGGGCGCGCAGGCGCGGGCCTTCGCCCGCGAGACCTACGATCTGCAGCGCATCTGCCTGCCCCGCCAGCTCGCCTGGATCGACGAGATGGCGGCCGGCGGCCCCGGGGCACCGCGCCCGCCGGCGGGTCAGGCAGACGCGCCGCGCCTCACCGGTTCGCCGGATCAGCCATGAACCGCTGGCTCAAGGCGCTCGTGCGCCGCCTGCCGCCGGTGCGTGAACTCGTCGAGGAACGAGACCGTCTGATCCGCGACGCCGGCTTCGTGCCGGCCGGGCACTTCTACTCGCCGATCCCCTCGCAGGCCGAACTGCGCCGCGACGAAGCCCGCCTGTTCGGCCCCATGCCGCGCGAGATTCCCGGCGTCGATCTGCGCGAATCGGCGCAGCTCGCCCTGCTCGAGGGCTTTGCCGGCTTCTACGCCGAGATGCCCTTCACCCACGATGCGGTGCCGGGCAATCGCTACCGTTTCGACAACCCGGCCTACTCCTACTCCGATGCCATCCTGCTCTACTGCATGCTGCGGCATCTGCGGCCGCGCCGGCTGATCGAGGTTGGCAGCGGCCATTCCACCTGCGTGGTGCTCGACACCCGCGACCGCTTTCTCGACGGCCAGCCCGAGCTGACCTGCATCGAGCCCTATCCGGCGCTGCTCGACTCCTTGCTGCGCCCTGGCGACCGCGAGCGCATCACCCTGCTGCCGCAGCGCCTGCAGGATGTCGATCTGGCGGTGTTCGCGCAGCTGCAGCGCGGCGATGTGCTGTTCATCGACTCCACCCATGTGGCGCGCACCGGCAGCGATGTGAACCGGCTGTTCTTCGAGGTGCTGCCGGTGCTCGCCCCGGGGGTGCATGTGCATGTCCATGATGTGTTCCATCCCTTCGAATACCCGCGGGAGTGGGTGTTCGGTGGCCGGGCCTGGAACGAGCTCTACCTGCTGCGGGCCTTCCTGCAGTACAACCAGGCCTGGCGGGTGGTGCTCATGAACACCTTCATGGAGCACTTCCACGAAGCCTTCTTCCGCGAGCGCATGCCGCTGTGCCTGCGCAATCCCGGCGGCAGCATCTGGCTCGAGCGGGTCTAGCGCCGGCGGCGATCAACGCGCGCCAGGGGCGCGGGGGCCTGCCCTCGGACGCCGCAGGCTGCCCGCGCCGCGGCATTCCGGCAGGTATCGGACTGCAGGCTCGTCGCCCGGCTGGCCCGGCGCCGGCGCGTGGCGGAAAATGCCGGGTCATCATGATCAAGATCGTCTTCTGCCTGCATCGCCTGCCGCATCTCACCCGCGAGCAGTTCCAGGCCCGCTGGCGCGATGTCCATGCGCCGCTGGTCGCCCGTCACGCGCCCGCGCTCGGCATCCGCCGCTATGTGCAGAGCCATGCCCTCGATGACTCGGCGGCGGCCGGGCTGGCCGGCGCGCGCGGCTCGCCCGGCGGCTACGACGGCGTGGCCGAGCTCTGGTTCGACAGCCTCGAGCAGTGCCTCGCCGCGCGCGGCCCGCAGGCCCGCGAGGCCGGCCGTATCCTGCTCGAGGACGAGCGCCAGTTCATCGATCTGGCGCGCTCGCCGATCTTCTTCGCGCAGGAACACCCCATCCTGCCGCCGTCCTGATTCCCCGGACGCGGCATCCCACCCGGAGCAGCCATGGACTTCACCCTTCCGCAGGACCTCGTCGACTACCTCGCCGAGCTTGATGCCTTCATCGAGCGCGAGATCAAGCCCTTGCAGGCCCAGGACGACAACGAGCGTTTCTTCGACCACCGCCGCGAATGGGCGCGCACCGACTTCGACAACGGCGGCCTGCCGCGCCACGAGTGGGAAGACCTGCTCAAGGAGGCCAAGCGTCGGGCCGACCGCGCCGGCCACCTGCGCTTCGCCCTGCCCGCCGAGTACGGCGGGCGCGACGGCAGCAACCTCTGGATGGCGGTCATCCGCGAGCACTTCGCGGCCAAGGGCCTGGGCCTGCACAACGACCTGCAGAACGAGCACTCCATCGTTGCCAACTATCCCTTCGTGCTGATCTTCCGCGACTTCGGCACGCCGGCCCAGCAGGCCGAGTTCATCTCGGGCACGCTCGACGGCTCCCGGCGCATCACCTTCGGCCTGACCGAGCCGAACCACGGCTCCGATGCCACGCACATGGAGACCCGCGCGGTGCCCGAGACCCGCAACGGCGTGGCCGGCTGGCGCATCGACGGCGAGAAGATGTGGACCACCGGCATGCACGTGGCCTCCCATTGCGCGGTGTTCGCGCGCACCAGCGGCAAGGACGGCGATGCCACCGGCATCACCTGCTTCCTGGTGCCGGCCGACACCGCCGGCGTGAAGGTCGAGGAGTATCTCTGGACCTTCAACATGCCCACTGACCATCCGCGGGTGAGCTTCACCCATGTCTGGGTGCCCGAGACCGTGGTGCTCGGCCAGATGGGCCGCGGGCTGGCGATCGCCCAGCACTTCGTGCATGAGAACCGCATCCGCCAGGCGGCCAGCTCGCTGGGCGCGGCCACCTACTGCGTGAACGAGAGCGTGCGCTACGCCCGCGAGCGCAAGCCCTTCGGCAAGGCGCTGGCAGAGAACCAGGCCATCCAGTTCCCGCTGGTCGAGCTG
>JAGWVN010000091.1 GCA_018970865.1 Betaproteobacteria bacterium
GCCTGAATAAGCGCTATAATCTTCGGATTCCAAGCGCCTGCTCGACCAAGCACCGGCAGGCGTGCTCAAAAAAATGGGCTGGCCGGCCCATTTTTTTTTGCGCAGGCGCTTTGTGATGTCGCCTTGCTGCGTCATTCGGCCGCAGGCGACATCCCGGTCAACTCTCTCACGGGAAACAGTCTGTTGGGTTCGTGGCAGTACGCCGTCGAGTCGACGGTCGTCGGCATGGGGTATGAGGTGGTCGACGCCGAAATGGCGGTCGGGGGCGTGCTGCGCGTGTTCATCGATCGCCCCGAAGGCATCCGGATGGAAGACTGCGAGGCGGTCAGCCGGCAGCTCTCCGCGGTGCTCGGTGTGGAAGATGTCGATTACCGGCGGCTCGAGATCTCCTCGCCAGGGCTCGATCGCCCGCTGAAGAAGCCCGCCGACTTCATTCGCTTCGCCGGCGAGGAGGTCTCGGTCAAGCTGAAGCGCCCGCTGGAAGGGCGGCGGCACTTCGAGGGCATCCTCGAGGTCGAACCCGATGGGCGGTTCGGACTGGTGCTGATCGAGCCTGCGCCGCCGCCGCGACGCGGTGCGCGGGTGGCGCCGGCGCAGCCGGGCGCTGCGCGTCGCGTGCCGCGTGAGTCGGCGAGTGTCGGCGGCAAGGCCCGGGCGGCATCGGCCGAGCAGCCGCCGGCCCGGAAGCTGGTGTTTGCGCTCGATGAGATCGATCGGGCCCGTCTGGTGCCCAAGGTAGTGTTCTAGGAGGCCTGGCCATGAGCCGTGAAGTCCTGTTGCTGGTAGACGCGCTGGCGCGCGAAAAGAACGTGGCCCGTGAGGTGGTCTTCCAGGCCCTCGAGAGCGCGCTCGCCTCCGCGACCAAGAAGCGCTTCAAGGAAGACATCGACGCGCGGGTCGCCATCGACCGCATGAGCGGCGACTACGAGGCCTTCCGCCGCTGGCAGGTGGTGCCGGACGGCGAGCTCGAGGACCACGACCTGCAGATGATCGTCTCCGAGGCCCAGAAGCAGATCCCCGATGTGCAGGTGGGCGACTTCATCGAGGAAGAGCTCGACGCGATCGATCTCGGCCGCATCGGCGCGCAGGCCGCCAAGCAGGTCATCCTCCAGAAGATCCGCGACGCCGAGCGCGAGCAGATCATCGCCGACTTCCTTGCCCGCGAGGAGCCGATCCTGTCGGGCACGGTCAAGCGCATCGATCGCGAGGGGGCCGTCATCGAGGCCGGCAAGCTCGAGGCCCGGCTGCCGCGCGACCAGATGATTCCCAAGGAGAACCTGCGGGTGGGCGATCGCGTGCGCGCGCTGTCGCTGCGGGTCAACCGCGAGGGCCGCGGGCCGCAGCTCATCCTGTCGCGCACGTCGCCCGACTTCATCCGCCACCTGTTCGCCCTCGAGGTGCCCGAGATCGAACAGGGTCTGCTCGAGATCAAGGCCGCCGCGCGCGACCCCGGCGTGCGCGCCAAGATCGCGGTGTTCACCAAGGACCGCCGCATCGATCCGATCGGCACCTGCGTAGGCGTGCGCGGCTCGCGGGTTCAGGCCGTCACCGGCGAGCTCGCCGGCGAGCGCGTCGACATCGTGCTCTGGTCTGAAGACCCGGCGCAGTTCGTGATCGGCGCGCTCGCGCCGGCGAATGTGTCTTCCATCGTGGTCGATGAAGACCGCCACAGCATGGATGTGGTGGTCGACGAGGACAATCTCGCGCTGGCCATCGGCACCGGCGGGCGCAATGTGCGTCTGGCCTCCGAGCTCACCGGCTGGCAGATCAACATCATGAGCGCCGACGAGTCGCAGCAGAAGGCGGCCTCGGAGCGCATGGTGGTGCGCGACCTGTTCATGCACAAGCTCGATGTCGACGAAGAGGTCGCCGACATCCTGATCGACGAAGGCTTCACCAGCGTCGAGGAAGTGGCCTATGTGCCGATCAACGAGATGCTCGAGATCGAGGCCTTCGACGAAGACACGGTGAACGAGCTGCGCAACCGTGCCCGCAACGTGCTGCTCACCGAGGCGATCGCCACCGAGGAGAAGATCGAGAAGACCGCAGACGATCTTCTCACCCTCGAGGGCATGGATCGCCAGCTCGCGGCCCGACTGGCCGACAGCGGCGTGTTCACGCGCGACGAGCTCGCCGAGCTTGCGGTCGATGAGCTGGTCGAGGCCACCGGCGTCGACGAGGAGCGCGCCCGCGAGCTGATCCTCAAGGCGCGTGCGCACTGGTTCGAGAACGAGTCGGCCTGAGACGGCAGGCGCGACCCAAAGGATGACGATGGTGCTGACCAACGTAGCGAAATTCGCTGCCGAGCTGAAGATGCCCGCTGATGTGCTGCTCGAGCAGCTGCGTTCGGCCGGCGTGAACAAGTCCTCCCCCCAGGACAGCCTCACCGAGGCCGACAAGGAGCAGCTGCTGGCGGCGCTGCGGCGGGCCCACGGCGCCGACGATCCGCTCAAGAAGAAGAAGATCACCCTCACCCGCAAGCAGACCTCCGAGATCAAGCAGGCCGACGGCTCGGGCAAGGCGCGCACCATCCAGGTCGAGGTTCGCAAGAAGCGGGTGTTCGTGCAGCGCGATGGCACCGAGGCCCTGGCCGAGTCGGCTGCCGCCGAGGCCGCCGCCGCCGAGGCCGCTGCGGCTGAAGCGGCCGCTGCCGAAGCCGCCGCCGAGGCCGCCCGCGCCGCCGAAGAGGAAGCCCGTCGCCTCGCCGAGGAAGAAGAGCGCAATCGGCAGATCCTCGAGCAGCAGGCCGCCGAGCTGCGCGCCAAGCAGGAGGCGCTCGAGCTCGAACGCCAGCGCGAACAGGAAGCCGCGGCCGAGGCCGCCCGTCGCGAAGAGGCCGCCCGCGTCGAGCGCGAGCGGCTGGCCCAGCTCGCCGCCGCGCAGGCCTCCGCCCAGGCGCCGGCGGCGGCGCCCGGCGCGGCTGCCACCGGCGCCGAGCCGCCCAAGCCCCAGTCCGAGGACGACCGCCAGCAGGCGGTGGCCCAGACCCGCGCGGCGGTCGAGGCCGTCGATCAGGCCGCCGCCGCCGCCGCCCGCGCCCAGCAGGAGGCTGCCGCGCGCGCCGAGGCGCGCCGTCGCGCCGAGGCCGAGGTCGCCGAGATCAATCGGCTCATGAACGCCCAGCGCCGGCCGCAGCCCAAGGTGGCCGAGGCGCCCCCGCCGACGCCGGCCAAGCCGGAAGCGGCCGCGGCCAAACCCGGCGCGCCGGGGGCCAAGGGCGCCACCACCGGCACGCTGCATCGCCCGGTGACGGCCAAGGCCGATGCCAAGCCGGCCGCGCCGGCGCCCGACAGCAAGGACAAGAAGCACGTCAAGTCCGAGAAGCTCTCGTCGTCCTGGCACGAGGAAGGCGCCAAGCGGCGGGCCCTCAAGACCCGTGGCGACACCGGCGGCGCCAGCGGCTGGCGCGGCGGTCCGCGCGGCGGTGGCCGTCATCGCGATCACCGCGACGACGCGGCCGGCAGCCAGGGCTCGAACGAACCGGTGGTGCGCGAGGTGCACATCGCCGAGACCATCACGGTGGCCGATCTCGCCCACAAGATGTCGGTCAAGGCGGCCGAGGTGATCAAGCGCCTGATGCAGCTCGGCCAGATGGTCACCATCAACCAGGTGCTCGACCAGGAAACCGCGATGATCCTGGTCGAGGAGATGGGGCACAAGGCGGTGGCCGCCAAGCTCGACGATCCCGAGACCTTCCTCGAGGAAGCGCCGGCCACCGATGTCGAGCAGCTCAGCCGCCCGCCAGTGGTCACCGTCATGGGCCACGTCGACCACGGCAAGACCTCGCTGCTCGACTACATCCGCCGCGCCAAGGTGGCGGCGGGCGAGGCCGGGGGCATCACCCAGCACATCGGCGCCTACCATGTCGAGACGCCGCGCGGCGTCATCACCTTCCTCGACACGCCGGGTCACGAGGCGTTCACGGCCATGCGGGCGCGCGGCGCCAAGGCCACCGACATCGTGATCCTGGTGGTGGCGGCCGATGACGGCGTCATGCCGCAGACCATCGAGGCCATCCACCACGCCAAGGCGGCGTCGGTGCCGATCGTGGTCGCCATCAACAAGATCGACAAGCCCGAGGCCAATCCAGACCGGGTCAAGCAGGAGCTGGTGGCCCAGGAGGTGGTGCCCGAGGAGTACGGCGGCGAGTCGCCCTTCGTCGAGGTCTCGGCCCGCACCGGCGCCGGCATCGACGCGCTCCTCGAGAATGTGCTGCTGCAGGCCGAGGTGCTCGAGCTGCGCGCTCCCCGCGAGGGCGCGGCCAAGGGCCTGGTCATCGAGGCCCGCCTCGACAAGGGCCGCGGTCCGGTGGCCAGCGTGCTGGTGCAGTCCGGCACGCTCAAGCGGGGCGATGTCCTGCTCGCGGGCAGCGTCTTCGGACGGGTTCGCGCCATGCTCGACGAGGCCGGCAAGCCGGTCACCGAGGCCGGTCCGTCCATCCCGGTGGAGATCCAGGGCCTGTCCGAGGTGCCTCAGGCCGGTGAAGAGGTGCTGGTGCTCGGCGACGAGCGCAAGGCCCGCGAGATCGCGCTCTTCCGCCAGGGCAAGTTCCGCGATGTGAAGCTCGCGCGCCAGCAGGCGGCCAAGCTCGAGAACATGTTCGAGCAGATGAACGAGGGCGCCGCCAAGGCCCTCTCGCTGATCATCAAGTCCGATGTCCAGGGCTCCCAGGAGGCGCTCGTCCACGCGATGGCCAAGCTCTCCACCGACGAGGTCAAGGTGCAGGTGGTGCACTCGGCGGTGGGTGGCATCACCGAGAGCGACATCAACCTGGCCACCGCCTCCAAGGCCGTGGTGATCGGCTTCAATGTGCGCGCCGACCAGCAGGCCAAGCGCCTGGCCGAATCCAACGGCATCGACATCCGTTACTACAACATCATTTACGAGGCGGTCGATGATGTGAAGCTGGCCATGTCCGGCATGCTCGCGCCCGAACAGCGCGAGGAGGTCACCGGCATGGTCGAGATCCGCCAGATCTTCCGCATCTCCAAGGTGGGCACCATCGCCGGCTGCATGGTCACCGAGGGCCTGGTGCGCCGCAATTCCAAGATCCGCCTGCTGCGCGACCAGACCGTCATCTGGACGGGCGAGCTCGATTCCCTCAAGCGCTTCAAGGACGATGTCCGCGAGGTCAAGGAGGGCTTCGAGTGCGGCCTGTCGCTGCGCGGCTATGACGACATCAAGGAAGGTGACCAGCTGGAGGCCTTCGAGGTGAAGGAGGTCGCGCGCACCCTATGACCCGCCACAAACCCGGCGGCAGCGGCCGCGGCGCGCGCGTGGCCGAGCAGATCCACCACGAGCTCGCCGAGATGATCCGCGGCGAGCTCAAGGATCCCAGGGTGGGTCTGGTCACCGTCACCGGTGTCGACCTCACGCCCGACTACGCCTATGCCACGGTGTGGTTCAGCGTGCTCCCCGACGATCCCGCCACGCTGGAGCTCACGCTCCAGGGACTGCGGCGCGCGGCGGGCTTTCTGCGGGCGCAGCTCGGACGGCGGGTGCGCATCCACACGACGCCGGAACTGCGTTTCGCCCACGACCCCTCGGTGGGGCGGGGCGCGAGCCTGTCGGCGCTCATCGACGCGGCCAACTCGGTGCAGGCCCGCGACTGACCCGGTCAGCGGGTCGTCTTCGGCCGGTCATCCCGGCCCCTCATGCTTCATCGCGGCCCAGGTCGCGTCCTACCCGCGGCCACGCCGCCTGATCATGAATCGCCAGGACACTCAGGACATCGACGGCGTGATGCTGCTGGACAAGCCGGCGGGCTGGGGCTCGACCGACGCCCTCAACCGCGTCAAGCGGCTGCTTGGCGCGCGCAAGGCGGGTCATGGCGGCACCCTCGACCCGATGGCCACCGGCTTGCTGCCGCTGGCCTTCGGCCTGGCCACCCGCTTCTCGCATGAAAGCCTCGAAGCCGACAAGCGCTATCGCGCCACGCTGCTGCTGGGCGTGGTCACCGACACCGCCGATGCGGAAGGCCGCGAGCTGCGGCGCCGGCCGGTGGCGGCCAGCGAATCCGACATCCGCGAGGCCTGCGCCGGCTTCGTCGGCTGCATCGAGCAGGTGCCGCCGATGTTCTCGGCGCTCAAGCGCGACGGCCGTCCGCTCTATGAATACGCCCGCGAGGGCATCGAGCTCGAGCGCGCGCCGCGCGCGGTGCGCATCGACGCCATCGACCTGCTTGGCGTCGAGCCGGTGCCCGGGGTGCCCGATGGCGAGCCGGGCTCGCGGCGGGTCGAGATCTCGGTTCGCTGCGGCAAGGGCACCTACATCCGCACCCTGGCCCAGGACATCGGCGAGCGCCTTGGCTGCGGCGCGCATCTGGTGGCGCTGCGGCGCGAGCAGGTGGGCGGGCTCGGCCTGCAGGGCGCGGTGACGCTCGCCCAGCTCGAATCGCTCGACCAGGCCGCGCGGCTGGCCCTGCTTCAGCCGGCCGACACGCTGGTGTCGGGGTTGCCGCCGCTGGTGCTCGACGAGCCGCATGCGCGGCGCTTTCTCCATGGCCAGCGCCTGCGGCTGGCCGCCCACACCCGCGCGGACGCCGCCGACACCGCGGGCTCCCCCGCGGCCGACGCCGAGGCCGGCCAGCGGGTGCGGGTCTATCACGGCGCGCATCTCATCGGCACCGGCCAGTACGACGACGGGCTGCTTGCGCCGCGCCGTCTCCTTCCCCTTCGCATCAACCCTACGAGCCCCCCATGACCACCCCGATCCGCAACATCGCGATCATCGCCCACGTCGACCATGGCAAGACCACCCTGGTCGACCAGCTGCTGCGGCAGTCGGGAACCTTCCGCGCCAACCAGCAGGTGGCCGAGCGGGTGATGGACAGCAACGACCTCGAGCGCGAGCGCGGGATCACCATCCTCGCCAAGAACTGCGCGGTCGAGTACGACGGCACCCGGATCAACATCGTCGACACCCCCGGCCATGCCGACTTCGGCGGCGAGGTCGAGCGCGCGCTGTCGATGGTCGACGGGGTGCTGCTGCTGGTCGACGCGGTGGAGGGCCCCATGCCCCAGACCCGCTTCGTCACGCGCAAGGCGCTGGCGCTGGGCCTGCGTCCGATCGTCGTGATCAACAAGATCGATCGGCCGGGCGCCCGCCCCGACTGGGTGGTGAGCCAGACCTTCGACCTGTTCGACAAGCTCGGCGCCACCGAGGAGCAGCTCGACTTTCCGGTGGTTTACGCCTCGGCGGTCAATGGCTTCGCCTTGTCGGCGATGCGCGAGCTGCCGGCTGGCGGGGTTGACGGCCCGGCCGCGGCGCAGGCGCTCGGGCTGAGCATGGCGCCGCTGTTCGAAGCGGTGCTCGCGCATGTGCCGGCCCGTGCCGACGATGTCGATGGCCCGCTGCAGCTGCAGATCTCGGCGCTCGACTACTCGAGTTATGTCGGCAAGATCGGCATCGGCCGGGTGGCCCGTGGCCGCGTGCGCACGGGTCAGACCGTGCTGGTGATGTTCGGCGATCCGGCCGTCACCGGTCGTGCCCCCGTGACCGGCAAGGTCAATCAGGTGCTGCGATTCAAGGGCCTCGAGCGCGAAGTGGTCGACGAGGCGCAGGCTGGCGACATCATCGCCATCAACGGCATCGAAGACCTCGACATCGGCTGCACCGTCGCCGATCCGCAGCAGCCCCAGGCGCTGCCCATGCTCGAGGTCGACGAGCCCACCATGACCATGGAGTTCCTGGTCAATGCCTCGCCGATGGCGGGGCGCGAGGGTCGTTTCGTGACCAGCCGGCAGATCCGCGAGCGGCTTGAGCGCGAGCTCAAGAGCAATGTCGCGCTGCGCGTGGACTTCGCCGCCGACTCGGACACCTTCGTGGTCTCGGGCCGCGGCGAGCTGCACCTGACCATCCTGCTCGAGAACATGCGCCGCGAGGGCTACGAGCTGGCGGTCTCGCGGCCCAAGCCGCGGCTGCGCACGGTCGACGGCGAGCGCCAGGAGCCCTACGAGATGCTCACCATGGACCTCGAGGATGCCAATCAGGGCGCGGTCATGGAGCTGCTCGGTCGGCGCCGTGGCGAGCTGCGCAACATGGAGTCCGACGGCAAGGGCCGCACGCGCCTCGATTACCGTGTGCCGGCGCGCGGGCTGATCGGCTTCCACAACGAGTTCCTCAACCTCACCCGCGGCACGGGGATCATGAGCCATGTCTTCGATGACTATGGTCCTTGGGCCGGCGAGATCGAGGACCGCCGCAACGGCGTGCTCATCTCCCAGGACGACGGCGCCGCGGTGGCCTATGCGCTGTGGAAGCTGCAGGAACGCGGCCGGATGTTCGTCAAGCCCGGCGACCCGCTCTACGAAGGCATGATCATCGGCATCCACAGCCGGGACAATGACCTCGTGGTGAATCCGGTCAAGGAGAAGAAGCTCACCAATGTGCGCGCATCCGGCAAGGACGAGCACATCGTGCTCACGCCGCCGATCGAACTCACCCTCGAGAAGGCGGTGGAATTCATCGCCGAGGACGAACTCGTGGAGCTCACGCCGCGCAGCATCCGGCTGCGCAAGCGGCTGCTCAAGGAACACGAGCGCAAGCGCGCCCAGCGCGAGACCGAGAGCGCCTGACTCCCTGAAACAACACGGCCGCGCAGCCGCCTGAAAAATTTGCACGCGGCCTATTGGCGAGCGCTCAAAGAACCGTCATTCTTGCGTCTGCGTGAAATACCCGGTCCGCGTGGGCCGGCGTGCTGAAAGCGCGAACATTCCAACCCACTGACGGAGGCATACACATGGCAACAGCCAAGGGTGGCGCCAAGAAAGCTGCCAAGAAGCCTGCCAAGGCACCGGCGAAGAAACCCGCTGCCAAGAAGCCGGCGGCCAAGAAGGCGGCGGCGCCGGCCAAGAAGGCCGCGGCACCTGCCAAGAAGGCAGCGGCGCCCGCCAAGAAAGCGGCGGCCAAGAAGCCCGCCCGCAAGCCCAACGCGGCATTCATGAAGCCCCTCACCCCCAGCGCTGCCCTCGCCTCCATCGTCGGCGACAAGCCCCTGCCGCGCACCGAGGTGGTCAAGAAGATGTGGGACTACATCAAGAAGGGCGGCCTGCAAGACGCCGTCAACAAGCGCATGATCAACGCCGATGCCAAGCTCAAGGAAGTGTTCGGCAAGGCCCAGGTCAGCATGTTCGAGATGACCGGTCTGGTGGGCAAGCACCTGAAGTGAATCACCGGTGCTGATCTCATCGCCGCCTGCCGGCGGTGATGCGCGGGGCGGCCTTCGGGCCGCCCTTGTCGTTTGTGGCGCCGGCCCCGCTCAGGCGCTGCCGGGCCAGTAGCCCGGGCTGGCATAGGTCTGCTTCAGGTAATCGATCAGCAGCCGCATGCGCAGCGCAAGGTGGCGGCGCTGCGCGAATACCGCGTGGATCGCATTGTCGGGCGCCTCGAACTCATCGAGCACGCTCTCCAGGCGCCCGGCCCGGAGTTCGTCGGCCACTTCCCACATCGAGCGCCAGGCCAGACCCTGGCCGGCCAGCGCCCATTCATGCAGCACCGCGCCGTCGTTGCACTCCATGGCCCCGCTCACGCGCACCGCTTCGACCCGGCCGTTCAGGGTGAAGAGCCAGCCGCGCGCCTGATTGCCGTAGCGCCCGAAGGTCAGGCACTGGTGCGTGGCCAGATCGGCGGGGGTGCGCGGCCGACCGTGCCGCGCCAGATAGTCGGGGCTGGCCACCACCACCCGGCGGTTGGCGGCCAGGCGCACCGCCACCAGGCTCGAGTCCTCGAGATGGCCGATCCGGATGGCGAGGTCGATGCCGTCGGTGACGATGTCGGCAAGCCGGTCGGAGAGCTCCAGCGAAACCGTCACCTGCGGATTGGACGCGAGAAAGGCGGGCAGCAGCGGAGCGACATGGCGGCGCCCGAAGCCGGCGGGCGCGCTGATCCTGAGATGGCCGCTGGCCTGTCGTCCGCCGAGCGAAACCGCGCTCTCGGCATTGCGGAAGTCCTCGAGGATGCGCTGACAGTCCTCGAGGAAGGCCGTGCCTTCCTGGGTAAGGCTCACCTTCCGGGTGGTGCGCACCAGGAGCTTGACGCCGAGCCGGGCCTCGAGCGCGTCGAGGCGCCGGCCGATGATCGCCGGGGCCACGCCTTCGAGGGCCGCGGCCGCCGACAGGCTGCCGCGCTGAGCCACGGCGGCGAAGGTTTCGATCTGCTTGAATCTGTCCATGGCGGTGCGCGCGGGGCTGCCGGATTGACCCGCTATGGTATGCCCGGCCGGCCCACGGCGGGCCGGCGCCTCGACACCGCCCGCGCAATGCCGCGATACTGCCGCACGCCCCGGCGCGCGCGGCCTCGCACCGACAGCCGCGCCCTGACCCTCATTGCCCAGGAGACATGCATGGCCGAACTGGTGCTTCGCAGCGACCGCGACGGGCTGGTCACGCTCACGCTCAACCGCCCCGACAAGCTCAATGCCCTCACCGTGCCGCTGTTCATCGAGTTGCGCGCGCATGTCGAGGCGATCGCGCGCCAGACCGACAGCGTGGGCCTGGTGATCGTGCGCGGGGCGGGCCGCTGCTTCTCGGCCGGCAACGACCTCACCGCGATCGCCGGCGGGGTCGAGGCGCCCACGCCGGGCTACCAGTCGGAGACCATCGAGAGGCTGGCCAATCTGCCGCAGCCGGTGATCAGCGCGGTGCATGGCCACTGCTATACCGGCGGGCTCGAACTGGCCCTGGCGGGCGACCTGATCGTGGCCGCGCACTCGGCGCGCTTTGCCGACACCCATGGCAAATGGGCGCTCACCCCGCGCTGGGGCATGAGCCAGCGTCTGCCGCGCCGGGTAGGGCGTTCGCGCGCCAGCCTGATGAGCTTCACCGCGCGCACCATCACCGGCGAGCAGGCCCTGGCCATGGGCCTGGCCGACGAGTGCGTGCCCGACGAGGATTTCGAGCAGCATCTCCAGTCGCTGGCCGCCGAGATCCTGGCCAACTCCTGGTTCAGCCACCGGGCCAGCAAGCGCCTGATGCGCGAGACCGAATCGCTGCCGCTGGCGGCCGGTCTGGCCCATGAGAGCCACCGCAGCGAAGGCCGAGGCCCCGACATGCAGCAACGCATCGCCGCTTTCACCGCCAAGGCCGGCAAGCGCAGCTGAGCGCGTCCGGCCCTTCAACCATACCCCCCACAGGAGACCCCCGATGGCAGCAGCCGAAGCAGTCGCCGACCTGAAGGTCGAAGGCGATGTCGCGATCCTCACCCTGAACTCCCCGCCGGTGAATGCGCTCTCGCAGCCGGTTCGCGCCGGCATCCTCGAGGGCGTGCGCGCCGCGGTGGCCAACCCCGCGGTGAAGTCGGTGGTGCTGATTTGCGAAGGCCGTACCTTCATCGCCGGCGCTGACATCACCGAGTTCGGCAAGCCGCCCCGCGAGCCGGGCCTGAAGGAGGCCCAGGACGCGATCGAGAACTCGCCCAAGCCGGTTGTCGCCGCCATCCACGGCACCGCGCTCGGCGGCGGCCTCGAGGTGGCGCTGTGCTGCCACTACCGGGTGGCGGTGCCCTCGGCCAAGTGCGGTCTGCCCGAGGTGAATCTTGGCCTGCTGCCCGGTGCCGGTGGCACGCAGCGGCTGCCGCGCATCGTGGGCGCGGCCAAGGCCCTCGAGATGATGACCTCGGGCCAGCATGTCGGCGCGGCGCAGTGCCTGGAGATGGGCCTGGTCGACGAGATCGTGCCCGAGGGCGAGCTGCGCGCCGGCGCGATCGCCCTGGCGCGGCGAATCGTGGCCGAGAACCGGCCGCTCAAGAAGGTGCGCGAGTCCGACGAGAAGATGATCGCGGCGCGGGGCAAGCCCGAGATCTTCGCGGAGTTCCGCAAGGCCAACGCCCGCAAGTTCCGCGGCTTCCTGGCGCCCGAGTACAACATCCGCTGCGTCGAGGCGGCGGTCAACCTGCCCTTCGACGAGGGCATGAAGGTCGAGCGCCAGCTCTTCATGGAACTCATGTCGGGCACCCAGTCGGCCGCCCAGCGCTATGTGTTCTTCGCCGAGCGCCAGGTCTGGAAGATCCCGGATGTGCCCGAGGACACCCCGCTCGTGCCGGTGCGCAAGGTGGGCATGATCGGCGCGGGCACCATGGGCGGTGGCATCGCGATGAACTTCGCCAATGTCGGCATTCCGGTCACCCTGGTCGAGACCCGCCAGGACGCCCTCGACCGCGGCCTGTCGGTCATCCGCCGCAACTACGAGACCACCGCCAAGCGCGGCCGTCTGACCATGGCCGATGTCGACAAGCGCATGTCGCTGCTGACCGGCTCGCTGTCGCTCGAGTCGCTCGCCGACTGCGACCTGATCATCGAGGCGGTGTTCGAGAACATGGCGCTGAAGAAGGAGGTCTTCGCCAAGCTCGACAAGATCGCCAAGCCGGGCGCGGTGCTGGCCACCAACACCTCGGCGCTCGATGTCAACGAGATCGCCACGGCGGTGTCACGGCCCGAGGCGGTGGTCGGGATGCACTTCTTCTCGCCGGCCAATGTCATGCGCCTGCTGGAGGTTGTCCGCGGCGAGAAGACCTCCAAGTCGGTGCTGGCCACCGCCATGCAGATCGGCAAGAAGATCGGCAAGATCGGCGCGGTCTCGGGGGTGTGCCCGGGCTTCATCGGCAACCGCATCCTGCGGGCCCGCTCGCTGCAGGCGCAGGCCATGCTCAACGAGGGCGCCATGCCCTGGGACATCGACAAGGTCCTCTATGACTTCGGTCTGCCGATGGGCCCCTTCGCCATGTCCGACCTCGCCGGCCTGGACATCGGCTGGTCGCGAGAAACCTCCAGGGGCGCCACGGTGCGCGAGGTGCTCTGCGAGATGGACCGGCGCGGCCAGAAGACCGGCGGCGGGTTCTACGACTACGACGAGCAGCGCAATGCCCGGCCTTCGCCGGTCACCGAGAAGATCGTGCGCGAGTTCGCCGCCCGCGCCGGCAACGCGCCGCGCGAGATCAGCGAGCAGGAGATCCTCGAGCGCTGCGTGTACCCGATGATCAACGAGGGCGCCCGCATCCTCGAGGAGAAGATCGCGCTGCGCGCCTCCGACATCGACATCGTCTGGATCAACGGCTACGGCTGGCCGGTGTACCGCGGCGGTCCGATGTTCTATGGCGACACCGTGGGCCTGGCCCATGTGGTCGAGCGCCTGAATGCCTACGCGCCCAAGCTCGGTCCGGAGTTCGTGCTCTCGCCGCTGCTGCAGCGGCTGGCCGCCGAGGGCAAGCGCCTGCAGGATGTGAAGTAGGCGGCGCGGCGCCGGGTGGCTGACTCAGCCGCCCGGTGCGGGCGTGCCGGCCGGCCGTCGCATCAGCAGGCGCAGCGGGTCGAGCTCGCCCTTGCGCTCGAAGGGAATTCGGATGGCGAGCGGCCCCCAGGTGGCCGTGCCATGCAGCCGATAGTCGATCTTGCTCAGCGGCAGGCGACGCGCGGCCTCCAGCAGTCGGCCGGTCGGGCTGGTGAAGGCGAGCGTGATCTCCCGACTGCCCCTGGCGGGCAGCTCGAAGGGCGCCTCGGCGGCCACCGCCTGGGCGATCTCGACCCCGCCCACCTCCACGGCGAAGCCCAGCGCGCGTATCGGCAGAGGGCTGCTGTTCGGGTTGGTGGCGCTCACCCGCACATTGAAGCGCAGCTGCTCGCGGCTGGCGTCCACCGGCTCGAGGCCGCTCACCGACAGCGTCGGCGGCGTGAGCGTGGGCAGCGGCACCACGCCGCAGCCGGCCAGCGCGCCGAGCCCGCCCAGGGTGCCGATCAGGAGCGAGCGTCGGCCGCTCACAGCCGCCCCAGCCGGCTCAGCGCCTCCTGGAGCGTCTCGTCGCGCTTGGCGAAGCAGAATCGCACCTGACGACGGTCGATCGGCGAGCGGTAGAAGGCCGACATCGGGATCGCGGTCACGCCGATCTCGCGGGTGAGCCATTGCGCGAAGGCGTCCTCGGGCAGATCGGAGATCGACGCGTAGCTGGCCACCTGGAAGTAGGTGCCCTCGCAGGGCAGCAGACGGAAGCGGGTGCCGGCCAGCCCCTCGCGGAACAGGTCTCGCTTGCGCTGGTAGAAGGCCGGCAGCTCGAGATAGGGCGCGGGGTTGGCCATGTAGCGGGCGAGCCCCACCTGGGCCGGCGTGTTCACCGTGAATACGATGAACTGGTGGCTCTTGCGGAACTCGGCGGTGAGCGCGGCCGGCGCCGCGCAGTAGGCCACCTTCCAGCCGGTGACATGGTAGGTCTTGCCGAACGACGAGATCACGAAGCTGCGCGCCGCCAGCGCCGGCCGGCTGCCGGCCGAACAGTGTGCGCGACCGTCGAACACCATGTGCTCGTAGACCTCGTCGGCGATCACGAACAGGTCGTGCTCGATGGCGATGCGCTCCAGGGTGGCGAGGTCTTCGGGCGTGAAGATCCGGCCGCTGGGGTTGTGCGGCGAGTTGACCAGGATGGCGCGGGTACGCGGCGTGACCGCGGCCTGCACCGCCGGCCAGTCGATGGTGAAGTCATCGCGCATGGGCACGCATACCGCGGTGGCGCCGGCCAGGGCGATGTTCGGCAGGTAGCTGTCGTACATCGGCTCGATGACGATCACCTCGTCGCCGGCCCGCACCACGGCCATGATCGCGGTGAAGATCGCCTGGGTGGCCCCCGCGGTGACCGTGATCTCGGTGTCGGGGTGATAACGCGCGCCGTAGAGCGTGGCCAGCTTGGCCGAGATGGCCTGCCGCAGCTCGGGCACGCCGCTCATCGGCGGGTACTGGTTCCGGCCTTCCCGCATGGCCTGGTCGACCGCGTCGAGCAGAGCAGGGTCGCAGTGGAAGTCGGGAAAGCCCTGGCCGAGATTGACCGCGCCGTGCTCGGCGGCCAGCGCCGACATCACCGTGAAGATGGTGGTGCCCACCTCGGGAAGCTTGCTCTGGATGACGGGGGCGGCAGGTGGGTTCATGGCGACTCGGGCAGGGCGCTGGGCGGCAGATTATAGGCAGCGTCGAACTGCGTCGGCGTCAGCACCCGCAGGCCATGTCTGGCGCGGGCCTGTCGGCCAAGGCGCAGCAGCGCGCGGTCCTTGCTGATCAGCCACCCGGCGCGCAGATGGCAGGCCAGGTCGATGAAGCCCTGGTCGTCCGGGTCGGTGCAGCGCAGGCCGCAGGCCGGCGCGGGCGGATGGATCGTGGCCACGGCATCGAAGCCCGCGAGGCAGGCGAGGGCATCGCCATGTCGTGCCTGGATCATCGGGCGCTCCAGCACCGCGAGCAGCTCCGCGCGCATCACCGGCGTGGCCATCACTCGCAGGCGGCCCGCAGCCACGGCGGCGCGCAGCCGGGTCACGCCAGGGTCGCCGAACACCAGCCAGTCCAGCCAGATGTTGGTGTCGATCACCACCGCGTCGCTCATGGGGCGGTCCCTATAATCGCCGCTTCGTCCGGAGAAGCCGATGCTGATCGTCCTGTCGCCTGCCAAGACTCTCGACTTCGAGTCGCGTCTGCCCACGCGCCGCCACTCGCAGCCCACCATGCTCGACGCCTCGGCAATGCTGGTCGAGCAGCTGCGCGGCCTGCCGTCCGCCGAGATCGGCGTCCTGATGGACATCTCCGAGCCCCTGGCCGAGCTGAACGCCGAGCGCTTTCGCCTGTGGCAGCCGCCCTTCACGCCCGCCAACGCGCGGCCGGCGGCGCTGGCCTTCGCGGGGGATGTCTACGAAGGCCTGCAGGCGGCCTCGCTGGGCAGCGCCGGCCTCACCTGGGCGCAGTCGCATGTGCGCATCCTGTCGGGCCTCTACGGCCTGCTGCGGCCGCTGGATCTGATCCAGCCCTACCGGCTCGAGATGGGCACGCGGCTGGCCAATCCGCGAGGGCGCGACCTGTACGCCTTCTGGGGCGACCGGATCGCCCAGGCGCTGCGTGACGCGCTCGACGCGCAGCGCCGGCCGGTGCTGGTGAACCTGGCCTCCGACGAGTACTTCCGCGCGGCCCGCGCCGACAGCCTCGGCCACCGGGTGGTGCAGCCGGTGTTCCAGGAGCGGCGCGCCGGCGGCTGGAAGGTGGTGAGCTTCTCGGCCAAGCGCGCCCGCGGCCTGATGACCCGCTTTGCCGCCGAGCAGCGCCTCACCGACCCCGAGGATCTCAAGGCCTTCGCGGTGGAGGGCTATCGCCACGACGCGGACGCCTCCGACGAACGACACTGGGTGTTCCGCCGCGAGCAGCCCTGAGGGCGGGGCGCGAAGCACCGGGGCGCTGCGGCTCACGCCCCGCCCACGATCCGGGGTTCAGGCTCCAGCCAGAGCCCGAATCGTTCGTGGACGCTGTCGCGGATCGCCATCGCCAGCGTCAGCAGCTCGGCCCCGCTGGCATGGCCGTGGTTGACGAGCACCAGGGCATGATCGGCATGAACGCCGGCATCGCCGATGCGATGTCCCTTCCAGCCGCACTGCTCGATCAGCCAGCCGGCCGAGAGCTTGACGCGGGCCTCGCCCGCAGTGCCGCCCTCGGGGTGCATGGGCAAGCCGGGGTGGCGCTCGCGCAGCGCCTGCCCGAGCGCGGCGCCGATGACCGGGTTCTTGAAGAAGCTGCCGGCGTTCCCGATGCGTGCCGGGTCAGGCAGGCGTGAGGCGCGGATGCGGCGCACCTCCGCGGCCACCGCGGCGGCCGAGGGCGGCGTGGCGCAACCGGCGAACGCAGCGGCCAGCGGCGCGTAGCTCAGCATCGGCGCGAACTGCGGGCCCACCCGCAGCGTCAGGCTCAGGATCAGCCAGCGCTCGCCGCCGGGTTGCTTGAAGACGCTGTCGCGGTAGCCGAAGCGGCA
>JAGWVN010000092.1 GCA_018970865.1 Betaproteobacteria bacterium
CCTCCCGCCCCCGACAGGCGCCTGGCGCCGGCCCGGCCGCCCGCGCCCGCTCGTCAGCCTGCGGCCGCGGTGGCCGTTGCTCCCCGCGAGGCGCTGCCCGATGCCCGGCCCCGGTCGACCGAGGTCGCGCCACTGGTCTTCGAGTACCCGGGCCAGACCGATGCCGCCGCCCGGCCCCGCCGGCGCGCCGCTGCCGACAGCCCCGACACCGAGGGCATCCAGGTCTCGGTGTCGGCGCTGCCGCCCGACCTTGAAGAGGCGGCCATCCTGTTCGCCAACGAGCAGGCGCAGGCGGCGGCCGAGACCCTCGAGGCGGCCATCGCCCGCGATGACCTCGGCGAGGCGCTTCGTCCGGCCTGGCGCATGCTGCTCGACATCCTCCAGTACCTCAACCGGCGCGCCGACTTCGACGCGCGCTCGGTGGCCTTCGCCGCCCGCTTCGAGACCTCGCCGCCGGCCTGGCGCGGCGTGGTGCCGGCGCAAGCCGCTCCGCGGCGCGTTGCGGCGGCCCTGCCCGTGTCGCTGGGCAGCGTGGTCGGCCCCGATTCGGCCAAGGCGTTCGAACAGGCCCGCCGTGCGCAGCAGCAGAAGCGCGCGGTCCTCCTCGATTTCGCCGCGCTCACCCGCATCGAACCGGCCCAGGCGACCGAACTGGTCGATCTGCTCGAGCTCTTCATCCGCGGCAACAAGCCGCTCACCGTGCGCGGCGCCGCGCGCCTGGCCGAGATCGCGCGGGGGCTGATCGAGACCGGCCGTCGCGATCCCGACACCGGTGGCTGGCGCCTGGCGCTCACCGCGCTGCGCCTGCTCGGCGAGCAGCAGGCCTTCGAGGACCTGAGCATCGACTACTGCGTCACCTACGAGGTGTCGCCACCGTCCTGGGAACCGGTGCCGCCCCAGGTGGAGATCTCGCTGGCCACCGATCCCCTGCCTGCGGTCGCCCGGTCGGTGTCGCCCGACAGCCTGGGCGTGCCCGTCGAGGAGCCGGCCTCGCCGGTGGCGCCAGCCCTGGCCAGCACCGCCGATGCCGACGCCCTGCACCTGCGGGGAGAGCTCGCCGGCCTGATCGCCACCGAGCTCGGCCTGCTGCGGGACTTTGCCGGCGCCCGCACGCGGGTGATCCTCGACGCCCGCGAACTGCGGCGCCTGGACTTCGTCGCCGCGGGCGAACTGCTCAACGAGATCGTCGCCCTGAAGAACGCCGACCGCACCGTCGTCATCGACGAGCCCAGCCATGTGGTCGAGGCCCTGCTGGTCGTCATGGGCATTCACGAGCTGGTCCGGGTGCGCCGGCAGCACCACTAGCGGCCGCCCGCGCCGCCCGCCTGGCTGGCGCCTGTCGCGGCTTGCGCGGACGACTGCCGCGGTCCGCACCCACCCGGTACACTGCGCCGCTTCACTCACCGCGCCTGGCGCGGCGCCCGCGGCTGTCGCCGCGCGGGCCCGCCGATCCCTGACCATGGAACAGTTTCACGGCACCACCATCCTGTCGGCGCGCCGCGGCGCGCGGGTCGCCCTTGGCGGCGACGGCCAGGTCACCCTCGGCAACATCGTGATCAAGCATGGCGCGCGCAAGGTGCGCCGGCTGCATCACGACCGGGTGCTCGCCGGTTTCGCCGGCGGCACGGCCGATGCCTTCACGCTCTTCGAGCGCTTCGAGTCCAAGCTCGACAAGCACGGCGGCCATCTGCTGCGCGCGGCGGTCGAACTGGCCCGCGACTGGCGCACCGACCGCGGCCTGCGTCGGCTCGAGGCGATGCTCGCGGTGGCCGATGCCCAGCATTCGCTGGTGGTCACCGGCAACGGCGATGTGCTCGAGCCCGAGGACGGGCTGGTGGCGATCGGCTCCGGCGGGGCCTATGCCCAGGCTGCGGCGCGGGCGCTGCTCGACAACACCGAGCTCGACCCCGAGGCGATCGTGCGCAAGGCGCTGTCCATTGCCGGCGACCTGTGCATCTACACCAACCAGCAGCACACCATCGAGACCCTCGGCTAGGAGGGCGTGACCATGACGCAGATGACCCCCGAGGAGATCGTCTCCGAGCTCGATCGCCACATCGTCGGCCAGCCCAGGGCCAAGCGCGCCGTGGCCGTGGCCCTGCGCAACCGCTGGCGTCGCCAGCAGGTGCCCGAGCCGCTGCGCCACGAGATCACGCCCAAGAACATCCTGATGATCGGACCGACCGGCGTGGGCAAGACCGAGATCGCGCGCCGGCTGGCGCGGCTTGCCGGGGCGCCCTTCATCAAGGTCGAGGCCACCAAGTTCACCGAGGTGGGCTATGTGGGGCGCGATGTCGACACCATCATCCGCGACCTCATGGATGCGGCCATCAAGATGGTGCGCGATCAGGCCAAGCGCCGGCTCGGCCAGCGCGCGCTCGATGCCGCCGAAGACCGCGTGCTCGATGTGCTGCTGCCCGGGCCGCGCCCCGCGGCCTCGCCTTTCGGCTTCGGCGCCGATGAGCCGCCGACCCGCGATGCGCCGGATTCCGCCACCCGCCAGAAGCTGCGCAAGCGGCTGCGCGAGGGCGAGCTCGATGACCGCGAGATCGAGATCGAGCTTGCCGGCGGTTCGCCGGCCGCCCCCGACGGCATGCTCACGCCGCCCGGGATGGAGGATTTCGCCCGCCAGATCCAGGGCATGATCGGTCAGCTCGGCGCCGGCCGGCGCAAGACCCGCCGGGTTCGGGTGGCCGAGGCCATGAAGCTGCTGGCCGACGAGGAAGCCGGCCGCCTGGTCGACGAGGACGAGATCCGCGCCCAGGCCGTGGCGGCGGTCGAGAACGACGGCATCGTGTTCATCGACGAGATCGACAAGATCGCCACCCGCGCCGAGCT
Organism: Betaproteobacteria bacterium; assembly: GCA_018970865.1. GTDB lineage: Bacteria > Pseudomonadota > Gammaproteobacteria > Burkholderiales > Burkholderiaceae_E > Quisquiliibacterium. The sequence goes on from JAGWVN010000092.1 coordinate 2,839, forward strand.
GCAGGGCCCGGATGTTTCCCGCCAGGGCGTGCAGCGCGACCTGCTGCCGCTGATCGAGGGCACCTCGGTCACCACCCGCCACGGCATCGTGCGCACCGATCACATCCTGTTCATCGCCTCGGGCGCTTTCCACCTCGCCAAGCCCTCCGACCTCATCCCCGAGCTGCAGGGCCGGCTCCCGATCCGGGTCGAGCTCGATTCCCTGTCGGTGGAAGACTTCGAGCGCATCCTCACCGGCACCGACAACTGCCTCACCCGCCAGTACCAGGCGCTGCTCGCGGCCGAGCAGGTGCGGCTCGACTTCGCGGTCTCGGGCGTGCGCCGCCTGGCCGAGATCGCCGCCCAGGTCAACGAGACCACCGAGAACATCGGCGCGCGGCGGCTGCATACCGTCATGGAGCGCCTGCTCGAGGAGGTCTCCTTCGGGGCCAGCCGGCTCGGTGGCCAGACCCTGGTGATCGACGCCGCCTATGTCGAGCAGCGGCTGGCCGGCGTCGCCCAGCGCGAAGACCTCGCCCGCTATGTGCTCTGACCGGGCCCTCGGGGGCCCTGACCGAGGGGCCAGGCCGTGAATTCCTCGCGGCAGCGCAAACGCGAGCTGGTGGCGGGCAGCTTCAAGCCGCGCAATCCGCTGGCGATGGCGGCCCGCGCCCGCAAGGCGGGGGCCCATGGGCCCGATCGCCGCGCCGATCGCCGTGCCTCGCGCCTGGCCCTGCGCAAGGGCGAGGCGGATTGAGACGACCGCCCGCTCATGGTTCAATCCCGCGGTCGGAAGGATGAAGGGGCGGCAGTGACAGGGCAGGCGCGGCGCGCCGGCGCCAGCGGCGCCGTGGCGCCCAGAGTTCGGGAGCGCGCGCGAGGAGGGGCCGTGGCGGGTGACGCCGGCGCGCCCGGGCAGGCGCGATCGTCTGCCGTCGGCGCGGACTCCCGCGCGCGTCCTTGCCGGCCGGGGGGCCGGGCATGAGCCACGGCCGGCGCTGGATCCGTCGCGGACTGCTCGTCGCGCTGGCGCTCGTCCTGCTGCTGGGGGCCCTGGCGGCGGCCATCCATCTCGGCGGACCGGCGCTCGCCAGGCGCCATCTGCCGGCGCTGCTCGGCGAGGCGCTTGGGCGCGCCGTGACGCTGGGCGATGTCGAGATCGACATTGCGCGCCTGCGCGCCGCCGTCACCGATCTGCGGGTGGCCGAGGCCGGCGGCGGGGATGCCCCCGCCTTCTCGCTGGCCCGTGCGGAAGTCGAACTGGCCTGGGCCTCGCTCGCGCGGCGCGCCCCGATGGTCACGGCGCTGCGTCTCACCGAGCCGCGGCTGCGCGTGGTGCGGCAGGCCGACGGATCGCTCAGCTGGGACGATGTGCTGCGCCGCCTGCGCGAGCGGCCTGCGCGGCCCGATGAGCCGCCGCCGTCCTTCCTGCTGACCGGCGTCGCGTTGCGTGGCGGCGACCTGCTGTTCAGCGACCGCCAGCTCGGCGGCGAGCACCGCATCGAGGCCTTGCGGGTCGATCTGCCCCGGCTCTCGGGCTTTCCCGAGGATCGCGACCAGCCGGTCACCCCCAGCGCGTCGGGGCGACTGGACGGCGCCGAGATTTCCCTCAGCGCAAGCACCCGGCCCTTCGATCCGCAGCTGCCCACCCGCGCCGAACTGAGCCTCGCGCCGCTCGATCTCGTCGCCTGGCTGCGCTACCTGCCGATGCGCCTGCCGGTGGAGGTGCGCTCGGCCCGGCTGGCCGGCAGCGCCAGCCTGAGCTTCTCGCGTCCGCCGCAGGGCGCGCCCGAGCTCGATGTCAGCGCGAAGGCCGAACTCACCGGCGTCGAGCTGCGCGAGCCGGGCGGCGCGCCGCTGCTCTCCCTGCCGGCCCTGCGCGTCGGCAGTCTTTCCCTGCAGCCCCTGGCCGCCCGCTACCAGATCGGCGAGGTCGTGCTCGAGCAGCCGGCGCTCACGCTGCACCGGCGGGCCGGACAGACTCGCTTCCTCCAGGCCGTGCTCGATGCGCTGCCGGCGCCGCAACCCGCGAAGCCGCCCTCTGCCGACAAGCCGGATGCCCCCGCCGTGGCCTGGTCGGTCGAGTCGCTCGACATCCAGGGCGGCGCGATCGACCTGCGCGATCAGCGCTTCGCGCCGCGGCCGCTCGCGCTGCGCGTCAAGGACCTGCGCGCCACGCTCGGCCGCTTCGGCAGTCAGGCCGGCGAGCCGATGCCGCTCACGCTGCGCCTCGGCCTCGATTCCGGCGAGACGCTGCAGGCCCGGGCCAGCCTCGTGGCGCAGCCCCTGCGGCTCGACGCTCAGGTCGCGCTCGCGGGGCTGTCGCTGAAGCGCTGGTGGTGGCTGGCCGAACCTCACCTGCGACTCGATGCGGTCGATGGCCGGCTCGGCGTGCGCACGGCCATTGCGCTGCGCGAGCAGGCCGGCGAGACCCGGCTGAGCATCAGCGGCCTGTCGGCCGAGCTGCGCTCGCTCGCGATGCGCGAGCGCGGCGGCGCGCGCGACCTCCTGCGCCTGCCCACGGTGACGCTGGCCGGCCTCGACCTCGATCTGACGGCCCGCTCGATCGCGGTGCGGCGCTTCGGCATCGAGGGCGGCGAGCTCGCGATCCAGCGCCTGGCCGATGGCCGCATCGACCTGATCGAGGCGCTGCGGCCGCCGGACGTGGCGCCCGCCAGCGCGCGCGCGGCGTCCACCGCCCCGGCATCTGCACCCGCGACTGCACCCGTGACCGCATCCGCACCCGCAACCGCGCCGGCCTCCGCCGCGAGGCCCTGGCGCTGGCAGCTGGGGCAGCTGGCGGTGTCGGGCCTGGGCGCCACGCTGCGCCACGCCGGGCTCTCCGAGAAGGAACAGCAGGCCGGCGGCGATCTGGTCATCAGCCAGCTCGGCCTGCAGCTCGAGGGCGCGAGCAGCGCCCCCGGCGCCCAGGCGCGGTTGGCCCTGAAGGCCGGCGTCGGACGCAACGGCAGCCTGCAGACCCAGGGCAGCCTGAGCCTGTCGCCGCTTGCCGCGCAGCTGCGGGTGGATGCCTGGGCGCTCAGCCTGCTGCCTGCCCAGCCGCTGGTGGCGCCCTTCATCACCTTCACGCTGAATTCCGGCCGCGTCACCGCCAGCGGCGATCTCGCGCTGGCCACCCGTGCCGACGGCAGTCCCACCATCAGCTGGAATGGCGATGCCTCGGTCACCGATGTCGAGGCCTTCGACCGCGCCAGCGGCGAGGAGCTCTTCCGCTGGAAATCCCTGGCGCTGGCCCGCACCGAGGTGGTGTCGGAGCCGCTGAAGGTCGAGATCGGGCAGGTGGCGCTGGCCGACTTCTTCGTGCGGCTGATCCTGCGCCCCGATGGCCGGCTGAACCTGCGCGAGCTGGTGGCCCGCCCCGAGGAGCCGGCCGGCGCGGCCAGCGCCGCCGGCCCCGGCAGCGCCGCCGCGGGCCCCGGCAGCGCCGCCGCCCGGGCCGCGCTGCGCGCCGACCCGCCGCCGGTGGCCGCCGAGGCGGCCCCCGATCCGTCGATGGCCAATCCGGTGCGGGTGGTGAATGCCAGCGCCCGCGCCGCGCTGCCGGTGCGCATCGGCCGGGTGTCCTTCACCAACGGCAATGTCGACTTCAGCGACTTTTTCATCAAGCCCAACTACTCGGCCAACATCACCGGCCTGGTCGGCGGCATCTCGGCGCTGGCGCCCGACACGGCCGGCGATCTCGAGCTGCGCGGCCGCGTCGACAACGCCGGCCGGGTCGAGATCACCGGGCGGGTGAATCCCTTCGCCCGGGTGCTGCAGCTCGACATCGACGCCCGCGCCACCGACATCGACCTGCCGCGCACCACGCCCTATGCCGTCAAGTACCTCGGCTACGGCATCGAGAAGGGCAAGCTCTCGGCGCATCTGCAGTACCGCATCGAAGACCGCCAGCTGCGCGCCGAGAACCGCATCACCCTCGATCAGCTCACATTCGGTCCGCGGGTGGAGAGCGCTACCGCCACTCAGCTGCCGGTGCTGTTCGCGGTGTCGCTGCTCAAGGACCGGCACGGGGTGATCGATGTCAACCTGCCGATCGGCGGCTCGCTCGACGACCCCGACTTCAGCGTCGGCGGTCTGGTGCTGCGGATCATCTTCAACCTGATCGTCAAGGCGGTGACCGCGCCCTTCAGCATGCTCGCCGGCCTGTTCGGGGGCGATGCCGAGGAGCATGCCAGCGTGCCCTTCGAGCCCGGGCGCATCGCGATCGCCGGCAAGTCGGAGTCACGCCTGCGCGCCATGGGCAAGGCGATGGCCGATCGGCCGGGCCTGCGGCTCGACCTCACCGGCCACGCCGATCCGTTGGTCGACGAGCCGGCGCTGCGGCGCCTGCTGCTCGAGCGTCGGCTCAAGACCGCCAAGCTGCGCGAGACCCGCACCGTGGTGCCGGCCGGGGGCATCGACACCGTGCCGATCGAGCCCGCCGAGCGGCTGCCGCTGCTTCGTCTGGTTCACCAGGCTGCCGGTCTGGTTCGGCCTCGCGCGGCGGCGGGTCAGCCCGCGGAGCTGCCCGTGGCCGAGATGGAGGCCGCCCTGATGGCTGCGATCGAGGTCACGCCGGCGCAGCTTGCCGATCTCGCCAGCGCGCGGGCGCTCGCGGTCAAGGAGTGGCTGAGTGAGCAGGGCGGGGTGGCCGGCGACCGCATCTTCCTGGTGGCCGGGGGCGCGCCCGTCGCCGCGGCCGCGGCGACGGCCGGCGCCGCCCCGGAGAAGCCCGCGCACGGCGAGGCCGCGGCCAGCGGGCCGCGGGTGGATCTGCGCCTGAAGTAGCGCGGTCTCAGCGGCCCGCGCCCTGGGCGTGCGCGCGCGCCCGCACGGCCTCGCGCCGCTGCTCGATGTCTTCGGCTCGCACCGCCCCGTTGGCCTCGCCGGCGCGCTGCCGTTCGATGGCCATGCCCTCGCCGAACGAGGCTGCGAAGCCGTCGTCGATCACCTTCTTGTACGAGACCAGCATCTGCGGGATCACCGAGAGCATGTCGCGGGCGAGCGCGCGTGCCTGCGGCATCAGCTCCTCGGGGGCCACCACCCGGTTGACCAGGCCCCAGGCCAGGGCCTGCTCGGCCGACAGGAAGTTGCCGGTGAGCGAGAGCTCCTTGGCACGGTACACGCCGATCGCGCGGCTGAGCTTCTGCGACAGGCCCCAGCCCGGCATCACGCCGACCCGCGCATGGGTGTCGGCAAAGCGCGCCTGGGTGGAGGCGAGCAGCACATCGCAGGCCAGCGCCAGCTCGAAGCCGCCGGTGATGGCCGGGCCGTTGATCGCGCCGATCACCGGACCGCTGAAGCGGCCGATCGCGCGCACCGGATCGTCGATCTGCACCGCGTCGTTCATCGACGCGGTCGAGGCCGAGACCAGGCCGCGCGTGCCGAGCTCCTTCAGGTCGAGCCCCGCGGTGAAGGCCCGGCCGGCGCCGGTGAGGATCAGCACCCGCACCTCGGGGTCGGCCTCCAGGGCGTCGACGGTCCGGGCGAGTGTGTTGCGAAGTTCCAGCGAGAGCGCGTTCATGGCGCCGGGCCGGTTCAGGGTGAGGACGGCATAGCCCTCGGGGGATTTCTCGACGGTGAGCACGGGTTCGGACATGGCGGTCTCCGCAGGCGCAGCAGGCGGGGCGCGCCGGCGGCGCGCTCCGGTGGAAGAGGGCGGGTCAGCTGACCGCGCGATCGCGCCCCGCCCAGTAGGGCTGGCGCAGCACATACTTGAGCAGCTTGCCGCTGGGATTGCGCGGCAGCGCGGCGAGGAAGTCGACCGACTTCGGGCACTTGTAGTGCGCGATCTGCGCGCGCATGAAGTCGATGATCTCGCGCTCGGTGACGGTTGCGCCCTCGCGCAGCACCACGCAGGCCTTCACCGACTCGCCCCACCTGGCATCGGGCACGCCGATGACGGCGCAGTCGGCCACCGCCGGGTGCTTCATCAGCGCGTTCTCGACCTCGGCCGGGTAGATGTTCTCGCCGCCCGAGATCACCATGTCCTTGATCCGGTCGTGGATGAACAGATAGCCCTCGCGCAGATAGCCGGCATCGCCGGTGCGGAACCATCCGCCCTGCGCGTCGCGTCCCTCGGGGAAGGCCTGGGCGGTGGCCTCGGGGTTGCCCCAGTAGCCGAGCATGTTCTGCGGCGAGCGGATCCAGATCTCGCCGACCTCGCCCTCGGGCTGGTCGCGGCCGGTGGCGGTGTCGACGATGCGCAGGCCCACCAGCCGGCCGGCCTTCCCGGCCGAGCGCATCAGATGCCGGCGCGGGCCGTCGGGGTCGTGATCGGCCGGCGGCAGATACACGATCGCGCCCGTGGTTTCGGTGAGGCCGTAGAGCTGCATGAAGCCGCAGCCGAACAGCCGCGTGGCCGCGGCGAGCACGCTCTCGCTGATCGGCGCCGCGCCGTAGGAGATCGACTGCAGCGAGCGGTAGTCGCCGCGCTCGGCCCCCGGCGTGTTGACCAGGGCGAGGATCATCGCCGGCACCAGGAACAGGTGGCTGACCTTGTGCTCGCCGATCGCGGCGATGATGCGCGGCGGATCGAACTCCGGCATGCACACCGACAGGCCGCCGCGGCCCAGGGTGAGCAGGGTGAGGCCCACGCCGGCGATGTGGAAGGGCGGCAGGGCGTTGAACATCGCGTGCTCGCGGCCGTTGAAGCCGATCTGCGCGCCGGTTTCCTCGGTGTTCACGCACAGGTTGCGGTGGCTGAGCTCCACGCCCTTGGGCAGGCCGGTGGTGCCGGAGGAGTAGAGCTGCAGCGCGGTGCTGTCGGGGTCGGGCAGCCAGCCCGGGTCGGTGGCCGGCTGCGCCCGGTACCAGGCCTCGAAGCCGTCGAGGCCTTCACAGTCGTCCACCGCGAGCAGCCGCCGCAGCCCGGGTGGCGCGGCCGCGCGCGCGGTGGCCGCGAACATCGCGTCGGTGATCAGCAGGCGCGCCCCGCCGTTGGCGAGGATGTAGGCCGCCTCCTGCGCCGACAGCCGCCAGTTCACCGGCATGCACACCGCGCCGATGCTGGCCGCGCCCAGCGTGAGCAGCGTGGTCTCGATGACATGGCGGGTGAGGCAGGCCACGCGATCGCCCGGGCCGATGCCTTCGGCGCGCAGCGCCTGGCCGATCTGCCAGGCGGTGTCGCGCACCGTGTCGAAGCGCCAGGTGCGCTCCTCGGTGCGAAAGGCCAGGGCGTCGGGCTGCGCGCCGGCCAGCCGGCGCAGCATCGAGATCAGATCGCGGTCGGGCAAGGAGGGTCTCCTGGGCAGGGATGGCCGGGATGCGGCGGCCGGTTCAGTTCGCCAGGCACCACAGCCCCACGCACCAGCCGAACAGCCACTGCGTGGCCAGGTCCAGCGCCATGCCCAGCGCCAGCACCGGCAGGCCGATCCAGGCGATCAGCAGCAGCACGGCGCGCGCGGTGATTCGCGGCGGCGCGATGCGGTGGCCGAGGACGGTCTGCAGAGGGGGCTTCACGACGCGGGCGGCGGTTAGACTGCGCGGATGCAGGTACGCTGGAACGACATCGAACGCGGGGAATGGGACGCGCTGCATCGTACCGCAGTCGGTCCGCTGCAGCAGTCCTGGGCCTACGGCCAGGCGATGGCCGCGGCCGGCGTGGTCTGCGTGCGCGCCCGCCTGCTGCGCGAAGGGCGCACCGTGGGCCTCGCGCAGTTCCTCGGACGCCGCCTCGGCGGCCTGATCGGCCTGGCGCTGTGCCCGCGCGGTCCGCTGCTGCTGCCCCCGCATGACGACGCGGCCGGGCTCGCCGCCGCCTGCCGCGCGCTCGGCCGCGGGCTGCCGCTGGCACGCCCGCGGGTCACGCTGTTCAGCCCCTCGAGCGCGCACGCGCTGCCCGGGCTGCACCGGGTGGTCACCGGCCAGAGCGTGGTGCTGCTCGATCTGCAGGCCACGCCCGAGGCCTTGCGCGCGGGCCTGCACGGCAAGTGGCGCAACCGGCTGGCTGCCGCCGAGCGGGCTGGCCTGCGCGCGCAGCGGGTGGGCGCCAGGCCGGCGCAGTATGGCTGGCTGCTCGAGCGCGAGCTCGCGCAGCGCGAGGGCCGTGGCTATCAGGCCCTGCCGCCGGGCTTCGTGCCAGCCTGGCAGGCAGCCGCGCCCGCCGGCGCCGAGCCGATGCTGGCCTGGCGGGTGGATGTCGATCGCGAGGCGGTGGCCGGCATGATGTTCCTCGTGCACGGCGACAGCGCCACCTACCATGTCGGCTGGGCCGACGCCCGCGGTCGCGAAGCCGGCGCCCACAACCTGCTGTTGTGGCAGGCCATGCTCGCGCTGCGCGAGCGCGGCGTGCGCCGGCTCGATCTCGGCGGCATCGACACCGCCGGCGGCGCTGGGCTGGCCCGCTTCAAGATCGGCACCGGCGGGCAGGTGGCGGGCTTCTCGGGCACCTGGGTCGCCCCTGGCGACGGCCTGCGCCGGGCGGTATCCTGAGCCGATGATCGACGCCCAGGCGCTGCGCGCCCTCTACCCGGCCCCCAAGGAGCGCGCGCTGCGCAAGCAGCTGAGCCAGCTCGACGCCCACTGCCTGCGCTTCATCGCGCTCTCGCCCTTCGTGGTGCTGGCCAGCGCCGGCGAGCACGGCGATCTCGACGCCTCGCCGCGCGGCGGCGAACCCGGCTTCGTGCACGCGCCCGATGCCCGCACCCTGCTGCTGCCCGACGCCCCCGGCAACAACCGGCTCGACACCCTGGTCAACATCACCCAGACCGGCCGGCTCGGGCTGCTGTTCATGGTCCCTGGCGTGGACGAGACCCTGCGGGTCAATGGCCGCGCCCGGCTGAGCGACGACCCTGCCCTGATCGCGCGCTTTGCCGGCGTCTCGCGCCCGCCGCGGCTGGTCATCGCGGTGTCGGTTGAGCAGGCCTACCTGCACTGCGCCAAGGCGCTGATGCGCTCGTCGCTGTGGTCGCCGCAGTCGCGCGTCGAGCGCTCGGCGCTGCCCACCATGGGCCGCATGATCGCCGACCAGATCGGCGACGCCGCCGAGCCCGAGTCGCAGGAAGCCATGCTGGCGCGCTACGCGCGGGACCTCTGAGCCCAGCCCCGCGCTGACGGGACCGGTTCCCGCCAGCGCCCCGCTGATTTCAATCCGCGACACCTGCTTTCGCGGGTTCCAAGTTACCCGCCCGACCGGCGCGACCATCTGGCGAAACTGCCAGAATCGGCCGTTCAGGCGTCGGGCAGCCGGCCCCGCGCCACACCGGAGACCCGCTCATGAGCCGCTTGCGATTCGGCGCCTTCCTCGCCCCCCATCACCCCATCGGCGAGCATCCCACGCTGCAGTACCGCAGCGACCTCGATCTGGTCGAGCACCTCGACCGCCTCGGCTACGATGAATTCTGGTGCGGCGAGCACCACTCCACCGGCTGGGAGACCATCGCCTCGCCCGAGATGTTCCTGGCCGCGGCCGGCGTGCGCACCCAGCGCATCATGCTCGGCACCGGCGTCATCTCGCTGCCCTACCACCATCCCTTCAATGTGGCCCAGCGCATCGTGCAGCTCGACCACATGACCGGCGGGCGGGCCATCTTCGGCACCGGCCCCGGCGCGCTGCCCTCTGACGCCCACACCCTGGGCATCGACCCCGCCGTGCAGCGCGATCGGCAGGACGAGGCCCTGGGCGTGATCCGCCGCCTGCTGGCCGGCGGCGAGCGCTTCACCCACGAGTCCGACTGGTTCACCCTCAAGGACGCCCGCCTGCAGCTGCTGCCGCTGCAGGAGAAGATTCCCATGGTGGTGGCCTCCACCATCAGCCCCTCGGGCATGACGCTCGCGGGCAAGCACGGCACCGGCGTCATCTCCATCGGCTCCACCTCCACCGAGGGCCTGGCCGCGCTCGCCACGCAATGGAGCTTCGCCGAGGAGTCCGCCCGCAAGCACGGCAACACCGTCAACCGCCGCGACTGGCGCGTGCTGCTGTCCTGGCACATCGCCGAGACCCGCGAACAGGCCCGCCGCGAGGCTGGCGAGGGCCTCATGCGCTGGAACAACGAGTATGTGTTCGAGACCCTCAAGCGGCCGGGCAGCAAGTTCTTCAACAGCCCCGACGAGGCGGTCGACGAGACCGCCTTCGTGCCCGGCGCGGCCTCGGTGATCGGCACCCCCGATGACCTGGTCAAGGCGATCCGCGCCCTCATCCCGATCACCGGCGGCTTCGGCACGGTCATCGGCTTCGTGCACGACTGGGCCAACCGCGAGAACACCCGCCGCAGCTGGGACCTGGTCGCGCGCTATGTCATCCCCGAGCTCAACGGGATGCTCGACCACTATCGCGAGTCGCGCGAGTTCGTCATCGGCAACCGCGGCGTCTTCGAGCAGGCCGGCAAGGCGGTGCTCGACAAGATCCTCGCCCACGAGGGCGCCACGGCGGCGCTCGCGGTCACCAAGAACAGCCGTCTGGCCATGCCGGGCCATCACGCCCCCGACCTGAACCGGAAGTGAGACCGCCATGGCAGAGCTGCTGCACATCCTGGTCGACACCCCGCTGCCCGGGGTCCGCCGCATCACCCTGAACCGCCCCGAGAAGCGCAATGCGCTGAACAACCGCCTGCGCGGCGAGGTGTTCGCCACCCTCGAGGCCCACGACCGCGACCCCGAGGTGAAGCTCACCATCATCCGCGGCGCGGGCGCGGCCTTCAGCTCGGGCTATGACCTCTCCGCCAACAACACCCTTGAGCAGCCCTATCACACCGCCGGCGGCCTCGGCCAGTGGGCGCGTCATGTGGTCGAGGGCTGGTTCCGGGTCTGGGACCTGGCCAAGCCGGTGATCGCCCAGGTGCATGGCTACTGCCTGGCTGGCGGCACCGAGCTGGCCACCGCCTGCGACCTGGTCTATGTGGCCGAGGATGCGCAGATCGGCTATCCGCCGGTGCGCCTCATGAGCCCGCCCGACATGCAGTTCCATCCCTGGATGATGGGCATGCGCCAGGCGATGGAATCGATGCTCACCGGCGATGCGCTGAGCGGCCGCGAGGCCGCCGAGAAGGGCTGGGCCACCCGGGCCTTCCCGGTGGAGCGCCTGGAGGCCGAGGTGCTGGCGGTGGCCGAGCGGGTGGCCAAGCTGCCCACCGAGCTTGCGGCGATCAACAAGCGCAGCGTGCACCGGGCCATGGAAGCCATGGGCATGCGCGCCGCGATCCGCGCCGGCACCGAACTGCAGGCCCTGGCTTTCCAGACCGAGCCGAGCAAGGCCTACATGAGCCGCTTCCGTCGCGATGGCGCCAGCGTGAGCAGCCTGCTCAGCGAGCGCGACGCCGCCTTCCGCGACTACCGCGAGCGCGGCGACGAGAAGGGCTGAGCGCCCGGCGGCGGCAGCCCGCGCGCTGCCGCCCAGGCGCCCGGGCCTGCGGGCGGCGCGGACCTGACGCCCCCGCCCTCAGACATTCTCGCTGATCACCTGCCAGCGGCCGTCGCGGTGCTCCAGGCCGTGCACCGAGCCGAAGTCGATGCGGATGCCGCCGAAGCTCTTCAGCGGCTCGCCGCGCACCCGCTTGAGCAGGGTGAGGATCACCCCGGCATGGGTCACCAGCGCCACCGCCGGGCGCTGCGGGTCGGCCCGCTCGCCGCCGGGCGCCAGCGACTGCAGGGCCCGCCAGCCGCGGTCGGCCAGCTCGGTGACGGTCTCGCCGCCGGGCGGTCGCCAGCCGGCGATGTCGTCGCGCCAGGCATCGATCTCCTCGCGCGGCAGCTCGCTCCAGGGCCGGCCCTCCCAGTGGCCGAAGTGCATCTCGGCCAGCAGCGGCTCGATCTCGGGCTGCGGCCAGGGCGCGCCGGCCAGGGCCTGCGCCACCCGCGCGCAGCGCGACAGCGGACTGCTCAGCACCCGCAGCGGCGTGGGGCCGTGATCAGTGTCGTGCAGGTCGCGCAGCCGCGCCACCACCTGCGCGAAGTGCGCGTCATCGGTGCCGACATCGGTGCGGCCGTAGCAGGTGCCCTCGGGCACGGCCGGCTTGGGGTGGCGGATCAGCCAGACTCTCATGGTCACTCCATCGGTTCCACCGGCGGCACCTCGATCGGGGTCGCGTCGCCCGCGGCCATCATCGCCAGCGCGCCGAGCAGGAAGGCGAGCTCGCTGAGCTGCTGCACCGCGCCCAGGCAGTCGCCGGTGTAGCCGCCCAGCCGGATGCGGATGCGCCGGCGCAGCCAGGCGGTGGCCAGCGCCGCGCAGCCCAGCCCCGAGAGGAACACCGCCCGTTCGCCGGTCCAGAGCGCGGCGAGCACACAGGGCGCCAGCGCGATCGCGAAGGCCACAGCGCCGTCAGCGGGCTTCAGGCCCTGGGCGATCGGCTTGGCGATCGCCTGCCCCTGGTCGCGCAGATAGGGCAGGGTGGCCATCACCGCCACCGAGCAGCCGCGCGAGGCCGCCGCCGCGCACACCAGCGACACGCCCACCCAGCTCGGGTCGAGCGCGGCCAGGGTCTCGAAGCGGCCGAGCAGCATCAGCACCAGCGCCGCCGCGCCGTAGGTGCCGATCCGCGAGTCCTTCATGATCTCGAGCAGGCGCTCGCGGTCGTGGTGGCCGCCCATCGCGTCGCAATAGTCGGCCAGGCCATCCTCGTGGAAGGCGCCGGTGAGCATCAGGCCGGCGGCGATCGCCACCGCCAGCGCCACGCTGTGCGGCAGCACCACGCCGCAGGCGGCGTAGACCACGGCGGTGAGGCTGGCCACCAGCACGCCCACCAGGGGGAAGTAGCGCGTGGCCGGGGCCAGCCAGGCCGGGTCCCAGCCCATCCAGCCGAGCAGGCCGCGCGGCACCGGCAGCCGCGAGTAGAACTGCATGGCCACCAGGAAGAGCCGCAGCTCGCGCGCGGGGCTCATGCGCGCTCCACGGCGCGGGCCGCCCGGCCGCCGGGCGATGGCCGGCTCATGCGCGCCGCTCCCGGCTGACGCCGGCCTGCTCGAAGCTGGCCATCTCCACCAGCATGCGCGCCGCCGCGCGCAGCAGCGGCATGGCCAGCGCCGCGCCCGAACCCTCGCCCAGGCGCATGCCCAGATCGAGCAGCGGTCTTGCGCCGAGCGCGGCCAGGGCGTGGGCATGGCCGGGCTCGGCCGAGCGGTGCGCGAACACGCAGGCGCGCAGCACCCGCGGATCGCGCCGCCAGGCGACCAGCAGCGCCGCGGTGACCACATAGCCGTCGATCACCGCCACGCAGCGCTGGCGCGCGGCCTCCTCGATCGCGCCGACCAGCATGGCGATCTCATGGCCGCCGAGTGCGGCCAGCGCGGCCAGGGGGGAGGTCGCGTCGGCGTGGCGCGCGAGCGCGCGCGCGATCACCGCGCGCTTGTGGGCCATCCGCGCGGCGTCCAGGCCGGTGCCCGGCCCCACGCACCGGTCGGCGTCCAGGCCGAGCAGGCGCGCGGTGAGCGCGGCCGCGCTGGAGGTGTTGCCGATGCCCATCTCGCCCAGGCCGAGGGCCTGCGCGCCATGACGGGCGATCGCCGCGCGCGCCGCTGCCGCGCCGGCCTCGATGTGCGCCTGGGCCTGCGCCTCGGTCATGGCGGGCTCGCGGGCGAAGTTGCCGGTGGGCCGGCCCACGCCGGCGTCGATCACCTCGAGCGCGATCTGGTTGGCGCGGCAGAACACATTCACCGCCGCGCCGCCCGCGGCGAAGTTGGCGAGCATCTGAGCGGTGACTTCGGCCGGGTAGGCCGACACGCCCTCGGCCACGATGCCGTGGTCGCCGGCGAACACCAGCAGGGCGGTGCGCTCCACCTGCGGCCGGACGCTGCCCTGGCACAGCCCGATGGTGCGGGCGAGTTCGGCGATGCCGGCGAGTGCACCGGCCGGCATGGTCTTGGCGGCGAGGGCAGCGTCGATCGCGTCGGCCAGGGCGGCGTCGTCAGGGGCGGGCAGGCTGGGCATCGGGGCGCGCGGCGGGGCGGGCAGACTCGGTCTCTCGGGCGCGCCGCGGCGCG
>JAGWVN010000007.1 GCA_018970865.1 Betaproteobacteria bacterium
CGGGCGACAGCCGTTCCTCGCCGCGGACATAGCCGCGGGCGATGGTCTCGTAGAACACCGCGTTGCGGCGGTTGGCTTCTCCGCAGTCGCGGGTGGTGATCAGCCGGGCAGGCACCCCGCCAATGACCGAGTTGGGCGGAAAGACCTGGTTCTGCATCACGATGGAGTGGCCGGCCACGATGGAATTGGCGCCGATGCGCGCGCCGTCCATGATGGTGGCGTTGATGCCGATCAGGCAGCGGTCGCCGATCTCGCAGCCATGCAGCGTGACATGGTGGGTGATGGAGCAGTCCTCGCCCACCACGGTGGGGGTGCTCACCCCGACATGCACCATCACGAAGTCCTGCAGGTTGGTGCGCGCGCCGATGCGGATCTCGTGCATCTCGCTGCGCATGACCACATAGGGCCAGATGGAGGCGCCGGCGCCGACATGGATGCGCCCATAGAGCTGCGCGGTGGGGTGCAGCAGGGCGAGCGATTCGAGGACGACTTCCTTGCCGATGTGCGGCTGGGCGAGCGGGGGTGAGGCGGGGTGCATGGCGGTGGGGGTGAGGGTCAGGCCGCGGGCAGGCTCATCAGCAGCGTGTCCACCTCGGCCAGGAAGGCGGACTCGAAGGCGCGGGTGTAGTGCGGGCCGTGGCCGCATCCCGGCATGGCGATGACCGTGGCCTGCGGGTTGGCGGCGAGCAGTCGCTGCTCGTGGCCGGGCAGCAGCGCCGCGCCCATGCCGCCGTCGGCCTGGATGACCCGCACCGGGCAGCGGAAGCGGCGATCGGCGTGGTTGATGTCGAGCGGCTGCAACAGCCAGTCGTAGATGCGGGGATCGACCCGGTGCAGGGCCGAGGCGCGGCTGAGCAGATGTCGCTCCGAGGTGTGGTCGGCGGCGGTGCCGCCCATGGGCGAGGGCGCGCTGCGTGCCAGCAGCAGGTAGTCGGCCAGGCCGGCGCCCTCCTCGACCATGCGGCGCTTGTTCGCGCCCATGAGCGTGAACAGGCCGGGGAAGGCGGAGCGCGCGTACTCCTGCGGATCGCCGAAGTACCAGGGCGGGTCTTCCAGCAGCGCCGCGCGCAGTGGCGTGGGCGATTCGATGGCGAGCATCCCGGCGATCAGGCCGCCCAGCGAATGGCCGATGACCACCGTGGGGCGGCCGATCTCGTGGAGCGCGGCCTGCGCGTCTGACAGGAAGCCCTGCATGGCGTACTCGGCCACCCAGTCGGAGTGACCGTGGCCGCGGAAGTCGAGCGTCCAGACCTCGTGCCGCGGCGCGAGGTGGTGGGCCACTTCTTCCCAGGTGTCGCGGCACTGCGTGACGCCATGCAGCAGCAGGACCGGCGGCGCGCCGCGCGGGCCGAAGGTGGAGGCGGCCAGCCGCCGGCCTTGATGGTGCAGGGTGATGTCGGTCATGGCGCGGGAACAGAGCGGAGAGCGGAGGTCGGAGAGCGGCAGGAGCGGCCGTGCTGCGCGGTGTCTGCGAGTCTACGCCAGCGCCGCAGGCCTGGCGCCAGCGCGGTTCCATGGCTTGACACGCATCTATATTTCTATAAACTTGGAAACATGAACGAGAAAGCTGCTGTCGCCGCACTCGCCGCCCTGGCTCAGCAGGCCCGCCTGCGCGTGTTTCGCGCGCTGGTCGGAGCGGGGCCCCAGGGCATGACGCCCGGGGCGCTGTCGGCCATGCTCGACATCCCCGCTTCCACGCTGTCCTTCCACCTCAAGGAGCTGGTCCATGCCGATCTGGTCAGCGCCGAGCGGGAGGGGCGCAACCTCCACTACCGTCCCGCCCTCGGTCGCATGAACGACCTGCTGGTCTATCTCACGGCGCACTGCTGCATGGGCAAGCCCTGCGCCCCGGCCGGTGCCCGGCGCCGCACTGCCTGCTGACCCGGAGAACCCCATGAAACGCTTCCATGTGCATCTGCATGTCGATGATCTCGCCCGGAGCATCGGCTTCTACTCCACCCTGTTTGCGGCCGAGCCCACCCGGGTGGAGGCCGATTACGCCAAGTGGATGCTCGACGATCCCCGCATCAACTTCGCGATCTCCACCCGCGGCAGCCGGCCCGGCATCGATCACCTCGGCTTCCAGACCGATGACCCCGAAGAACTCGCGGGCCTGCGGGCACGGGCCGAGGCCGCCGATCTGGCCCTGCTCAACGAGGGCGACACCACCTGCTGCTACGCGCGCAGCGAGAAGCACTGGGTGACCGATCCGCAGGGCATCGCCTGGGAGCACTTTCACACCCTGGGCAGCATTCCGGTGTTCAGCGAAGGCTCGGCGCAGGGCAGCGCCTGCTGCGCCCCGGCGGCCCGCGGCAAGCCGGTGGCTGTCCCGATCCGATCGGGCGGGTCCTGCTGCTGAACGGTAGGCCGGTCCGGCGAGGGCGCGTGTCCAGGGCGCTCGCCTTGTCGCAATCACGGGTCGCTGTCATGAACGGGTCATCAGCCGGCGCTAGCGTGTCGGGTTCGCCGTACTCCTTCCGGGGGCGTTATCTTGCGAGTGGGCATCAACGGCATGGGTCGCATCGGGCGTCTGGCCCTGCGTGCGGCGCTGGGCGCGGCACAGCGTCCGGCTGATGACCCCCGGGCCGGCAATCGGCTCGAGGTGGTGCATCTCAACGAGCTGAAAGGTGGGGCCGCAGCCACTGCCCATCTGATCGAGTTCGACAGCGTGCAGGGCCGCTGGCGAAGCCGCATCAGCGCTGACGGCCATGACGCCGTCCGCATCGATGACCGGCGCCTGGGCTTTTCCGAGCATGCCAGCCCGGCGGACATCCCCTGGGGTGATCTCGGCGTGGACCTGGTGCTCGAGTGCACCGGCAAGTTCCTCACCCCCGAGACCCTGCAAGGCCACCTCGATCGCGGCGCACGGCGCGTGATCGTGGCCGCACCGGTCAAGGTCGGCGATGTGCTCAACATCGTGGTGGGTGTCAACGATCACCGCTATGAGCCGGCAAGGCACCGGATCGTGACGGCGGCCTCGTGCACCACCAACTGCCTGGCGCCCGTGGTCAAGGTGGTTCACGAGGCGATCGGCATCCGGCACGGCCAGATCACCACCATCCACGATCCCACCAACACCAATGGGGTGGTCGATGCGCCCCACAAGGATCTGCGTCGCGCGCGCAGCGCCCTGCTCAGCCTGGCCCCCACCACCACCGGCAGCGCCACCGCGATCGCCCTGATCTATCCCGAGCTCAAGGGCAAGCTCAACGGTCACGCGGTGCGCGCGCCGGTGCTCAATGCCTCGCTCACCGACTGCGTCTTCGAGCTCAGGCGGGAGGCCAGTGTCGCCGAGGTCAATGCGCTGTTCGCCGCGGCGGCCCGCGGGCCGCTCGCCGGCATCCTCGGCTACGAGGAGCGGCCGCTGGTCAGTGCCGACTATGCGCGCGACACCCGCAGCGCGATCGTCGACGCCCTCTCCACGATGGTGACCGACGGCACCCTGCTGAAGGTCTATGCCTGGTACGACAACGAGATGGGCTACGCCTGCCGGATGGTCGATCTCGCCTGTCAGCTGCAGCGTCACGGGGTCTGAGCCGCTCATGCACGCCGGCACCCGCAATTACGCCATCGTCACCGCCGCCTACTGGGGGTTCACCCTCACGGACGGCGCGCTGCGCATGCTGGTGCTGCTGCACTTCTACCGCCTGGGCTACTCGCCGTTCACGCTGGCCTTCCTGTTCCTGCTCTACGAGGCGATGGGGGTGGTGGCCAACCTGATCGGCGGGTGGCTCGCCACGCGCTATGGCATCAAGCGCATGCTCACCGTCGGCCTGGTCACCGAGATCAGCGGCTTCCTGCTGATGTCGGCGCTCTCGCCGGACTGGTCGGTCGCGATGTCGGTGGCCTGGGTGGTGGCGGCGCAGGGTGTCTGCGGGGTGGCCAAGGACCTCACCAAGACCGCCAGCAAGTCGGCGATCAAGGCCACGGCGGGCGAGGCCTCCGGGCGGCTGTTCCGCTGGGTTGCCTTTTTCACGGGCAGCAAGAACGCGATGAAGGGCGTGGGCTTCTTCCTGGGCGGGGTGCTGCTGCAGGGCGCGGGCTTCCAGCACGCGCTCTGGATCATGGCCGGCTTGCTGGCGATCGTGCTCCTGGGGGTTGTCGGTTTCGTGCCGCCGATGATGGGCAGGAGCAAGGCTTCGGCGTCGGCGCGCGAGCTGTTTGCCAAGAACCGCGGCATCAATCTGCTCGCCGCCGCTCGGGTTGCCCTCTTCGGCGCGCGCGATGTCTGGTTCGTGGTCGGCGTCCCGGTCTTTCTGTACGCCTCGGGCTGGAGCTTCACGATGGTCAGCGGCTTCGTCGCGCTCTGGACCATCGGCTATGGCATGGTCCAGGCCGCCGCGCCGGCGCTCGTCCGACGCAGCGATGACGGCCTGTCGGCCGAGGTTCCTGCCGCCCGGCTGTGGTCTGCGCTGCTTGCGCTCGTGCCGATCGGGCTGGCGGGCCTGGTTGCCCTGCAGGTGCCCAACCTGCAGTGGGTGGTGGTGAGCGGGCTTGCCCTGTTCGGCTTTGCCTTCGCAGTCAATTCCTCGGTTCACTCCTACCTGGTGCTTGCCTATGCCGGCTCCGAGAAGGCGGCCGAGGATGTCGGCTTCTATTACGCCGCCAACGCGCTGGGACGGTTCTTCGGCACCCTGCTTTCGGGTCTGCTCTACCAGTGGGGCGGCCTGCTGCTGACGCTGATCGGCTCGGCAGCCACGCTGCTGATCTGCTGGCTGATCACCCTGGGGCTGCCGGTCAGGCACGAACGCGATGCGCAGCCCATGGGCGGTACCCCGCAAGAAGCTCGCGGTGTCACCGGCGCCGCCCGCTGACCCACGCCCTCCCAGCATCGGAGTCCCCATGAGCGACAAGACCTACCATGTTCTCTTCGTGTGCACCCACAACTCGGCGCGCTCGATCATGGCCGAAGGCATCCTGAACAGCCTCGGCCACGGACGCTTCCGCGGGTTCTCTGCCGGCAGTCATCCCGGCCCGTCGGTGCACCCCTTCGCCCTGAAGGCCCTGGCGGCCCTGCGCATGCCTGCCGACGGTTATCGCAGCAAGGACTGGAGCGAATTCGCGCGTGCGGGTGCGCCCGAACTCGACTTCGTATTCACGGTCTGCGACAAGGCCGCGGGGGAAGTGTGTCCGGTCTGGCCGGGTCAACCGATGACCGCGCACTGGGGGGTGGCCGATCCAGCGCTCTTCGAGGGCACCGATGAGGAGAAGGACAAGGTGTTCCGTGACACCGCCATGGTGCTCAAGCGCCGCATCGAGCTGATGCTGGCGCTGCCGCTGGCCTCGCTCGATCGCATGGCCATCCAGCGCGAGGTGCGCGAGATCGGTCGACGATAGCCCGATGGCCGACCTCCCGGGCCGGCGGCCCGACCCGGTGCCCGCGCCCATGAGCCGCTTCGAGCGCTACCTCAGCGTCTGGGTGGCGCTGTGCATCGTGGCCGGCATCGCGCTCGGCCGGTGGCTGCCCGGGCCGTTCCAGGCCATCGGCGCCATGGAAGTGGCGCAGGTCAACCTGCCGGTGGGCCTGCTCATCTGGGTGATGATCATCCCCATGCTGCTGAAGGTCGACTTCGGTGCCCTGCATCAGGTCCGGCAGCACTGGCGCGGCATCGGGGTCACGCTGTTCGTCAACTGGGCGGTGAAGCCCTTCTCGATGGCCCTGCTCGGCTGGCTCTTCATCCGCCAGGTGTTCGCGCCCTGGCTGCCCGCCGATCAGCTCGACAGCTATGTCGCGGGCCTCATCCTGCTGGC
The DNA here is from genome assembly GCA_018970865.1 of Betaproteobacteria bacterium. Lineage (GTDB taxonomy): Bacteria > Pseudomonadota > Gammaproteobacteria > Burkholderiales > Burkholderiaceae_E > Quisquiliibacterium. The sequence goes on from JAGWVN010000007.1 coordinate 5,752, forward strand.
GGCTGCGCCCTGCACAGCCATGGTCTTCGTGTGGAGCCGGCTCACCGGCGGCCATCCGCTGTTCACCCTCAGTCAGGTGGCGCTCAACGACACCATCATGGTGTTCGCCTTTGCGCCCATCGTGGCGCTGCTGCTGGGCCTGTCGGCCATCACCGTGCCCTGGGACACGCTGCTGGCCTCGGTGGTGCTGTACATCGTCATCCCGGTGCTCATCGCCCAGGTCTGGCGAAGGGCGCTGCTGGCGCGCGGGCAGGCTGCCCTCGAGGCGGCGCTCGCCCGCATCGGCCCCTGGTCCGTCGGCGCGCTGCTGGCCACGCTGGTGCTGCTCTTCGCCTTCCAGGGCGAGGCCATCCTGCGGCAGCCCCTGGTCATCGCCATGCTGGCGGTGCCCATCCTGATTCAGGTCTTCGGCAATGCCGCGCTGGCCTACTGGCTCAACCGCCGGCTGGGCGAGTCGCACAGCGTGGCCTGCCCCTCGGCGCTGATCGGCGCGAGCAACTTCTTCGAGCTGGCGGTGGCCGCCGCCATCAGCCTGTTCGGCTTCGAATCGGGGGCCGCGCTGGCCACGGTGGTGGGCGTGCTGATCGAGGTGCCGGTGATGCTGCTGGTGGTGCGCATCGTCAACCGCAGCCGCGGCTGGTACGAGGCGGGCGCGCGGCGCTGAGGCGTCGTCGTCCGCCGGCAGCCTCATCCTGGGCCTGCCGTTGGCTGTTCGCCAAGAATCAGATTAGACTTAGTCTGATTGATTCCGGAAAGAGGACGGCAATGGAAAGCGTGAACATCTATGCCGCAAAGACCCAGCTGTCCCAGCTGGTGGACAAGGCCGCCGCGGGGGAGGATGTCATCGTCAGCCGGCATGGCAAGCCGCTGGTCCGGATCACAGCCCTCGCGTCCGCACGACGCCCGGTGATTTTCGGGCTGCTCAGGGGCAAGCTGAAGATTGCCGACGACTTCGATGCACCGCTGCCCGACGAACTGCTGGCGGGCTTCGAGAGGCGCTGATGCGGCTGCTGCTGGATACCCACATCTTCCTGTGGGCGCTGTCTGGTTCATCCCGGCTGAAACCCGCAGCCCGGCGCCTTATCCAGGACGCGGGTGAAGTCCATGTCTCGGCAGCGTCCCTCTGGGAAGTCGCCATCAAGGTGCGCCTGGGGCGGCTCAAGGCAGATCCTCATCAGATTGCCGCTGCGATCGAGCCCAGCGGCTTCATCGAACTGCCGGTTCGAGCCTCGCACGCCGCCGGTGTCGCGGCGCTCGAAGCCCACCACAACGATCCCTTCGACCGCCTCCTGCTCGCCCAGGCGCTGGCAGAGCCGCTGCGTCTGCTCACCGCCGATCCGGTGCTGGCGCGGTACAGCGACATCGTCATCCTGGTCTGATCGTCGGGCTCGCGTCGGCCAGGGTTGCAGGCGTCCACCCGAGGGCCGGTGACGGTCCTCGTCCAGGGGCCGCTTCCAGTCGACCTCACTAGTCGACGTCGCCAGCCGACGTCACCAGCCGACGTCACCAGCCGATCTGCCGCGCCATCGCCGGCGGCGGCGCACGACGCCCGGCCATCACCCGCAGCACCACGCCGGCCCGCGCCCATTCCCCATGCAGCAGCCGCTCTGCCACCACCAGACCCAGGCTCGCCCAGACCAGCGGCCACAGCCAGGGCCAGAAACGCCGCGTGACCCGCAGCCGATTGACCGCGCCGAAGTGTTCCGAGAGCGGCGACTTGTTGCGCACGCCCTGCGGCGAGCCGGTGCTTGCGCCCTCGCGGTGCCGGGCCCGTGAGCGCAGGGCCACGGCAGGCCGAAAGCCCGCGCGACGGGCGCGCTCGGCCCAGTCGATCTCCTCGTAGTAGAGGAAGTAGCGCTCGTCCATGGGGCCCACCCGTTCGAGCAGCCGCCGACTGGCGTAGAGGCATGCGCCCACCGGGTAGTCCACCGGGGTGAGCACCGGATCGCTGCCGAGGGGCAGCGCTGTCTGGTGCGTTCCGGTAGCAATCAAGTGGTGATAGCGACCGGCCACGGCCTGCACCCGGCCCGGTTCCTCCCAGTGCATCAGCACCGAGCCGATCGGGCCGAGGCTATCATCCACCGCCGCTGCCAAGCAGACCTGCGCCAGGGCGTCCGGGGCGAGTGCGAGGTCGTTGTTGAGAATCCAGAAGCCTTTGTAGCCCGCCCGAAGACCCCATCGCAGCACTGCGTTGGCGCCGCCGGCGTAGCCAAGATTGCGGGTCAGGGTCCAGAGCCAGAGCCGGTCCCAGGCCGGCGGTGCACCGCCGGCGCCTTCTTGAGTTGGCGCCAAGGCGGTCACCGATCTGACCTCATCGGCAACCGGCGCCAGAGTTGCTTCCGCGGGCGTCTCGCGCCAACCCCATCGCGCGCCTAGCTGCGAGCGTATCTCGCACACCGAGTCGTCATTCGAAGCGTTATCGCACACCACCAGATCGAATCGCGCTCCTTGCTGTCCCGCGAGACTCTCCAGGCAGGTGTTGGTATGGCGCGCTCCCTTCCAGTTGATGACGATGACCAGAACCACATGAACCTCGATGCAGGGAAACCCGCGCACGGGTGTGCGGGCGGGCGGAAGTGTTGCATCGTTCGCCCGTGTGTGTCGACATGCGTTGGATCGTGGGGAAAAGGACCGCCGTGCCGGTCCGTCTGATCTCGACGGCCGGACTTCTCAGCGGGGCAGGGCGGCCATGATCTGATCTGGCGTCATTCGCTCGAACCAGCGGCCGCTCGGCACTTTGCCGAAGGTTTCATACGCGGGGTCGTAGGTTGTCTCGTCGGTCCAGAGTGCGCGGGCGCCGGGAGGGCACTTGCGAAGAGGATGAGTCGGGCCGAACAGCGCCAGAGTCGGCACGCCGACAGCTCCCGCGAGATGCATGAGACCGCAGTCGGTGGTGATCACCGCGCGCGCACCGCGCAGCACTGCTGCAGCCTGATTCAGTGTCGTTCTTCCCGCCAGATTGATGACATCTGAGCTTGCCGTCGGGTAGGCCTCGCGCTCTGCTTCGCTACCCAGAAAGACAACCGGTCCAAGCTCACGACAGCGCTGCAGCACGGCGTCGAACAGCTCTGCCGGCAGGCGCCGCACCATACTGTTCTCGCGGGCATTGATGCCACCGGCGTTGATCAGAACCCGGTAGCCTGCTGGCAGCGCCCCAGGAAGGGCTTCCGAAGCCTCCTCCCGCGAGCCCCGGGGTGGGTCCAGGGCGCGGTCGCTGGCGTCAACGGGATGCCCAGCGGCAGCCAGCAGGTCAAGATAGCAGTCGATCTCATGCTGGATCGCACCGTATGAAACCGCGATCGAATGCCAGCGTCCTTCGCCGAATCGATCGAAACCGATGCGAGACGGGACGCCAGACATGCGCGCAATGACGCCGAACACCTGATGCTTGTCGAGCACAAACACCCTATCCGCTCGCGCAAGTCTTGCCATCAGACGGGGCAGCCTCCAGCTGCCCGATGCGGTCAGGGCACGCTCGTCGAATGTTTCGATCCTGTCACAAGCCGGATGACCAGCGATGGCCGCAGCGCTGCGTTGACCAACCAATGCCGTTATCCGGGCGTTGGGCATCGCGCGCCGCAACTGCCGAAGCAGAGGCGTACACATCAGCAGGTCGCCCAGCGCGCCGAATTTCCACACCAGCACATTCATGGCGGCAGTTCATTCCAGGTCATGGCAAGCATCTCGCCGCGATGGCGCCCAGGGAGGCGGTGTAGCAACCCTGACGAAGCGGCGCGCGGATCGTGCGCATGAGTTGTTTCCCGCGTCAGTCCATGGCCCGCACAGCCGGCAGCTCAATCGCCGGATTGTCGCTCAGCGGAGCCACCGCTTCTACGCTCATGCAGCACTTCTGGATTGCGTACTTGTCGCTCTGCTGGAGCGGCAACCCGTCCGCCTGCTGCATCGGGCGGATCAGCGTGCCTCCTGCCGCGAAGACCGAGCGCCTCGAGCCTCGCTCTTACCCGCCCGCCCGGTTCAGGTCGCCAGCGCGGTCTTGCGCACCTCGCGCACATGCTTGCACTCGCCGCGGTACTCGAAGCCCGGGCAGGTGCACTGCAGATGACCGCCGCGGCCGAAGCTCACGCGGTATGACTTCTTCGGATCCTTCGAACTTGGGAACTCCCAGGCGCCGGTCTCCAGCAGCGGGGCGTCGGCTGGCAGGGCGGCCACCATCTCCCCGATGATGTCCAGGCGCGTGCCCTCCTGGCCGCTGGCGCGGGCGGCCTTGGCCTCCTGAAGCAGCGCCGGGCCCAGTCGGGCGAGCTCATTCTGGAGTTCGTTCAGCAGCGATGCATCCGGCAGCTCATCAGCCTCCACGGCCCGGACCAGTCGCAGCTTCGCTTCCAGGAGGCGGGCGATGTAGCCATCGAGCGTGCCTTCGGCCAGCAGGTATTCCACCGTGACCTGCCGCTGCTGGCCGATGCGGTAGCAGCGGTCTTCGGCCTGCAGGTGGTTGGCGGGCACCCAGTCGAGATCCTGGAAAATCACATGGGTGGCCGCGGTGAGGTTCAGCCCCACGCCGCCGGCGATCAGGTTGCACAGCATCACCGTCACGCCGGGGTCGTTCTGGAAGGCGTCCATGGCGGCCATGCGCTGGGTCGCGGTGTCGGCGCCGGTGATGCTGACCGCCTGCGCGCCCAACGCCTTCCTGTGGCGGGTGATGCCCTCGGTGTAGCAGGTGAAGACGATGAGCTTCTGGCCGGTGGCCACCACATCCCGGATCCGTTCGGCGCAGGCCGCGTGCTTGGCCTTGTGCAGGGCAAGACGCAGCCGGGTGATGCGGGCCAGGAACTCGGTGTCATTGGGGCGGCTGGCGTCGGCGCGCAGGAACCACTCGAGAAAGTCCTGGTTGGCGTTCCAGGCCGACTCGATGCTGATCGGAACCGGCACCCAGGAACGGATCTTGGGCGGCAGCTCCAGCACATCGTCCTTCCTGCGCCGAAGCATCACCTCCTTGAGCAGCAGGTTGAGCTCGGCGAGGTTCGAGGCGCCATCGGTCACCCAGCCGTAGTGGTTGCGATAGGCGCCGCAGTACTGGCGCGCGAAGGCGATGAAGCTGCGCGCCGCTGGATGACCCACCGCGCGCAGCAGGTTGAAGAGATCGCGCGGGCGGTTGGGCATGGGCGTGCCGGTGAGCAGGAACACCAGACGCGGGCCGGACACGCCCGCGCGCCTGTCGTCCGTCACGCCCAGGAGCCTGAGCGCCTGCGAGGAGCGCTGGCTGGCGTTCTTGATGAAGTGGGCTTCGTCCAGGGCCACGCCGGTCCAGGGCACGGCGCGCAGGCGTTCGCCGTGGCGGGTGAGCAGGTCGTAGTTGACGATCACCCACTGCGGCTGCGGGTGCTGGTGACCGGCCACGCCGAGCACCTCGATGCGGGCGGCGGGGTCGACGAGGCGGATCTCGCGCGCCCAGTTGAGCTTGAGCGAGGCGGGGCAGATGACCAGGAAGACGCCGCCCGGGGCGGATTCCTTCAGGGCGATGATGGCCTGGCGGGTCTTGCCCAGGCCCATGTCGTCGCCGAGGATGGCCCGGCCGCGACCGGCCAGGAACGCCACACCGCTGACCTGGTGCGGGTAGAGCGCATAGGGCGCGAGGTTCATGCTGAACTCCTCTTTAGCAGTGGTTGCGCCGGTTGGCAGGGGCCTGCAATTCGGATGAACTCGCCCCGGGTGCTGTGTGAAACGGGTGGAGACTACGGTGCGCTGGGCTCACGGGATGAGCCTGCGTGATCGTCGCTGCCGTGGGCTTCTGCATATGCCGCCCGGTGCAGATTCTCGAGGCACGGGTTCTTCAAGGAGCGTGGCGATGATCCGTCTGACCTGGCTGCTGGCCCTGATGGCCGCGAGGTTCGCGATGCCTCGGGCCGCCTGCTCGGCCGGGTGGAGGGGGCTGAAGTGCGCGACAGCGCCGGGCGCCTCATGGGCCGCGTCGCGGGAGTGTCTTCTCGCCAGGCGGCGTTGTACTTCTTCTTCCTGCAGTAGCGGCGTCGCTCTGCCAAGTGCGGCCCATGCAGTCCAGTGCATGGCAGCGACACCGGGGTCTGGATATGGCACGACGCAGGGCGGATGCACCGATTGACCTGACCAGTGCGCATACGCTGACCGCAGGCCTGATTGCTGCCGTGCGATGCCCAGACGGCAAGGCCCAGGGGTTCCTGCGCGATGGTGCCTGCAAGGGTTTGCGTGTGCGAGTGACCGCGGCCGGGGCGAAGTCCTACGTCTTCGAGTCCGAGGTGAACGGCAAGACGCTGCGGCAGACCATCGGCGGCATTGGCGCCTGGACCATCGAGGCCGCGCGGATGGAGGCGAACCGACTGCGGGTGCTGGTGGACCAGAACGCCGACCCCCGGGACCTCGCGCGCCAGCGGGCGGAGGCAGCCCGGGTGGCCCAGGCCGAGGCCGAGGCGCGTGCCCAGGCAGAAGCGCGCGCCCAGGCGGCGCTGGCCCTGACCGTGGGGGAAGCGTGGTCGCGCTACATCGAGGAGCGCCGTCCGCGCCTGGGCGAGCGCAACGACGAGCAGGCCAGGGTGGTGTTCGAGTTCGACAAGGCCGCCCAAGCCGAGCCGGTGAAGCCGGTGCTGGCCGTTGTCGGGGAGTAAGGCACAAGCGGTATCTTTTGGAATACCATCATGGAACTTCGCATCTACCTGACCGCCGACGGTCGGGCGCCCTTCGAGGAATGGCTCTCGGCGCTGCGCGACGTTACAGCTCGTGCCCGTATCCGCGCTCGCCTGGCGCGTGTGCAGGCAGGGAACATGGGCGACTGCAAGCCGCTACGCGACGGGGTTCAGGAGCTGCGAATCGACCATGGGCCGGGATACCGCGTGTACCTGAGCCGGCAGGGGGCGGTGCTGGTGCTGCTGCTGTGCGGTAGCGACAAGGCGGAGCAGGACCGCGCCATCCGGCAGGCCGTGGATTACCTGAACGACTGGAAGAACCGAGGCAGACCATGACCCATCCGCGCGACAAGAGCTACGAGGAGTCTCTGGTGCGGGCCCTGCAGGACCCTGCGGAGGCTGCTGCGTACATCGACGCCATGCTCGAGATGGGCGACCAGGCTGCGCTGCTGCTGGCGCTGCGGCAGGTGGCCGCCGCGCATGGCATGGCCGAGGTGGCCCGCCGTGCCGAGCTGGGCGAGAAGACCTTGTTCAAGTCGCTGGCCGAGGAGGGCAACCCGACGCTCGCCACGCTGACGCGGGTGCTGCATGCGGTGGGCCTGAGGCTGACCGTGACGCCGGAGCGCGTCTGAGTGATGCCGCGGCCAGACTAGCTGGTGGCACCTGTTGCGGGGCTTACATCTGGGGACGCGATGACTCAATCCCTAGCCAAACAAGTGCCGCCGTCGAGATCCGCTACGCGCGCATCACGAACGCATCTAGGCGTGGGTGCTTGACCGAGCGCGCCGTGCTCGAGGAGGCCATGTTCGACGCCCACGACAGGGTCATGGCGTGGCTCGAGCAGCTAGCCCGAGTCAGTCGTACGGCGCGGGCATGCCCGGCCGTACCCCTGAGGAAGCCGCTCTGGTGACCGACGCCTCCATTGAATGCGCGCCGTACCTGCGGTGTCGGCCTCTTGAATCTGTGTTGTCCGGGGGGCACGTTTCCAACGCCGTACCGGCCGCTACATGGCGGCTAAAAAGAGCCCCTCGGTGACCCCGCCAAGAAAAAAGCGCCTGGGGCCAGAAGCTCCAAGCGCTTGATTCACAGCTGATGTTTTGGCTCCCCGACCTGGGCTCGAACCAGGGACCTACGGATTAACAGTCCGGCGCTCTACCGACTGAGCTATCGGGGAATGCAGCCCGCAATCATAGCCGCTCGGGCCGGGGTCGGCAAGGCGCGCGGCGCCTGCCATCTGCCTTCGGTCGGGCGTGGGCGCCCGCGGCGGCAGCTTTCTGTACACCCGCTGAGTCGGCGTCTAGACTGCGCGACGCGACTCCGATCCTCTTCCGTGCCAGCCTCGCCTCAATCTTCGATCCTTCTGCCCGCCTTGCTGCGGGTGCTCGCGGCGGTCTTCCTGCTGTTTTCCGCGCCCTCCCTGAAGGCACAGCCCCAGGAGGGCGCCCTGCTCAGCGGTGTGATCGCCCTGGGGTCCGGGCGCAGCGTCCCGCTTCCCGAGGGCCAGTGGAAGCTGGTCGCCGTGCGCCAGCAACTCGGTGAGCGGCGCAATCCGCCGAACCTGAACCGCTGGACAGGCTACTTCCTGCGCAACCTCGACGAGGCTGCGCTGATGCCGATGATGGCGGTGTACACGGGGCAGGCCACGGGGTCCTTCTGGTCGAACTCGGTCTGCCGGCTCCCGAACAACACGCTGCTGCTCAACCAGTACGGAACCCTGCCAACCGCGCTGGAGAACCGCTGTTCGGGCCTGCGCGCGGTGAACGCGGCCGCCATGAGCGAGTTCTGGCGCAGCTACTACGAGTACGACCTCGACATCGGCGAACTCTCCGGTCGTCGCCAGGACGCGCTCAATGTCGCGCTGCTCAAGGTCTTCAAGCTGCGTGACGGCCTCGAGATGGAGATCTTCATCCGTCAGCCCGTGGGCTCGTCGGCGCGCAAGCTGCGCGAGGAGGTCCGCGCCGATGCCGATGCACCCAGTGCCGTGGCGCTTCATGGCTGGATGGCCAGCTACATTGAGCGCCTGGACAAGTCCTACCTCGGCAAGCAGCCTCAGGAGTACCCGCTGCTGAGTTTCGATGCGGCTGCCGATCGGTTCACCCGCGTGGCCGAGGCGCCGGCTGCCGATGCCGAGCGCGCCCGCGAGCAGCTGCGTCGCGAGATCGCGGCCCGCGAGGATGAGCGTCGGGCGCGCGAGCAGGAACGGCAGGCGCTCGAAGCCCGTGCCCGTGAACAGGAGCGACAGGCTGCGCAGGCCCGTGTGCTTGAGCAGGAGCGGCTGGCCTCGGAAGCCCGCGCCCGAGAGCAGGAGCGGCTGGCCGCAGAAGCCCGCGCGCGTGAGCAGGAGCGGCTGGCCGCCGAGGCTCGTGTCCGAGAGCAGGCACGCCTTGCGGCCGAGGCGCGTACCCGCGAGGAACAGCGTCAGGCCGCCGAGGCCCGTGCCCGCGAACAGGAGCGGCTGGCCGCTGAAGCGCGCGCCCGCGAGCAGGAACGCCTGGCCGCCGAGGCACGTATGCGTGAGCAGGAACGCCTGGCCGCCGAGGCGCGTAATCGTGAGCAGGAGCGCCTCGCCGCCGAGGCCCGCGCCCGCGAGGAGGCGGCCCGCGTGGCCCGTCAGCGCGACGCCGAACTGGCCCGGCTGCGCGAGCAGCTTGCCCAGCTCGAGGCGCAGAAGGCCAGCGCGCAGGCTGCGACTCCGTCGGCGCCCGCGGCCGCGGCACGCCGCGCGCTGGTCATCGGCAATGACAGCTACGCCCAGGTGGCCCGCCTGAACAATGCCCGCGAAGACGCCCGCGCCATGGCCGCCAGTCTGCAGAGCCTGGGCTACCAGGTCACCCTGCGGCTCGACCTGCGCGAGCGCGAGATGAAGCAGGCCTTGCGGGTGTTCAAGGCGCAGGTCGAGGGTGGCGACGAAGTGGTGTTCTTCTATGCCGGGCATGGCGTTCAGCTCGGCGGCAGCAACTACCTGCTGCCGGTGGACATCGCCGGCGAGAGCGAGGATCAGATCCGCGACGAGGCCATCCAGCTGCAGCGCCTGCTCGACGACATGTCCGAGAAGAAGGCCCGCTTCACCCTCGCCCTGCTCGATGCCTGCCGCGACAACCCCTTCAAGACGGCGGGCCGCAGTCTGGGTGGCAGAGGCCTTGCGCCCACCAGCGCGGCCACCGGCCAGATGGTCATCTTTTCGGCCGGCGCCGGCCAGCAGGCACTTGACCGCCTCGGGCCCAACGACAAGGACCCCAACGGCCTGTTCACCCGCGTGTTCCTGCGCGAGATGCACAAGCCCGGGCTGAGTGTCGACCGGGTGGTGCGCAGCGTTCGCACCGAGGTGGTCAATCTCGCCCGCTCGGTGGGCCATGAGCAGGTGCCCGCCATCTACGACCAGGTGGTGGGCGAGTTCTTCTTTCGCCACTGACTCCGCGCGCCTCTGACCGCCCGCGGACGCCGGGTCTGGCCTTGTGTCGTCTGAGGGATAGGCCAACGGCCGCGCTCGACTGTCTCCCGCCTGAAACATCCTTCGCGTAATACTCAGGGATTTGGTTGGATCGACACACCCCTTGTGTCAACCCTGCCCGATGTCCCATGGAACTCGCTGTCGTCATTCCTACCTTCAACGAGGCGGGCAATATCGAGCCGCTCGTGCAGCGCCTTGAGCATTCGCTCGGGGGCGTGCAATGGGAAGCGATCTTCGTCGACGACGACTCCACTGACGGAACTGCGCAGCGCATCCGGGAGGTTGCCATGCGCCATCCCTCGGTGCGATGCCTTCGGCGCATCGGACGGCGGGGACTGTCCAGTGCCTGCATCGAGGGGATGCTTTCGTCACATGCGCGGTATTTCGCAGTGATGGACGCCGACCTGCAGCATGACGAGTCGCTGCTGCCGAAGATGCTTGCTGCGCTACGCGCAGGCGAGTGTGATCTGGCCATTGGCAGCCGTTATGTCGAGGGTGGTGGCGTCGGCGAATGGGGGAGTTCGCGGCGCATCATCAGCCGCGTGGCAACCTCGTTGGGCAAGCGCCTGCTGAGGGTCCCTGTAGGTGACCCGATGAGCGGCTTCTTCATGCTGTCCCGGGAAACATTGGAGGCCTCCGTCAGGCGCTTGTCGGGCGTCGGATTCAAGCTTCTGATTGATCTCATCCTCTCGATGCCGGCGCTCCCGCGAATCAGGGAATTCCCCTATGTGTTCCGGCCGCGACTGAGCGGTGGCAGCAAGCTCGATCTGCGCACCGCGTGGGACTACCTGATGCTGCTTGCCGACAAGTCGATCGGGCAGTTCGTGCCGGTTCAATTACTTTCGTTTGCCGCGGTCGGCAGCATTGGTGTGCTGGTGCATCTTGCTGTACTGGGCTGTGCCCTTGATCTGCTGTCATTGCCGTTTCCGGTCGCCCAATCTGCCGCGGTCGCCACTGCGATGGTGTCCAACTTCACGCTGAACAATGCGCTCACCTACCGCGACAAGCGACTTCGTGGCTGGCGCTGGTTCCGAGGGCTGGCTGGCTTCTGCGCCGCCTGTGCCGTCGGAGCGTTGGCCAATGTGGGAGTCGCTTCCTACATGCATGGCGAGCAGAACGGCTGGCTGCTGTCGGCGCTGGCGGGAATCCTCGTCGGTCTGGTCTGGAACTATGCCGTCACATCGGTGCTGGTGTGGTCTTCGGGGAAACCGCGGTGATCGCGCCGGTGTTCCGACGCGGCCTGTCGCTCTCTGACTGGCTCCTTCTTGCGGTGCCAGCGCTGCTGCATCTCGCCCTTGCACTTGCGATTCACCTGTCCCCCGATGAGGCGCACTACGCGCTCTATGCCAGTCGGCTCGACTGGAGCTACTTCGATCACCCGCCGCTCATTGGATGGGTGCAGTGGCCGTTCCTTCAGGCAGGCGGCGGCGATCTGCCAATGCGGATCGCACCGATGGCCGCCTGGCTGATCACGGCGCTGATCCTTGCCCGCCTGACCGATGCCCTGTTCCCCGACCTGCCGAGAGTGTGGGGCCTGCGCCCCGATCTGCTGCTCTACTGCCTCAGCCTGATGCCCAATCTGCTCGGAGTGGCCTGGGTACCAGATACCCTGCTCACGGGGCTGTCGTGTGCAGTGATGCTGGTGACCTGGCGGCTCTGTCGACATTCCGGCGAGGCCGAGAGCCTCGGCCTGTGGGTCCTGCTCGGCGTGCTTCTCGGGTTGGCGGGCCTCAGCAAGTACACCGCCGTGATCTGCGCCGCGGGTGCTGGCGCGGCGTTGTCCTTGGCGCGCGGGCCGGCGTTGCTGCGCCAGAGAGGATTCTGGATCGCTCTCGCGATCGCCATCCTGTTCGTGCTTCCGGTGTTCGCCTGGAATGCGGCCCATGACTGGACCTCCTTCCGTTACCAGTTGAGCCGAGCTCACGGCGGTGAGCACTGGCAACTCGTCCGCAGCCTGCAGTTCGCTGCGGTCATCTGGCTGGCCCATGGTCTGCTGCTGCCGGCCTGCTGGGCGCTGGCCTGGCGGCACACCAGGATCCCCGCATATGGCTCCAACCTGACGCCATTGACATTCACCCTGCTGTTCGCAGCGCCCGGGCTCGCGGGGCTTGCGCTGCTGGCGGGGCGCGGCGGAACCCTGCCGCACTGGGTGCAGCCTTTTGTGGTGTGCGCCATGCCCCTGGCCGCGGCAGGCCTGACGCGCTTGTGGGGGGGGCGGCCGCGTGTCGCAGGGCTTGGCCTCATCGCGCAGGCGCTGCTGTGTCTGCTGGCCTTCGCAGTCACGGCTGCGGGTGGATGGTCGGCTGCAGCATCAGGCGCCGCTGCGCCGGGGGACGGCGCCCAGGTAAGCAGACAGTCACCCAATCCAATTGCCGATCTGCATGGCTGGGATTCGGCTGCGCGTCGCGCTGCCGACATTGCCCGCAACGCGGGCATCGGTACCCTGGCAGTGGTCAACTGGTCCATGGCCAGCCGCATCGCCTGGTACGCGCGCCCAATGCCAGTCAAGGTGGTGAATGCCCGCACCGATCAGTTCGACCTCTGGTTCGGAACGCTGTCGGGCGCCGAGGATGCTCTGCTGGTGCAGCACTCCGGAATGGGCCATCCGCTGCCAGTGGGCGGGTATGGCTTCCGGTCCTGCGAAGTCGTCGACACGATGCCTGTCGAGCGCGCCGGCCGTCGCATCGCGACCTTCAGTTTCCATGCCTGCCGGTACTGGATGGGCGCCGCGGGCCAGGCACAATGAATCGCTACCCTGATCTCTTTCCCCCGCCGGGCGCCGCCTTTCCCTGGCGCATGGCGGCGCTGCTGCTCGCGGGCTTTTCCGTCTTGGCGCTGGCGCAGTGGATGGGGTTGCCGCAGACGGAATCCTATGCGGCGCTGAAGAAGTTGCTGCTCTCGGTCCTGCCCGCCGACCTGTGGTCGGAACTGACCCATGCTGGTGATCTGCGGGTTCTGCTTTGCCTGCTCAGCCCTCTTCTTCTGATCCGGCCCATGTTGGTCTATGCGCTGCTCGCAGCGGCGCCGGCCGGCGGACTGGCGTCGGTGATTCTCAAGCGACTCTTTCAGGCTGCCCGCCCGGAAGAGATATCGGCCGGCATCGCGTATGCGATCGAGACAGCCACAACCCAGCGTTACGACAGCTTTCCCTCGGGGCATGCCCTGACGGTTTTCGCGGTGCTGGGCATTTTTCTTGGCAGCGTCGTCGGCGGTCATGTGCGCCGCATATGGCTCATCGCACTGGTCTTGGCAGGGTCTGTCATCGCACTGGCGGCGATGTCGCGGGTGGCGCTGGGTGTGCATTGGCCGCGTGATATCGCCGCGGGGGCGATCCTGGGCTGTCTTCTTGGCAGGGTCGGCATTTCGATCGTTCGAGCCTTTGCTGTGCAACTGCAATCGCACCGCCTCAACCTTGCCGTGCATGCGCTCATCGTGGTCCTGGGATTTCTGATGCTCAGGGAAGCCTATTCGGACCCGGGCTCGGCCCGGCTGCCGCAGCTTGCCGTCCTGATGGCGGCGGGCAGCCTGTCGTATCGACTCATCTGGTGGAGGGGCGCGCCTCGGCAATGAAGTGTCCGAGTCTGGCCTGAGGCATCATCTGCGGCACGCCTTCCTCGCCCCGCGATATCTTGAATCCCAATTCCGATGCGTCGCTCATTCATGTCATGGCTGCCGCATGCGGTGATCGCGGTCGTCGTGTCCGCCGCAACTTTCCTGGATGCGTGCGGTCATGCGCGGGCAAGCACTACCGACCCGGCTGGCGCGCCCGCCTCCAGGCCCGCCCGCCACATCGACCTTCAGGGCCACCGCGGCGCCCGTGGCCTGTGGCCGGAGAACACCCTGGAGGGCTTCGCGCGCACCCTCGACCTGGGCGTGAGCACCCTCGAGCTCGATGTGGTGCCCACCCGCGACGGGGTGCTGGTGGTTCACCACGACCGCACGCTGAACCCTGACATCACCCGCGATGCCGCCGGCCGCTATCTCGAGCCGCCCGGGCCCGCGGTCTTCAGCCTCAGCCTGGCCGAGGTGCAGGCCCTGGATGTCGGCCGCATCCGAGCCGGCACCCGCTATGCCCGCAGCTTCGCCAGCCAGCAGCCGATCGATGGCGCGCGCATCCCGCGCCTGCGTGACCTGTTCCGCCTGGTACGCGAGCGTGGCGACACCCGGGTGCGCTTTGCCATCGAGACCAAGCTCTCGCCGCTCAGCCCCGCCGAGTCGCCCGAGCCGGAGGTCTTCGCCCGCATGCTGATGGACGAGATCACCGCCGCCGGCCTGCTCGACCGGGTGCAGATCCTGTCCTTCGACTGGCGCACCCTGCAGGCCGTGCAGCGCAGCCACCCCGGCGTGCCCACGGTCTACATCACCGCGCAGTTCGACAGCCTCGACACCGTCGGCGCGCGCAGCGGCCGCGACTCGCCCTGGGTGGCCGGCTTCACCCATGCGCGGCACGGCTCCATCCCGCGCATGATCCGCGCGGCCGGCGGCAGCCACTGGTCCTCGTTCTGGCGCGAGCTCACGCCCGAGCTGGTGCGCGAGGCGCAATCGCTGGGATTGAAGGTGCTGGCCTGGACCGTCAACGAACCCGAGGCGATGGCCCGACTGCTCGACATGGGCGTGGACGGCCTGGTGACCGACCGGCCCGACCTCGCGATCGGCCTGCTGCGCGAGCGCGGCATCCGCTGGTAAGCCCGTGACCGAGACGACCCCGCCCGCCCGCTGCGACATCGCGATCATCGGCGGTGGCGTCATCGGATCGGCCGTGGCCTTCTTCCTCGGACAGCTCGCGCCCGGGGCCACGGTGTGCGTGATCGAGCCCGACCCGACCTACGCCCTGGCCTCCACGCCGCGGGCCTCGGGTGGCTGCCGGGTGCAGTTCTCGTGCCCCGAGAACATCGACATGTCGCTCTTCAGTCTGCAGTTCATCCGCGACTTCGCCCGGCACGCCTCGGTGCCCGGCCATCCGGCGGAGATCGGCTGGGTGGAAGGCGGCTATCTCTTCGTGGTGGGCCCCGATCAGGTCGCCGGCCTGCAGGCCAATGTGGCTGCGCAGCGGGCCCGCGGCTGCGAGGTCGACCTGCTCGGCCCCGCCGAACTGCGCGAGCGCTTTCCCTCGATGCGGGTCGATGATCTCGGCGCCGGCGCGCACACCCCGCGCGATGGCTGGTGCGACCCCGAGGCGATGCTGCGCGGCCTGCGGCGCAAGGCCATCGCGCAGGGCGCGGTCTATCTCGCTGACCGGGTGGTGGGCGCCGAGGTCACCGCCACCCAGGTGAGCGCGCTGCGCCTGGCCGGGGGCGGGCGGCTGGCGGCCGAGGCCGTGGTCAACGCGGCTGGCGCCTGGGCGGGCGAGGTGGCCGCGCTCATGGGCATGCGCCTGCCGGTGTCGCCGCTCAAGCGCTACGAGCACTACTTCACCTGTGGCGCGCCGATGGAGCGCCTGCCCTATGTGAAGGACCTCGCCCGGCTCGCCTTCCGCTCGGAAGGAGCGGGCTTTTCAGGGGGGCTGGTGGATGGCTCGGCGCGCCGCGGGGTGGACTTCGCGGTGGACCACGGCTACTTCGAGCGGGTGGTGTGGCCGGCCGTGGCGCACCGGTTTCCGCCGCTGGAGGCAACGCGCTGCCACCGAACCTGGGCCGGCCTCTACGAGCAGTGCGAACTCGACGGCAACCCGGTGATCGGGCGCTGGAACCGGGGGCTGCGCAACCTCTACACCGCGGCTGGCTTCTCGGGCCACGGCATGATGCACGCGCCCGCCGCGGGCCGCGCGGTGGCAGAGTTGATCGCCTTCGGCGGCTATCAGAGCCTCGATCTCACTCGGCTCGGTGTCGAGCGCGTGGAAGACCACGCGCCGTATCGGGAGCGGGGCATCCTCTGATGCCCGGCTGATCAGTCCTTCAGCACCGTGGCGATGGCATCGGCCACTGCGTCGATGTTGCGGCTGTTCAGCGCGGCCAGGCAGATGCGGCCGGTGCTCACCGCGTAGATGCCGAACTCGTTGCGCAGCCGATCGACCTGCGCGCTGGTGAGGCCCGAGTACGAGAACATGCCGCGCTGCCGGGTGACGAAGCTGAAGTCGCGGGCCACGCCGCGCGCCTTGAGCTTGTCAACCAGGGCGGTGCGCATGGCGCGGATGCGCTCGCGCATGCCGGCGAGTTCGGTTTCCCATTGCGCGCGCAGCGCCGGGGTGGACAGCACCGCCGCCACCACCGACGCGCCATGGGTGGGCGGGTTGGAGTAGTTGGTGCGGATCACGCGCTTGATCTGGCTGGTGACCCTCGCGGTTTCGTCGCGGTCGGCGGTGACCACCGAAAGCGCGCCCACCCGCTCGCCGTACAGCGAGAAGCTCTTGGAGAACGAGCTCGACACGAAGAACGACAGCCCCGAGTCCGCGAAGCGCCGCAGCGCGGTGGCGTCGGCCTCGATGCCGTCGCCGAAGCCCTGGTAGGCGCAGTCCAGGAACGCGATCAGGCCGCGCGCCCGCACCACCTCGACGATGAGCGCCCACTGCTCGGGGGAGAGGTCGACCCCGGTGGGGTTGTGGCAGCAGGCATGCAGCACCACGATGTCGTTGGCCGGCAGCCCTTCCAGGCAGGCGATCAGCGCGTCGAATTTCACGCCATGGGTCTGCGGGTCATAGTAGGGATAGGTGTTCACCGGGAAGCCGGCCGCCTCGAAGAGCGCGCGGTGGTTCTCCCAGCTCGGGTCGCTGATCCAGATGCGCGCGCCGGGCTGCAGCCGGCGCAGGAAGTCGGCGCCGATCTTCAGGCCGCCGGTGCCCCCCAGGGCCTCGAAGGTGGCCACGCGGCCCGCGGCCAGCAGGGGCGAGCCGGCGCCAAAGAGCAGCTGCTGCACGGCGGCGTTGTATGCGGCCACGCCCTCGATGGGCAGGTAGCCGCGCGCCGGCGCACCCTCCAGACGCACCCGCTCGGCCTCGCGGACCGCGCCCAGCAGCGGGATCTTGCCGTTGTCGTCGTAGTAGACCCCGACCCCCAGGTTGACCTTGCCGGGCCGGGTGTCGGCGTTGAACGCCTCGGTCAGGCCGAGGATGGGGTCACGGGGCGCAAGTTCGACCGCAGCAAACAGGCTCTGGCTCATCTTTTCAGTCAAGGCGTTGATTTGTCTGGAGAAAAACAGGAGGTAACAAAAGCGGGTGCTTAGTTTTTGTGCACTGCACTAGCTTTTCGAGGGGGGTTCGGGCGATAATGGCGGATTGGCCGAAGGTCCGGGCACAGATCAGGGTACTGGATGTTTACCCATGGGTCTGGTCAGGGTCGGCGGCGCCGGCAGACCCAGTCTTGAACGCAGCGCGGTTCAGGCCGGGAGCCCTGATGAATCAAGACTTTACCACGCAGCCTTACCGCCCCCTGAACTGATGGCCGAGCCGGCGCGCAGCGCCCCCCACCTGCTGAGCTTCCCCGGAAGCCCCTTCCAGCTGCACCAGCCGTTTCCCCCGGCCGGTGATCAGCCGCAGGCCATCGACCGCCTGGTGGAGGGCCTGGCCGACGGCCTGAGCTACCAGACCCTGCTCGGGGTGACGGGTTCGGGCAAGACCTACACCATGGCCAATGTCGTCGCCCGCACCGGGCGGCCCACCCTGGTGCTGGCGCCCAACAAGACCCTGGCCGCGCAACTCTATGCCGAGATGCGCGAGTTCTTCCCGGCCAACGCCGTGGAGTACTTCGTCTCGTACTACGACTACTACCAGCCCGAGGCCTACGTCCCGCAGCGCGACCTGTTCATCGAGAAGGACTCGTCCATCAACGAGCACATCGAGCAGATGCGCCTGTCGGCGACCAAGTCGCTGCTCGAGCGCCGCGACACCGTCATCGTGGCCACCGTCTCGTGCATCTACGGCATCGGCAACCCCGCCGACTACCACGCCATGATCCTGGTGCTGCGGGTGCGCGACCGCCTCTCGCAGCGCGACATCCTGCAGCGGCTGGTGGCCATGCAGTACTCGCGCAACGACACCGATTTCACCCGCGGCACCTTCCGCGTGCGCGGCGACACCATCGACATCTTCCCGGCCGAGCACGCCGAGCTTGCGGTGCGGGTCGAGCTCTTCGATGACGAGATCGAGAGCATCCAGCTCTTCGATCCGCTCACCGGCCGGGTGCGGCAGAAGATCCCGCGCTTCACGGTCTACCCCTCGTCGCACTATGTGACGCCGCGCGCCACGGTCATGCGCGCCATCGACACCATCCGCGAGGAACTCGCCGAGCGCCTGAAGTGGCTCTACGAGCAGGGCAAGCTGGTGGAGGCGCAGCGCCTCGAGCAGCGCACCCGCTTCGACATCGAGATGCTTCAGGAGCTCGGCTTCTGCAAGGGCATCGAGAACTACACCCGGCACTTCTCCGGCGCGCGTCCCGGCGATCCGCCGCCCACCCTGGTCGACTACCTGCCGTCCGATGCGCTCATGATCATCGACGAGAGCCATGTCACCATCGGCCAGCTCGGCGGCATGTTCCGGGGTGATCGCTCGCGCAAGGAGACCCTGGTCGAGTACGGATTCCGGCTGCCCTCGGCGCTCGACAACCGGCCGCTGCGTTTCGAGGAATTCGAAGGCAAGGTGCGCCAGTGCATCTTCGTGTCGGCCACCCCGGCCGACTACGAGGCGCGGCAGTCCGGCCAGGTGGTCGAGCAGGTGGTGCGGCCCACCGGCCTCATCGACCCCGAGGTCCTGGTGCGCCCGGCCACCAGCCAGGTCGACGATGTGCTCTCCGAGATCAACCTGCGGGTCGCCGCCGGCGAGCGGGTGCTGGTCACCACGCTCACCAAGCGCATGGCCGAGGACCTCACCGACTATCTTGGCGAACACGGCGTGCGGGTTCGCTATCTGCACTCCGACATCGACACCGTCGAGCGGGTCGAGATCATCCGCGACCTGCGCCTGGGCGTGTTCGATGTGCTGGTGGGCATCAACCTGCTGCGCGAAGGGCTCGACATCCCCGAGGTCTCGCTGGTGGCCATCCTCGATGCCGACAAGGAAGGCTTCCTGCGCTCCGAGCGCAGCCTCATCCAGACCATCGGGCGCGCGGCGCGCAACCTCAATGGCTGCGCCATCCTCTATGCCGACCGCGTCACCGAGTCGATGGAGCGCGCCATGGGCGAAACCCGCCGCCGGCGCGAGCGGCAGGTCGCCTTCAACCAGCATCACGGCATCGTGCCGCGCGGCGTGATCAAGCAGGTGCGCGAACTCATCGACGGCGTCTTCGACCCGCAGCAGGCTCGCGATCAGGCGGTGGTCATCCAGGATCAGGTCCGCTACGACACCCTGGGCGAGAAGGCCGCCGCCAAGGAAATCAAGCGCCTCGAGAAGCTCATGCTCGAGCACGCCCGCAACCTCGAATTCGAGCAGGCCGCGCGGGTGCGCGACCGGCTCGCCGCGCTCAAGCAGCAGGTTTTCGGCGCCGTGGGCGGCGCCGACCTGGCGCCACTGCCACCCAAGGCCGCCTAGCCCGCCAGAGCCCGCCAACCCATACCACTCCCATTCAATTTCTTCTTCGGAAACTCACATGGCTAAGAAGGAACCGATCTCGCTGGCAATGAACACCCGGGTGCTGTTCGTCTGCATGGGCAACATCTGTCGCTCTCCCATGGCCGAGGGCGTGTTCCGTCAGATGGTGCGCCAGGCCGGCCTCGAGGATGTGGTCAAGGTCTCCTCGGCGGGCACTCACGGCTTCCATGCCGGCGAAGCTCCCGACAAGCGGGCGCAGGCGGTCACCGCCAAGCGTGGGGTCGACATCTCGGGCCTGCGCGCCCGCAGCGTCGTCGAGAAGGACTTCGACGAGCACGACCTCATTCTCGCCATGGACTGGGACAACCTCTCGGCCCTGCAGCAGCTCGCGCCCAAGCGCGCGCACCACAAGCTGCAGCTCCTGATGCGCTTTGCCACCGAGCACGAGACGGCCACCATCGCCGACCCGTACTACGGCAATGCGCAGGGCTTCGAGCCGGTGCTCGACTGCATCGAGGATGCCTGCGCCGGCCTGCTCGAACTGGCCAAGCGCCGGGCCACGCAGGTGGCCGCTGCCTGAGTCGGATGGGCGCCGGGCCGCTGTTCGTGCCGGCGTCTTTCCCTGCCGCCTGAGCGCAGGCCGCCCCTGCCTGCGCGCGGGTCGGCACTGCCATGCCGGCGTGGCCGCGGGAGCGCCTGCGCCATCGCCCCGGTGGGTTCGGCCGTCCTCTGGCTGAGGTTGCCGATGTCCAGCCTGCCGCTCCCGGCACGGTCTGCCGGGCGCGCGTTTTTCCATGACCTTCGCAGGGTTTCTTGCCTGGGCGTCGGCGGGCGCCCCCCAGCGAACATGCGCGTGCCCCGGGCGTCGCAAAATGACTACAGAGTTTTCTGGCGGCAGAAGAGGGATTACTTGATCAGCCTGATCGGGATATACTGTCCTCGTCTTGTCTAGGACAAACCAACCCTCTACCCATCCGGGATTCTTGACAGTTTTACTCGGATAAAGGTAGAGTCCTCCCGTCACACAGGCCGTCTCACAAGGGAATCGCCATGCGTCTGACCACCAAGGGCCGCTTTGCCGTCACTGCGATGATCGATCTGGCCATGCGCCAGCATCAGGGCCCCGTTACCTTGGCCGGCATCAGCCAGCGCCAGAAGATTTCTCTGTCCTATCTCGAGCAACTCTTCGGCAAGCTGCGCCGCCACGAACTGGTGGAAAGCACCCGCGGCCCCGGCGGCGGCTACACCCTGGCGCGCAGCGCCAAGGATGTCACCGTGGCCGACATCATCTTCGCGGTTGACGAGCCCATCGACGCCACCCAGTGCGGCGGCAAGGAAAACTGCGTCGAGAACGGCCAGTGCATGACCCACGAGCTCTGGTCCAACCTGAACAAGAAGATCGTCGAGTTCCTCGACTCGGTCACGCTCGCCAACATGGTCGAGCAGCAGCGTTCCCGCGAAACCCGCCAGGCACCCCGGCAGATTTCGGTGCTGCGCGAGCACCGGGCGGCGCTCGAATTCCCCACCTCCACGCTGCAGCCCATCCGCGTCGACGGCACCCGTCTGACCAACACCTGAGCGGCTGCGCGCGTCCCTTCCGGAGAACCCAGTGATCCACCTGCCGATCTACCTCGACTACTCGGCCACCACCCCGGTCGACCCCCGGGTGGTGGACAAGATGCTGCCCTATCTGCGCGAAGACTTCGGCAACCCCGCGTCGCGCAGCCACGCCTACGGCTGGGCAGCCGAAAAGGCAGTCGAGGAGGCCCGCGAGGCGGTGGCCGAGCTGGTCAACTGCGACCCGCGCGAGATCGTCTGGACCTCCGGCGCCACCGAGTCGATCAATCTGGCTCTGAAGGGCGCTGCGCACTTCTACAAGGATCGCGGCCGTCATCTGGTCACGGTCAAGACCGAGCACAAGGCCACGCTGGACACCATGCGTGAGCTCGAGCGTCAGGGCTTCGAGGTGACCTACCTCGATGTCCTCGAGAACGGTCTGATCGACATGGACGCCTTTCAGGCGGCGCTGCGTCCGGACACCATCCTGGTGTCGGTGATGTTCGTCAACAACGAGATCGGCGTCATCCAGGACATCCCGGCCATCGGCGAGATAACCCGCGCCCGCGGCATCGTGCTGCATGTGGATTCCGCTCAGGCCACCGGCAAGCTGCCCATCGACCTGGCGTCGCTGAAGGTCGACCTGATGTCCTTCTCGGCCCACAAGACCTACGGGCCCAAGGGCATGGGCGCGCTGTTCGTGCGTCGCAAGCCGCGGGTGCGCATCGAGGCGCAGATCCACGGCGGCGGGCATGAGCGTGGCTTTCGCTCGGGCACGCTGGCCACGCACCAGATCGTGGGCATGGGCGAGGCCTTCCGCATCGCCCGGCTCGAGATGCAGACCGAGAACGAGCGCATCCGCATGCTGCGCGATCGCCTGTTCGCGGGCCTGTCATCCATGGACGAGGTCTTCGTCAATGGCGACATGGAGCGCCGGGTGCCGCACAACCTCAACATGAGTTTCAACTATGTCGAGGGCGAGTCCATGATCATGGCGATCAAGGATCTGGCGGTTTCCAGCGGGTCGGCCTGCACCTCGGCCAGCCTCGAGCCCTCCTATGTGCTGCGGGCCCTGGGCCGCAGCGACGAACTCGCCCACAGCTCCATCCGTTTCTCGATCGGCCGCTTCACCACCGAGCAGGAGATCGACCATGCCGTCTCCCTGATCACCAGCAAGGTGGGCAAGCTGCGCGAGATGTCCCCGCTCTGGGAGATGGTGCAGGAAGGCATCGACCTGAACACCGTCAAGTGGGCGGCGCACTGATCCCTCTCTTTCCCCGGCGGCAGGCCACGAGCCGAACCGCCTCTGGCAGCACGGAGCACTGAACATGGCATACAGCGAAAAAGTCATCGACCACTACGAGAACCCGCGCAATGTCGGCGCCTTCGACAAAGGCGACGCCAGCGTGGGCACCGGCATGGTCGGCGCCCCGGCCTGCGGTGATGTGATGAAGCTGCAGATCAAGGTCAACGACGAGGGCGTGATCGAGGACGCCCGCTTCAAGACCTACGGCTGCGGTTCGGCGATCGCCTCGAGCTCGCTGGTCACCGAGTGGGTCAAGGGCAAGACCCTCGATCAGGCGATGGCCATCCGAAACACCGAGATCGCCGCCGAGCTGGCGTTGCCGCCGGTGAAGATCCACTGCTCCATCCTGGCCGAGGACGCCATCAAGGCGGCCATCCAGGACTACCGCAGCAAGCACGGCGAGGCCGCCGCCGAGCCGCGCCAGGCCGCCTGAGGCCGGGAGCCCGCCATGGCCATCACCCTCACCGAAAGCGCCGCGCGCCATGTGTCGCGCTTCATCGAGAAGCGCGGCAAGGGCCTGGGCCTGCGGCTGGGCGTGCGCACCACCGGCTGCTCCGGCATGGCCTACAAGCTCGAGTATGCCGACCAGCCCGCCCCCGAAGACCATCAGTTCCAGAGCCACGGGGTCACGGTGTTCGTCGACCCCAAGAGCCTGGCCTACATCGACGGCACCGAGCTTGATTTCGTCCGCGAAGGGCTCAATGAAGGCTTCAAGTTCAACAACCCGAATGTGAAGAGCGAGTGCGGCTGCGGCGAGTCCTTCAACGTCTGAGCGCCCGCCTCGGGCGCGTTGACCAGAGGCGGCCGAAGGCCGCCTCTTCTTTTGCAGCCGATTGCCCTTCGTGACCGAACCCAACCATTTCGCCCTGCTCGGACTGCCGCAGGCCTTTCTGATCGACGAGGCGCTGCTCGAGTCGGCGTGGCGCCGCCTTCAGGCGGCGGTCCATCCGGATCGCCACGCCCAGGGCAGCGATGCCGATCGGCGTCTCGCGTTGCAGAACGCCACCCGCGTCAACGAGGCGGTGCGCGTGCTGCGTGATCCGCAGCGTCGCGCGGCCTACCTGTGCGAACTGCGCGGGGTGCCGCTGCAGGCCGAGTCGAACACCGCCATGCCGCCCGCCTTCCTGATGCAGCAGATGGGCTGGCGCGAGGCGCTGGAAGAAGCCCGCGCCGGCCGTGACCTGGCTGCGCTGGCGCGGCTTCGCGACGAGATCAGCGGCGAACGCGATGCGCTCATCGGCCGCATCGCCGATCTGCTCGATGTCCGGGCCGATGTCTCGGGCGCGGCGGCGGCGGTGCGACAGCTGATGTTCCTCGATCGGCTGCTGGAAGAGACCGACCATGCGGAAGAAGACCTGATGGGGGCCTGAGCGGCCTTCCTCTCCCACGCCCCTTCACGGATAGCCGATGTCCCTGCTGCAGATCTCCGAACCCGGCATGTCGCCCGAGCCGCACCAGCGCCGGCTGGCGGTGGGCATCGACCTGGGCACCACGAATTCCCTGGTCGCCTCGGTGCGCCACTCGCTGCCCGAGGTGCTCGACGACGAGGCCGGACATTCGCTGCTGCCCTCGGTGGTGCGCTACCGGGAGGACGGCAGCGTCGAGGTCGGCGAAGCCGCGGCCCGCCAGGCGGCGGCCGATCCGCACAACACCATCGTCTCGGTCAAGCGCTTCATGGGCCGAGGTCTGGCCGACGCCACGCGCGTGCCCAGTCCTTATCGCTTCGTCGATGCGCCGGGCATGGTGCGTCTGCAGACCCGCGCCGGCGAGGTCAGTCCGGTGGAGGTCTCGGCCGAGATCCTGCGCGTGCTGCGCGAGCGGGCCGAGCAGACGCTCGGCGGCGAGCTGGTGGGTGCGGTGATCACCGTCCCGGCCTACTTCGATGACGCGCAGCGCCAGGCCACCCGCGATGCCGCCCGGCTGGCCGGCCTGAATGTGCTGCGGCTGCTCAACGAGCCCACCGCCGCGGCCGTGGCCTACGGGCTGGACAGCGCGGCCGAGGGCATCTACGCGGTCTATGACCTGGGCGGGGGCACCTTCGACATCTCGGTGCTGCGGCTCTCGCGCGGGGTCTTCGAAGTGATCGCCACCGGCGGCGACTCGGCGCTGGGCGGAGACGACTTCGACCGTCGCATCGTCGACTGGGCGCTCGGCGAGACCGGGCTCGATGCGGCGACGCTCGATGGCCACGATCTGCGCGCCCTGCTCGACGCGGCGCGCCGCGCCAAGGAGGCGCTCACCGAGGCCGAGACGGTCACCTTCGCCGTGCAGCTTTCCAGCGCCAACCGGGTGTCGCTGCCGCTGTCGCGCGCGCGCTTCGAGTCACTCACCCGCGATCTGCTCGAACGCACCCTGCTCGCCACGCGGCGGGCGCTGCGCGATGCGCGCCTGAAGCCCGAGGGCGTGGCGGGTGTGGTGCTGGTGGGCGGATCCACCCGCATGCCGCAGGTGTCGCGCGCGGTGAGCGAGGTCTTCGGGCGCGCGCCGCTCACCGGGCTCGACCCCGATCGGGTGGTGGCGCTGGGCGCGGCCATGCAGGCCAATCTCCTGGCCGGCAATCGCGCCGCCGGTGACGACTGGCTGCTGCTCGATGTCATTCCCCTCTCCCTCGGACTCGAGACCATGGGCGGTCTGGTCGAGCGCGTCATTCCGCGCAACAGCACCATTCCGGTGGCGCGCGCCCAGGAGTTCACCACCTTCCGGGACGGCCAGAGCGCCATGGCCATCCATGTGGTGCAGGGCGAGCGCGAACTGGTGGCCGACTGCCGCTCGCTGGCCCGCTTCGAGCTGCGCGGCATTCCGCCGATGGCCGCGGGCGCGGCGCGCATCCGGGTCACCTTCCAGGTGGATGCCGACGGCCTGCTCTCGGTGAGCGCGCGAGAAACCACCAGCGGCGTGGAGGCCTCGGTGGTGGTCAAGCCCTCCTACGGTCTGGGCGATGACGAGATTGCCACCATGCTCCAGGCGGCCTTCGGCAATGCCCAGGCCGATGTGCAGGCACGGGCGTTGCGCGAGCAGCAGGTCGAGGCCGATCGCCTGCTCGAGGCCGTGGACGCGGCGCTTCAGGCCGATGCCGATCTGCTTGGCGCTGACGAGCGCGCC
Source organism: Betaproteobacteria bacterium (assembly GCA_018970865.1). Taxonomy (GTDB): domain Bacteria; phylum Pseudomonadota; class Gammaproteobacteria; order Burkholderiales; family Burkholderiaceae_E; genus Quisquiliibacterium. Next base: position 31,242 of record JAGWVN010000007.1, read on the forward strand.
GCGCTCGACGCGCTCATCACCCGGCTGCGCGGCGCGCGCGAGAGCGCCGAGCTGCCGGCGCTGCGCGCGGCCACCGACTCGCTTGCGCGTGGCACCGAACTCTTCGCCGAGCGGCGCATGGATCGCTCCATCGCCCGCGCGCTCACCGGCCGCCGCATCGGCGAGCTGGGCAACTGATTCCCATCGACTGTCATCATGCCGTTCATTCAGGTCCTTCCCCATGAGTCGCTGTGCCCGCAGGGCAGCCGTTTCGAGGTGCCCGAGGGCACGGTGCTGTGCCGCGCCCTGCTGCAGCAGGGCATCGAGATCGAGCATGCCTGCGAGCTCTCCTGCGCCTGCACCACCTGCCATGTCATCGTCCGCCAGGGCGCGGGCTCGCTGGCGCCCTCCAGCGAAGAGGAAGACGACATGCTCGACAAGGCCTGGGGCCTGACCGCGCTGTCGCGTCTGTCCTGCCAGGTGACCGTGGCCGCCGGCGACCTGGTGGTGGAGATTCCGCGCTACACCATCAACCACGCCCGCGAGGACCACTGAGCATGCTCTGGACCGATGTCAACGAGATCGCGATCGCCCTCGACGAGGCCCATCCCGAGGTCGATCCGCTGCAGCTGCGCTTCACCGACCTGCATCAGTGGGTGATGGCCCTGCCGGGCTTTGCGGACCAGCCGGGCCGCTCCAACGAGAAGATTCTCGAGGCCATCCAGCAGGCCTGGATCGACGAGCGCGACTGACCATGCCGCAGGCGGTGGGTCACTGGAGCGCGTCTCGCAGTCAGCCCGTGATCGCCGGCGCGATTCCGCCTCGGGCCGGGGGCTGACCGGTTCATGCCGATCGATCCGGTCGTCCTGTTCTTCCTGCTCGGCCTGATCGCGCGGCTGTCTCGTTCCGACCTGCGCCTTCCCGAGGCGCTCTACGAGACCCTGTCGGTCTACCTGCTGCTGGCGATCGGCCTGAAAGGCGGCGCCGAACTCGCCCGCCAGTCGCTGGGCTCGGTGCTGCCGGTGGCGTTCGCCGGGGTGGCGCTCTCGGCCACGCTGCCGCTGCTTGCCTACCCGGTGCTGCGGCGGGTGGGGCGGCTGGCGCAGGTGGATGCCGCATCGATTGCCGCGCACTACGGTTCGGTCTCGGTGGTCACCTTCGCGGTGGCCCAGAGCCTGCTCGCCCGCGAAGGCGTGGCGGTGGAGGCGCAGATGCCGGTGCTGGTGGCGCTGATGGAGGCGCCCGGCATCATCGTGGGCATCCTGCTGGCCCGGCGTGGCGATCTTGCCGGCGTGGGCTGGGGGCGCCTTGCGCACGAGACCCTGTTCGGCAAGGCGGTGTATCTGCTGCTCGGCGGTCTGCTGATCGGCTGGCTGGTGGGGCCCGAGGGCATGGCGCCGATGAAGCCGCTCTTCGGCGATCTGTTCCGCGGCGTGCTGTGCCTGTTCCTGCTCGAGATGGGGCTGGTGGCCGGCAGCCGGCTGCCGGAGCTGCGTCGGGCGGGCCCCTTCCTGGTGGTTTTCGGGGTGGTGGCGCCGATGGTGTTCGCCGCCATCGGCCTGGCCTGCGGACGCGCGCTGGGGCTGTCGGTGGGCGGCTGCGCCATCCTCGCGACGCTGTGCGCCAGCGCCTCCTACATTGCCGCTCCCACGGCCATGCGCATCGCCGTGCCGAAGGCCAATCCGGCGCTGTCGATCGGCACCGCGCTGGGCGTGACCTTCCCCTTCAACCTGACTCTGGGCATTCCGGCCTACCTGTGGGCCGCGCGCCAGATCGCCTGAGTGCCGGAGCCCTGCCGATGCTTCAGACCCATCCCCGCAAGCTGCTGGTGATCATCGCCGAGGCGGTGCTCGAGCGCACCCTGGTGACCGAGGCGCGCGCGCTCGGGGCCATGGGCTACACCGTGATCGATGTGCGCGGCGGCGGCATGCATGGCGACCATGATGGCGAGTGGGATGTCGACCGGCAGATCGAGCTGCAGCTGATCTGTTCGCCCGAGGTCGCCGAACGGGTCGCGGCCCAGGTGCTGGCCACCTACGCGCCGAATTACCGCGTGTCGGTCTACCTGGCCGATGTGTCGGTGTTCCGCAAGGATCGCTTCTGAAGACGGGCCAGCCAGCACATCCCCGCAAAGCCCAGCAGCGACACGCCGGTGAGCACCTCCAGACCCACCGCGTTGCCGAAGCGCTCGATCAGCGCGGCGTAGGCCATCGGCGCGAGCGCGCCGGCGATCAGGCCCGGAGCGGCGATCCGCCCGAGCGTGGCGGCATAGCCGGCATGGCCGAACATCTGCAGGCTGACCGTCCCGCGCACGATGGTGATCAGCCCGTTGGAGGCGCCGTAGATCAGGCAGCCGGCCGTCACCACCATGACCTGCGGCGCGCCGAAGTCCATCACCAGCAGGCCCAGCGGCAGCAGGCCGGTGGAGATCATGCCCACCGCGATCGGCCCGAGATGGCGTTGCAGGCTGAGTTCGGCAAAGCGCGCGCCGACCTGGGCCACGCCCTTCACCGAGGCGAGCGTGACCGCCGCCGCGGCCGCCAGCCCGAGCGACTGCAGCAGCGTGAGCATGTGGGCCGAGAGCGCCCCGAACACGAAGCTGTGGGCCGCGAGCAGGCCCGAGAGCACCATCAGCGCGCGGTCTCGCGCCGGGCCTTCCAGGATCGCGGGCTCGGGGGTGGGGGCCGGCCCGGTGACGGCCGAGGCGGGCGGCGCTGTTCCGGCGGTGGCCGGCGCTTTCCCGGCGGCGGGCGCCGCGCCGGGCGGCGCCTGCAGGCACAGCCGGTGCAGCGGCACGCAGACCAGCAGATTGAGGATGGCGTAAGCGGCGAACGATCCGCGCCAGCCCCAGTGCGCCGCCATCCAGTGACCGAGCGGCCAGAAGACCGAGGAGGCCAGGCCGCCGTAGAGCGTGACCATCGAGATCGCTCGGCGCGCGCCCGAGCCTGCCAGGCGGGCCAGCGCCGAGAAGGCGGTTTCATAGAGACTGGCCCGCATGGCCAGGCCGAGCAGCGTCCAGGCCGCCACCAGGTGCGCGGGGTGCTGCGCCGCGGCCACCGCCAGCAGACCGATCGTGATGCCGATGGAGCCCAGGGTCATGACCCGGCGCTCGCCGTGGCGCTCCACCAGCACGCCCATGCGGCGCGACACCAGCCCCGAAACCAGCATCGCCCACGAGAAGGCGCCGTAGGCCAGCGTGATGCTCCAGCCGGTGTCGGCGGCCATGCCGGTGAACAGCACGGCGGAGCTGTAATAGGTGGTGCCCCAGCCGACGATCTGGGTGATGCCCAGCGCGGTGATCGTGCGGCCGAGCACGCGGCTACTCGTGCTTGAGCGCGGGGAACAGGATCACATCGCGGATGTTCGGGCTGTCGGTGAGCAGCATCACCAGGCGGTCGATCCCGATGCCGCAGCCGCCGGTGGGCGGCATGCCGTATTCGAGGGCGCGAACGAAGTCGGCGTCGTAGAACATCGCCTCCTCGTCGCCGGCCTCCTTGGCCTGCACCTGGGCCTGGAAGCGCGCGGCCTGGTCTTCGGCGTCATTGAGCTCGGAAAAGCCGTTGGCGATCTCGCGGCCGGTGATGAAGAGTTCGAAGCGCTCGGTGATGCCGGGCCGGGAGTCGGACTCGCGCGCGAGCGGCGAGACCTCCACCGGGTAGTCGATGATGAAGGTGGGTTGCCAGAGCTGGCTCTCGGCGACCTCCTCGAACAGCGCGAGCGCCAGCGCGCCTGCGCCGGCGTTCCGGTGGCGGGCATCGTTCAGGTTCAGGCCGAGACGGGCAAGCTCGGCGCGCAGCCAGTCGGGGTCGTGCAGCGGCGCGTCCTGGTAGCGCGGCGCGTACTGCACGATGGCCTGCGCGATGGTCAGCCGCTGGAAGGGCTGGCCGAGATCGAGTTCGCGACCCTGGTAGCTGAGCGCGGTGGTGCCGGCGGCGGCCTGCGCGCAGTCGCGGATCACCTGCTCGGTGAAGTCCATCAGCCACCGGTAGTCGGTGTAGGCGGCGTAGAACTCCATCATGGTGAACTCGGGATTGTGGCGCGGGCTGATCCCTTCGTTGCGGAAGTTGCGATTGACCTCGAAGACCCGCTCGAAGCCGCCGACGATCAGCCGCTTCAGGTAGAGCTCGGGGGCAATGCGCAGGTACATGTCCTGCGAGAGCGCGTTGTGGTGGGTGATGAATGGCCGGGCCGCGGCGCCCCCGGGAATGGGGTGCAGCATGGGCGTCTCGACCTCGAGGAAGCCGTGCCCGGTCATGAAGCTGCGGATGGCCGCCAGCGCGCGGCTGCGGGTGACGAAGGTGCGGCGGGTGTCAGGGTTGACGATCAGGTCGACATAGCGCTGCCGATACCGGGTCTCCTGGTCGTGCAGGCCGTGGAACTTGTCGGGCAGCGGCCGCAGCGACTTGGCCAGCAGCCGCACCGCGCTGCAGCGCACCGAGAGCTCGCCCTTCATGGTCTTGAAGAGCACGCCCTCGGCGGCGACGATGTCGCCGAGATCCCAGTGCTTGAAGGCCTCGTGGGCCGCCGGGCCGACGCCCTCGTCGTTCATCCAGAGCTGCAGCCGCCCGGTGGCGTCCTGCACGGTGCCGAAGCTGGCCTTGCCCTGCACCCGCTTGAGCATCAGCCGACCGGCGATCGAGACCCGCACCGCGGCCTGCTCGAGCGCCTCGCGGCTGAGCGCCTCGTGCGCGGCCAGCAGCGGTCCGGCCCGGTCGGCGGGCCGGGCGTCGTTCGGGAAGGCCGGGCCGGCCTCGCGCAGGCGGGCGAGCTTGGCGCGCCGCTCGGCGATGATCTGGTTCTCGTCGGCGGCGGGCGCGGTGGAGGGTTCGGTCATGGTCCTAGACGCCCTGCTTCAGGCTGGCGAAGATGAAGGGATCGAGATCACCGTCGAGCACGCTGCGGGTGTTGCTGATCTCGACATTGGTGCGCAGGTCCTTGATGCGGGACTGGTCGAGCACATACGAGCGGATCTGGTGGCCCCAGCCGATGTCGGTCTTGCTGGCCTCGACCTTGTCCTGCTCGGCGCGGCGCTTGCGCAGCTCGAGCTCGAACAGGCGCGCGCGCAGCATCTTCATCGCCTCGTCCTTGTTGCGGTGCTGCGAGCGGTCGTTCTGGCACTGCACGACGATGTTGGTGGGCAGGTGCGTGATGCGCACCGCCGACTCGGTCTTGTTCACATGCTGACCGCCCGCGCCCGAGGCACGGTAGACATCGATGCGCAGATCGGCCGGGTTGATGTCGATCTGGATGGAGTCGTCGACCTCGGGGTAGACGAACACCGAGGCGAACGAGGTGTGCCGACCGCCGCTGGAATCGAAGGGCGACTTGCGCACCAGCCGGTGCACGCCGGTCTCGGTGCGCAGGAAGCCGTAGGCGTACTCGCCCTCGACCTTGAGCGAGGCGCCCTTGATGCCGGCGGTGTCGCCTTCGGTCTCCTCGAGCACCTCGGTGCGGAAGCCCTTGCGCTCGCAGTAGCGCAGGTACTGGCGCAGCAGCATCTGCGCCCAGTCCTGCGCCTCGGTGCCGCCGGCGCCGGCCTGGATCTCCATGAAGCAGGGATTGGGGTCGGCCGGGTTGGCGAACATCCGCCGGAACTCGAGCGCCTCGACCTGCTGCTGCAGGCTGGCGACATCGGTCTCGACCGCCTCCAGGGTGGAGTCATCGCTCTCCTCGCGCGCGATGCCGAAGAGTTCATCGGCATCGGACAGGCCGGCCTCGAGCTCGGTGATGCGCAGTACCACCGACTCGAGCAGTTTCTTTTCGCGGCCGAGGTCCTGGGCGCGCTGGGCGTCGTTCCAGACATCGGGCGCCTCGAGGGCGCGATCGACTTCGATCAGGCGGGTTCGCTTGACATCGAAGTCAAAGATACCCCCGGAGTTCGATCACCCGACGGCGAAGGTCGGCGATCAGGGCGGCGAGGGCATTGAGGCGTTCGGCTTCCATGGGATCCTGTCTGGCGCCTCGGGGGACGCACCGGTGCGAAACCGGCCATTATAGGGAGCCTTGAGAAGGATCGGCCCGATGGCCGATCGCGGGCGGGCCGACCCCGCGCGCCGGTCAGCGTTGGGCTTGCGGGTAGGGCGACCCGCCGATGCTGCTGCGCGGCTCGTACTTGGGCGCGCCCACCCAGCCGAAGTGCAGGGCCAGCGCCACCGCGGCCAGCGCGCTGGTGACGCCGGCGGCAAAGCCCGCCCCGAGCGGCAGCGAGAACAGCCGCAGCCGCCGGCGCGGCTGCGGCTGGCTCAGCCGCAGCTCGCGAGCCGCCACCCGCACATCGCGGGTGTGCACCTCGAAGGCATGGGCGAGCGACGCGGCCATGAGGGCCTTGTCGGCGAGCAGGTTGATGCGATCGGGCAGGCCGCGCGAGAGCACCGCGAGCGCGCGCACGGCGCCGACCGAGAAGATGCGCGGTCCGTCATAGCCGGCACTGCGCAGGCGGCCGTGGAGGTATTCATGCACCTCGTCGCGCGACAGGCGGTTCAGGCACAGGCGGTGGGTGATGCGGTCATCGAGCGCCCCGAAGGCCTCGAGCGCGAGTCGCTGTTCGAGCTCGGGCGGCCCGACCAGCACCAGGCGCAACGCATTGCCGCCGCGACCCACGCCCTGACCGAGCAGGCGCAGATGCTCGAGGGTTTCGAGCGGCATGGACTGCGCCTCGTCGATCAGCACGATCAGCTTCTCGCCCGAGACCGCGCTGTGGTTGAGGCGGTCGCGCAGGTCGGCGCGCATGCGGCGGGGGTCGGTGCGATGGACCGTCATCCCGAGCCTCTCGGCGAGCATCACGTCGATCAGGCGCGGGCTGAGCATGGGGTCGGTGACATGAACCACCCGGTAGCGGTCCGGAGGCAGCTTGCGCAGCAGCCAGCGGCACAGGGTGGTCTTGCCGGTGCCGTTCTCGCCGATGAGGCTGATGAAGCCGGTCTCGCGGGCGATGACATGCAGCAGCGACCGGGCGGTCTCATGCCGGGTGCCCGGGAACACGAGCTGCCTCGGTTCGTTGGCAGTGTCGAACGGCAGGAGCTGCAGGCCGAAGTGCGCGAGATACATTCTGCCGATTATCGGCTGCTGCCTGCCGTCGGGCGCGGAACTTGATCACGCTCAGCGCGGCGCGCTCACCTGCTCGATCAGCAGCTGCAGCGAGGCGCGTCCGCCCCAGTCGTTGCGGTTGAGCCGGTAGGCGATCAGCGCGCGGCGCGGCAGCAGCTCGGTGCGACCGAATGCGACGGCCGCGAAGGTCTGTCCGCCGATGCGCAGGTCGACCCGCAGGTGTCGCTCCTTGAGCAGCCGCTGGCCGAGCACCTCGGCCTCGTCGGCGAACACCGGCGCCGGAAAGCCCTGGCCCCACACCGCGCGGTCGATCGCCTCGACCAGGTCGAGGTCGACCGGTTCGCCGGCCAGCGCGCCGTCGGTGGCGAACTCGGGCGAGAAGGCGCCGGGATCGGCGAGCTCGGCCACGGCCTGCTCGAAGCAGGCGCTGAAGCGCGCCAGCGCGTCGGCGCGCAGGGTGAGGCCGGCCGCCATGGCATGTCCGCCGAAGCGCAGGACGGCGCCCGGCGCGCGCTTGGCGGCGAGGTCGATCGCGTCGCGCAGATGCACGCCCGGGATCGAGCGGCCGGAGCCCTGCAGGCAACCCGGCTCGCCGGCCGGCGCGAGCGCCAGGGTGGGGCGGTGGTGGCGATCCTTCAGCCGCGTGGCCACCAGACCGACCACGCCCGCGTGCCAGTCGGGGCGGTGCACCACCAGCGTGACGGCGCCGTCCGCCGGCTCGCCGACCGCGGCCAGCGCCTCGTCGCGCATGCGCTCCTCGAGTTCGCGCCGCGAGCGGTTGATGCCGTCGAGCTCGGCGGCGAGCGCATGGGCGCGGTCTTCGTCATCGGTGATCAGGCACTCGATGCCCAGGGAGATGTCGGCGAGGCGGCCGGCGGCATTGATGCGCGGCCCCACCCCGAAGCCGATGTCCTGGCAGCCGGCGCTGCGCCACTCGCGCCCGGCCACGGCGAACAGCGCCCTCACGCCGGCCTGGGCCTGGCCGGCGCGGATGCGCCGCAGGCCTGCGGATACCAGCAGGCGGTTGTTGCGGTCGAGCCGGACCAGGTCGGCCACCGTGCCCACCGCGACCAGATCGAGCAGGGCCTGCAGCGCCGGCTCGGGCCGGTCACGGAAGGCGCCCTCGCGGCGCAGCAGCGCCCGCAGGGCGAGCAGCAGGTAGAACATCACCCCCACGCCGGCGAGGTGCTTGCTGGCGAAGCCGCAGCCTGGCTGATTCGGGTTGACGATCGCCGCGGCCCGCGGCAGGGCATCGCCGGGCAGGTGGTGGTCGGTGACCACCACATCGATGCCCAGCTCGCGGGCCCGATCGACGCCCTCGAGGCTGGCGATGCCGTTGTCCACCGTGATGATCAGCGCCGGACGGCCCAGCCGCGGATGCGCCGCGGCGAGATCGACGATCGGCGGGGTGAGGCCGTAACCGTGCTCCAGCCGGTTGGGCACCAGGAAGTCGACCACCGCGCCCAGCGCGCGCAGTCCGCGGATGCCCACTGCGCAGGCGGTCGCGCCATCGCAGTCGTAGTCGGCCACGATCAGCATCGGCTCGCGGGCGGCGATCGCCCGGGCGAGCCGCCGGGCCGCAGGGTCGATGCCGAGCAGGTCGTCGGGCGGCAGCAGATCGCCGAGCGAGGCGCCGAGTTCGTCGGCGCTGGCGATGCCGCGCGCGGCATACACCCGCGCGAGCACCGGATGCAGGCCGGCAGCCAGCAGCCGGTCGCGCGCCGGTGCCGGGGCGTGGCGGATGACCAGGCGGGGCGAAGCGCCGCTCATGCGGCGGGCGCGGCGAGCGCGGCGAGGGCGTCGAATCGGCGCCACCAGCGCCAGCGCCAGCGGCGTCCGGTGCCCTCCGCCAGGGTGAGCACCCGGCGTTCGCCCGTGAGCACCACCCGCAGCGGGCCCGTCGCGGCGGCGCGAAGCGCATGCCAGCGCGGGCCATCGAGCCAGGCGTCGGCCTCGGCCCAGGCCTGGCGCCAGGCATGGGCGTCGCCCAGGCGTCGTGGGGCCCGCCAGGCGTCGAGATCGACCAGCACCGGGCCGGCATCGCGGCCCCAGTCGGGCAGGGGCTGATCGTGAGCGCAGACCTGCCAGCCGGCCGCGCTGGCCAGGCCGGCCAGGGCAGGGCAGTGGCTGATCAGCAGGCCGCGCACGGGCGCCGCCGGTGGCCCCGCCACGAACCCGTCCAGCCAGAGGGCATTGACCGGGCGCCTGCCCGTCTGCTCGCGGGCCTGGTTGACGGGGTGCTCGTGCCAGCCCATCTGCACTTCGGTGAGCAGGCGACGCCAGGCCCGGGCCGCCGGCCCTGCGGGCTGGTAGGCGATCACATGGCGCCCGCTGGCCAGCGTCCAGGGCCAGCACTGCAGATCCCAGGGCGCGCCCAGTGCATACCAGGCCTCGGGCCCGGGCGCGTGCAGGCGCAGCCCGGCTGCCTCGAAGGCCGCCGCGGCGCTGCGGGCGAGCTCGGCGGACTCGGCCGGCTCGAGCGCGAGTTGCGCGGGGTCGGTGAGCAGGGCGTGATCGATGCCCAGATGCAGGTGGCAGGGGCGAAGGCCCCACCACGGCGGCGTCAGCCCATGGCGGACGCCGCCAAAGGCCTGGATCGCGCTGCCCGCCGGCACGCCGAACTCGGCGCGCAGCCAGTCGTCCTCGGGCAGTTCGGGCAGGGGATCCCCGCTCAGCTGGCGGTCGTGCGAGACGCGGCCGGCCGCCAGCAGGCGCTGCAGGGCGCTGCCCGGGGGCAGACGCAGCGCGCCGGCCGGGTCGGCGTCGGGCGCGGCGCCCGCGCACAGCAGGGTGATCGGGTTCATGGGCAGCGTCGGAAGGGTGGGGATTCTATGGCACACTCGCCCGCCGCCTTCCGGATGCCACCTGCCTTGCCGTTTCCGTTCGAACTCCAGATCGGGCTTCGTTACACGCGGGCCGGCCGCCGGGCGGGTCGACGCGACGGCTTCATCTCGTTCATCTCGGCCATGTCGGTAGCCGGCATCGCGCTCGGGGTGGCGGCGCTCATCACGGTGCTCTCGGTGATGAACGGCTTCCAGAAGGAGGTCACCGACCGGATGCTGTCGGTGCTCTCGCACATCGAGGTCTACGGACCGCAGGCCGGGCTGGACGATCCGTCGGCGCTGCTGGCGCGCACTGGTGCGCATCCGCGGGTGGTGGCCGCCGCGCCCTTCGTGGTCGGACAGGCCATCATCGCCCGGGGCGAGACCGTGCGTGGCGCAATCGTGCGCGGCATCGATCCGGCGCGTGAACCGGCCGTGGCCGACTTCCTCGCAGGCCCGTCGGGCAGGCTGCTCGCGGGACTGGTGCCTGGCGAATTCGGCGCGCTGGTGGGCGTGGAGATGGCGCGCCAGCTCATGCTGCAGGTGGGCGACCGCATCGCGCTGGTGGCGCCGCAGGGCACCACCACGCCGGCCGGCGTGGTGCCGCGGCTGCGGCAGTTCACCGTCACCGGCATCTTCGATTCCGGACACTACGAGTACGACAGCACCCTGGTGCTCACCCATCTGCAGGACGCGGCGCGCCTGTTCCGCGTGGAGGGCGCCAGCGGCGTGCGCCTGAAGACCTCGCAGATGATGGCCGCGCCGGCCATCGCGCGCGAGCTCTCGGCGGTGCTGGGGCCCGAGTTCCATGTGCGCGACTGGTCGCGCGAGAACCGCAACTGGTTTGCCGCGGTGGAGATCGAGAAGCGCATGATGTTCATCATCCTCACCATGATCATCGCGGTGGCGGCCTTCAACCTGATCTCCATGCTGGTGATGACCGTGACCGACAAGCAGTCGGACATCGCCATCCTGCGCACCCTCGGCGCGAGCCCGGCCAGCATTCTCGCGGTGTTCATCGTGCAGGGCGCGGTGGTCGGGTTGCTCGGCACCGGCCTGGGCGTGGCCGGCGGCGTGCTGCTCGCGCTGAACATCGACGGCGTGGTGGGCGCGGTGGAACGCCTGTTCGGGTTCCAGGTGCTGCCCAAGGGCATCTATGTGATCAGTCACCTGCCCAGCGATCTGCGCTGGCCCGATGTCGGCCTGATCGCCGCGGTTTCGTGCACGCTGGCGCTGCTGGCCACCCTCTATCCGAGCTGGCGGGCCTCGCAGGTGCGGCCGGCCCAGGCGCTGCGCTATGAGTGAACCGGCGGCCCGGTCGCCTGGGGGCGCGGGGGGCCGGGCAGGCCCGGGCGCGGGCCCGAGCGCCGGCACGGGCCCGGTGGCCGGCCAAGCGGCCGAGGCGTCGGTGCTCGCCTGCGCCGGCCTGTGCAAGCGCTATGACGATGGCGGGCTGGGGGTGGAGGTGCTCAATGGCGTCTCGCTTGCGGTGCGGCCCGGCGAGCGGGTGGCCATCGTCGGCGCGTCCGGCTCGGGCAAGAGCACGCTGCTGCATCTGCTGGGCGGGCTCGATGCGCCGAGCGCCGGCGAAGTGCGATGGGACGGCCAGGATGTCTCCGGCCTGGGCGAGACCGAGCGGGGGGTCCGGCGCAACCGGCTGCTCGGCTTCGTCTACCAGTTCCATCACCTGTTGCCGGAGTTCAGCGCGCTCGACAATGTCGCCATGCCGCTGCGCATCCGTCGTCTGCCGGCCGCGCAGGCGCGGCGCGAGGCCGCTGCCGTGCTCGAGCAGGTCGGCCTGAGCGCCCGGCTGGCCCACCTGCCGGGCGAGCTCTCGGGCGGCGAGCGTCAGCGGGTGGCGCTGGCCCGCGCCCTGGTCACCCGGCCGCGCTGCGTGCTCGCCGACGAGCCCACCGGCAATCTCGACCGCGCCACGGCGCGCCAGGTCTTCTCGCTGATCGAGTCGCTCGGTCGCGAGTCGGGCACGGCCTTCATCATCGTCACCCACGACGGCGAGCTCGCCGGCCGCGCCGATCGCGTGCTGGCGCTGCGCGACGGCGTGCTTTCGCCGGCCTGAGCCGGAACGCGCCGGCCGCCGTGCTGGTCGACACCCACTGCCACCTCGATGCGCCGGAGTTCGCCGGCGAGGCACTGCTGCAGCGCCGGCAGGCGCTGGCGGCGGGCGTGGGCCTGATCGTGGTGCCCGCGGTCGAGGCGGGCAACTTCGCGGCGGTGCGCGCGCTGGCGGCCGCCGAGGATGAGGCGGGCCCCGGCGCGGGCTCTGGCTCTGGCGCGCGCTGCGTCTATGCGCTGGGCATCCACCCGATGTATGTCGATCGGGCGCGCGATGAGGATCTGGACCTGCTGCGCCAGGCGCTCATCGCGGCCGCTGATGATCCCGCCCTGGTGGCGGTGGGCGAGATCGGGCTCGACGGCTTCGTGCCCGGCCTCGATGCCGACCGCCAGGAGCGCTTCCTGGCGGCGCAGCTGCGCCTGGCCCGCGAGTTCGACCTGCCGGTGATCCTGCATGTGCGACGGGCCCAGGACCGGGTGCTCAAGCATCTGCGCCGATGCCGCCCGTCCGGGGGCATCGCCCACGCCTTCAACGGCAGCCATCAGCAGGCTGGCGCCTTCCTCGATCTCGGGCTGGCGCTCGGCTTCGGCGGCGCGATGACCTTTGCGCGGGCGCTGCAGATCCGTCGCCTGGTGAGCGAGCTCCCGGCCCATGCGCATGTGCTGGAGACCGACTCGCCCGACATCGCGCCGGCGTGGCGCCATCCCGGCCGCAACGATCCGGCGCAGCTCGCCGGCATCGCGGAGGTCTTCGCGCAGCTGCGTGGCCTGAGCGTCGAGCGCGCGTCGGCCGTCGCCACCGCCAATGCGGTGCGGGTGTTGCCGCGGCTCGCGGCCTGGGTCCGCTGGGCCGGCCATACGCCGGGAGGGGAACCGTCGGCCTGAAGGCTCGGGCGCAACCGACGCATGGCCGATGGCGGCGCGCGCCGCGTCGCGAAATCATGGGTCATGACCCGAGCGGCTCGGTGGTGGCCCGTTCATTCCCTGCTGGCGGCGTGCCCGCCGGGCGCGGTGGTGGTCGGCGTCTGCTGGGGGGTTCAGCAGCTTGCCGCGCTGCCGTCCGAGCAAGCCTCGCGCGCCTGGCTCATCGCGGGCCTGGGCCTGCTCGCGCTGGGCATCGCGCTGGGGTCGGGGCTGGGTCGCTGGCGTCTGCGGGCAGCCGCTCGTCCCGTGTCCGCGATCCTGGTGCTCGTCGGCCTGGCCTTCGCCACGGGTGGCTGGGCCCTGCTGCGGGCCCATGCCGGCCTGGCCAGCCGCCTGCCGCCGGCGCTGGAGGGCATGGAGCTGGTGGTGCGTGGCACCGTGCTCGACATGCCGGTGCCCTCGGCCCAGGGCTGGCGCACGCGGCTGCGGATCGAGGCCATCGAGAGCCCCGCGGGGCTTTCGGCCGGGCCGATCACGGCGCGCGTGTCGTGGCCGTCGCCCGAGGCCGGCAGGCCCGGCGCGGAGCCGGTCGCCGGCCGTGATGCGCCCTTTGTTGCCGGCGAGCACTGGCGGCTGGCGCTGCGCTTGCGCCGGCCGCTGGCGCTGCGCAATCCCGGGCAGTTCGATGCCGAGCTGCGCGCCCTGGAAGAGGGCATCGATGCCCTGGGCACGGTGCGCGTCGGGCCGCGCGCGGCGGTGCGGCCGCAGCGCCTGGCGGGCATGTCCTTCGCCCTGCCGGTGCTCGTCGAGCGGGCGCGCACCGCGCTGCGCGATGCCATCGAGCGGGCGCTCGCCGATCAGGCCACGCCGGTGCGCGGCGTGGTGGTCGCCCTGGTGGTGGGTGACCAGTCGGCCATTCCCGCAGACCACTGGGAACGATTCAATCGCACCGGGGTGGGCCACCTCATGAGCATCTCGGGCCTGCACATCACCATGCTCGCGGGTCTGGGCATCTGGTCGGTCCGGCGGCTCTGGCGCAGCGGGCTGCGCCTCCCGGGGCGGGGCGGCCCGGCGCCGCCCGCGGCCTGGCTGGCCGAGCCGCATGCCGCCTGGGTGGGCGCAGTGGTCTGCGCGTTTGCCTATTCGGCCATCGCGGGCTGGGGGCTGCCCGCCCAGCGCACCTGCTGGATGCTCGCCGTGGCCGGCTTCGCGCTGCTGGCTGGCCGGGCCCGTGGCGCGCGCGAGGTCCTGTGCACCGCCGCCGCGGTGGTCTGTCTGCTCGATCCCTGGGCGCCCATGGCTGCCGGCTTCTGGCTTTCGTTCGCCGCGGTGGCCGCGATCATCTGGCATGGCAGCCGGATGCGCCTGGGCCAGGCTGGCGCCGATCCGGCGATGGCCTCACCGCGGGGATCACCGCGGAGGCCGTGGCGCCCTCGCGCCATCGCGCGAGTCCGCGCGGTGCTCGGCGAGGCCTGGCGCTCCCAGGTGGCCGCCACCCTCGCGCTGCTGCCGCTGGGCACGCTCTTCTTCGCATCGGTCTCGCTGGTCGGGCCGCTGGCCAATGCGTTCTCCATCCCGCTGGTGTCGGGGCTGATCACGCCGCTGGCCCTGGCCGGTGGCGGGCTGGCCCTGCTTCCCGGGCCCCTGGGCGACTGGGTGCTGCAGCTGACGGCCTGGCTGACCGAAGCACTGCTGGCCGCGCTGGCGGTCTGCGACGGCTGGCGCTGGGCGTCGCTGGTGATCCCCGAGCCCGAGCCGCTCGCGCTGCTGCTCGCGGTGCTGGCCTGCGCGCTGCTGCTCGCGCCCTGGCCGATTCCGGGCCGTGTGTGGGCCGCCGGCGGCCTGTTGCCGCTGCTGTTCACCCCGGCGCGCGCGCCACCGCCCGGCGAACTCTGGCTGACCGCCTTCGATGTCGGTCAGGGCATGGCGGTGCTGGTCGAGACCTCGGCCGGGCGGCTGCTCTACGATGCCGGCCCGGCATGGTCGGGCGACAGCGATGCCGGCTCGCGCGTGCTGGGTCCCTCGCTGCGCGCCCGCGGCATCCACCGCCTGGAGACGATGGTGATCTCGCATCGCGACACCGACCATGCCGGCGGGGCGCTCTCGCTGCTGCGTCAACTCGCCGTCGACCAGGTGGCGTCGTCCTTGCCCGATGACCATCCTGTGGTGCGATCCGCGGCCCGGCATCGACGGTGTCGCCGGGGGGATGCCTGGCAGTGGGGCGACACGCGGTTCGAATGGCTGCATCCGGCCGATGACGATCCGCCGCTGGCCCGGCGCGCCGGCGCCAATCCGCTGAGCTGCGTGCTGCGGGTGCAGTCACCGGCCGGCAGCGTGCTGCTGCCCGGCGACATCGAGGCGGCCCAGGAGGCCGGGCTGCTCGATCGGCTCGATGCGACGGCGTTGCGGGCCGATCTGCTGGTGGCGCCCCATCATGGCAGCCGCACCTCTTCCACGGCGGGCTTCCTCAAGGCGGTGGCGCCGCGCTGGGCGATCTTCCAGGTGGGCTACCGCAACCGCTTCGGGCATCCCGCGCCGGCCGTGCTGCAGCGGTATCGCGAGCAGGGCATCGGGGTGCTGCGCACCGACCGCGATGGCGCCATCAGCATCCGCCTGCGGGCTGGGGCCGAACCGCGCATCGCGCTGTCCCGCCGCGAACCCCCGCGCTACTGGCGCATGAGCGTGCCCGAGGCGGCCGACGCCGAGGCGCCCTGAATCGGCGTCACCCGTCGCGCCCCGATCCGCCGATGACCGGCGCTTACTGCGCCGTCCAGCCGCCGTCGATGGTCCAGGCGGCGCCCCGCACCTGGGCGGCTGCCTCGGAGCAGAGAAAGGCCGCCATCTCGCCGATCTGGCCGGGCGTGACGAAATCCACCGAAGGCTGCTTCTCGGAGAGCAGGGCCACCCGGGCCTCGTCGGCGCTGATGCCGGCCTGGGCTGCGCGGGCATCGATCTGCTTCTGAACCAGCGGCGTGAGCACCCAGCCCGGGCAGATCGCGTTGGCGGTGATGGCGGAGCGGGCGGTCTCGAGGGCCACCACCTTGGTCAGGCCGATGATGCCGTGCTTGGCCGCCACATAGGCCGCCTTCTCCACCGAGGCCACCAGGCCATGCGCCGACGCGATGTTGATGATGCGGCCCCAGCCGCGCTCGCGCATGCCGGGCAGGGCGCAGCGGGTGGTGTGGAAGGCCGCCGAGAGGTTGAGCGCGATCACCGCATCCCAGCGCTCGGTGGGGAAGCGCTCTACCGGGGCCACATGCTGGATGCCGGCATTGTTCACCAGCACATCCACCCCCACGCCGGCCGCCTGAAGGCGGCTGAACAGGGCTTCGATCTCGGCCGGACGAGAGAGGTCGGCCGCCTCGTAGCGCACCGTCACGCCGTGGCGTTCGGCGAGCGAGGCACGCAGCCGCGCGATCTCGTCGGCATCGCCGAAGCCGTTGAGCACGAGGTGGGCGCCGCGCTCGGCCAGCGCCTGGGCGATGCCCAGGCCGATGCCGCTGGTGGATCCGGTGACCAGTGCCGTCTTGCCTTTCACGCTGATGCTCCCTGATAAGATGGCGCGATTCTACAGGGGGCTCGACGCCCCCTTCTGACTGCGAGGGCGCCGAGCCTTCGCGCCCTTCTGACGGAAACCCCCATGTCCATCCAGCGTCTGCATGTCGGTCCCCGGCTTTCCGAACTCGCCATCCACCAGGGCGTGGTCTACCTCGCCGGGCAGGTGGCCGAGGACCCCTCCCAGGACATGGCCGGTCAGACCCGACAGGTGCTGGCGGCCATCGATCGCCTGCTGGCCGAGGCTGGCAGCGACAAGTCGCGGCTGCTGCAGGTGACGATCTTCGTGACCTCCATGGCCGAGTTCCCCGCCATGAACGCGGTCTGGGATGCCTGGGTGGTCCCGGGCCAGACCCCGCCGCGGGCCACCGTGCAGGCGGCGCTTGCGCGGCCCGAGTACAAGGTCGAGATCAAGGTCATCGCCGCTCAGGGCTGAGCGCGCGACCCGGGGCGGGTGCCGGCGCCTGGTCAGTTTCCGGCCCGGGGGCTGCGACCGCCGGCGCTCAGCGCCAGCCCGCGCGGTCGATGATCCGGGCCGCGTTCACCTGGGCGCGGCCGATCTGCGCCACCGGCAGGGTGTCCTGCCGGAACTTGCCCAGGCTCTCGAGCGCGGGGTTCTTCACCGACACCGTGGGCACGGCCGGCCACTCGTTGTTGCCGTCGGCCAGCAGGCGCTGCGCCTCGTCGGAGGCCAGGTACTCCAGGAAGCGCGCCGCCGCGTCGCGGTGGGGCGCATGCCGGGCGATGCCCCCGCCCGAGATGTTCATGTGGGTGCCCCAGCTCGCCTGGTTGGGCAGGATCACGCCGATGGCTGCCATCATCTCCCGGTCCTGCGGCTTGTCAGAGCGCATCAGACGGGCCAGGTAGTAGGTGTTGGTGAGGGCCACCGCGCACTCGCCGGTGGCCACGGCCTTGATCTGGTCGGTGTCGCCGCCGCGCGGCGTGCGCGCGAAGTTGGCCACCACGCCGCGGGCCCATTGTTCGGCTGCGGCCTCGCCAAGATGCTCGGACATCGCGCCGATCAGCGACAGCATGTAGGGATGGGCGCCGGATCGCGTGCAGACCTTGCCCTTGAGCTGCGGGCTGGCCAGGTCTTCGTAGCGGCGCACCGCGTCGGCAGGCACCAGCGCCCGGTTGTGGATGATCACCCGTGCCCGGGTCGAGACCGCGAACCACTCGCTGCCCTGACCGTCGTCCTTGCCGCGCAGATGCGGCGGGATGCGGGCCTGCAGGGTGGTCGAGCGCAGGGGCTGGAACAGCCCCTCGATCTGGGCCTTCCAGAGGCGGGCGGCATCGACCAGCAGCACGACATCGGCGGGGCTGTTGCGGCCTTCGGTGCGCAGACGCTCCAGCAGCGCCTCGTCCCCGGACTCGATGCGGTTGATGCGGATGCCGGTCTGGCGGGTGAAGTTCGCGTAGAGGGCCTCGTCGGTCTGGTAGTGGCGCGCCGAGTAGAGGTTGAGCACCGGCTCCTGGGCCAGCGCGGGCGCCGCGGCCGCCGCCAGGGCCATCAGCGCGGTCGCGGCACGACCGAGACGACTGAGAGTGACGAGGCGGGCGCGCAGGCGGGCGGAGGTCATGGCGGTTGGCGATCCGGCGAAGTGGGAACGAGGGCGAGTCTATCCCCGTCGCGAATCAGATGCAAATGAGAAGTGTTTTTATTGTGGGCGAATCCTTCAGGGGCGACGCCCCGGCCTACAATCGCCAGGACACGACCCGTCCCCGCCATGAGCCCCGCGTTCCGATCCGCCCGCCGACGCCTGCTGGCTGCCTTGCCCCTCGGCGCCGGGCTGCTGCCGGCCTGCGGCATCATGCCCGGACGCTCCTCGCCCCCGGTCGCGTCGCCCGCCCCGTCATCTGCCGGCAACGCGCCCGTCCCGCCTGCGCGCAAGCCGCGCCTCGGCCTGGCGCTGGGGGGCGGCGCCGCCCGGGGCTTTGCCCATGTCGGGGTGATCGAGGTGCTGGAACAGGCCGGACTGCGGCCCGACCTCGTGGTGGGCACCAGCGCCGGCAGCGTCGTGGGCGCGCTCTACGCCAGCGGCATGAGCCCGCGCGCGCTGCGCGAGGCGGCCCTGGGGCTGGAGGAGGGCGCCCTCGGCGACTGGACCTTCAGCGCCCGCGGCGTGCTGCGCGGCCGGGCGCTTCAGGATTCGATCAATCGCTGGGTGGGCTCGCGCCCGATCGAGCGGTTCGCCCTGCCTTTTGCCGCGGTGATGACCGATCTGTACGACGGTTCGCTGCGCCTGGCGCGCAGCGGCGACGCCGGGCTGGCCGTGCGCGCCTCGAGCGCCGTTCCGGGTGTGTTCGAGCCGGTGCGCATCGGCGAACGCGAGTATGTCGATGGCGGGCTGGTCAGTCCGGTGCCGGTGCGCGCCGCGCGGTCGCTGGGCGCCGAGGTGGTGATCGCGGTGGACATCTCGGCCAAGCCGCGCTTCCAGGACACCGACTCGTTGCCGCGGGTGCTGCTGCAGTCGGTGGCGATCATGTCGCAGCATCTGGCCGCGGCCGAACTGCGCGAGGCCGACGCCGTGGTGACCCCGCGGGTGGGCGATCGGGGGTCGGCGGATTTCTCGGACCGCCTCGGCGCGATGTCGCTGGGCGCCGAGGCCATGAGAGCGGCGCTGCCCGATCTGCAGGCGCGGCTTGCGCGCTGGCGAGCCTGAGCAGCCGGCTCTGGCACCCCGCGCAACCCGCTTCAGTGGCTGGGCGGCAGTCCGGCCGGGTTGTCGCCGCCGGGCAGCAGCGTGCCGGTGAGCGGCAGCATCATGCCCGCGCCGGCAAGCCCGCCGCCGGCCACGGGCGCGCCCCGGGTCGGCGTGCTGCCGCCGCCGCCGGGAGGGCCACCGGTGGGCGAGCCTGCCGCAGCGGCAGCGGGGTTGTCGGCCCCGCCGACCCAGCCCAGACCGAGCCCATCGGCCAGCACCCGCCGGGCCCCGTTGAATCGCTTGCTCCAGTAGGACTCGCTCATCTGTTCGACCCGCACGCCGCCGCCGCGCGAGGGCGCGTGCACGAACTGGCCGTTGCCGATGTAGATGCCCACATGCGAGAAGGTGCGTCGCAGGGTGTTGTAGAAGACCAGGTCGCCCGGCCGCAGCTGGCTGGTGTCGATGGTCTCGCCGGTTCGGCTGATCTCTTCGGCGCGCCGGGGCAGCACCATGCCTGCGGCCTCCCGGAACACATGGCGCACCAGGCCGCTGCAATCGAGGCCGGTGTCGGGGGAATTGCCGCCGAACTTGTAGTTGACCCCAAGCAACGACAGCGCCCGCAGCACGAGCTCGGTGCCGCGGTGAGGCTCGGGCGCGGTCTCGGCGCGCGCGGCCACGACCGGCCACAGCGCGACGCTGGACAGCGTAAGGGCGACCGCGGCTGCGCGCAGCGCGGTTCGGAAACGGGACCGGGGCATGGCGGCAGGGTAAGGGCAAAGCCGGCGGGGTGTCAAAATCGACCGGCCGGCCGATGGGGCGCTCGGGCGGGCTGCCCCTGTGCCATGGCAGGCGGCCAGCCGCGCGGCGGTCCGGCACCCGCGTCAGGGCGCAGTAAGCGCCGGCAATCAGAATCCGCCCGCGAGGAGGCGACATGAACCTGAAGTCATTCCACCGGCGTTCGCTGGACGAGCGCGAGGCATTCTGGGCCGAGCAGGCCGCGCTGATCGACTGGCACACCCCCTTCGAGCGGGTGCTCGATGACAGCCGGCTGCCCTTCACCCGCTGGTTCGTGGGCGGGCAGACCAACCTCTGCCACAACGCCATCGACCGGCACCTGGCCACCCAGGCCGACAAGCCCGCCCTGATCTTCGTCTCCTCCGAGACCGGCGAGGAGCGCGTCTTCAGCTTCGCCGAGCTGCATCGTGAGGTCCAGCGCATGGCCGCGATCATGGGCTCGCTCGGCGTGGGCCGCGGCGACCGGGTGCTCATCTACCTGCCGATGATCCCCGAGGCGGTGTTCGCCATGTATGCCTGCGCGCGCATCGGCGCCATCCACTCGGTGGTGTTCGGCGGCTTCGCCTCGCACAGCCTGGCCACCCGCATCGACGACGCCCAGCCGCGCCTGATCGTCAGCGCCGACGCCGGCTCGCGCGGCGGCAAGGTGGTGCCCTACAAGCCCTTGCTCGACGAGGCCCTCGGCCTGGGCAGCCACCAGCCGGCGGCGGTGCTCATGGTCGATCGGGGCCTGGCGGCGTTCAGCCGGGTGGCCGGCCGCGATCTCGATTACGCCGAGCAGCGCCAGCGCCACTTCGATGCCCAGGTGCCGGTCACCTGGCTCGAGTCCAACGAGATCAGCTACACCCTCTACACCTCGGGCACCACCGGCAAGCCCAAGGGCGTGCAGCGCGATGTCGGCGGCTACGCGGTGGCGCTCGCGGCCTCCATGAAGCACATCTTCTGCGGCCGTCCGGGCGAGACCTACTTCTCGTCGAGCGACATCGGCTGGGTGGTGGGCCACTCGTACATCGTCTACGGGCCGCTGCTGGCGGGCATGGCCACCATCCTCTACGAGGGCACGCCGCTGCGCCCTGATCCCGGCATCCTGTGGGAGCTGGTCGCGCGCTACCAGGTGTCGGTGATGTTCTCGGCGCCCACCGCCATCCGGGTGCTCAAGAAGCAGGATCCGGCCTGGCTCACCCGCCACGACACCCGCAGCCTGCGCGCGCTCTTCCTGGCCGGCGAGCCGCTCGACGAGCCCACCGCGCGCTGGATCGCCGAAGGTCTTGGCCGGCCGATCATCGACAACTACTGGCAGACCGAGACCGGCTGGCCGATCCTCACCGTGGCGCACGGCATCGAGCCGACCCCCACCCGCTTCGGCAGCCCCGGCATGCCGATGTACGGATTCGATGTCCGCCTGCTGCACGAGCAGACCGGCGAGGAGGTGGGCAACAACGAGAAGGGCGTGGTGGCGATCGTGCCGCCGCTGCCGCCGGGCTGTCTGCAGACCGTCTGGCGCGATGACGAGCGCTTCGTGAAGACCTATTTCTCGAGCATCCCCGGCCGGCAGGTCTATTCCACCTTCGACTGGGGCATCCGCGACGACGACGGCTACTACTTCATCCTCGGCCGCACCGACGATGTCATCAATGTCGCCGGCCACCGGCTGGGCACCCGCGAGATCGAGGAGTCGCTCTCGAGCCACGCCGCGGTGGCCGAGTGCGCGGTGGTGGGCGTGGCCGACACGCTCAAGGGCCAGGTGGCCATGGCCTTTGCGGTGCTCAAGGACCCGGCACTGGTGGCGCAGCCGGCCGACCGCCTGCGTCTGGAGGGCGAGCTCATGGCCACGGTCGACCGGCAGCTCGGCGCGGTGGCCCGGCCCTCGCGGGTGCACTTCGTGACGGTGCTGCCCAAGACCCGCTCCGGCAAGGTGCTGCGCCGCTCCATCCAGGCCCTGTGCGAGGGCCGCGATCCGGGCGATCTCACCACCATCGAGGACCCGTCGGCGCTGGAGCAGGTCCGGGCCGCGGTCAGTCCGGCATGAGCGCGGGCTCTTCCATCGCGGCCACCTGCTCGCGCAGCTCGAGCACCCGGTCCTGCCAGTAGCGGCCGGTGCCAAACCACGGGAAGGCCGCCGGGAACGCGGGATCGGCCCAGCGCCGCGCGATCCAGGCGCTGTAGTGCAGCAGCCGCAGGGTGCGCAGCGCCTCCAGCAGCAGCAGCTCGCGCCGGTCGAAGGGCTGGAAGGTCTCGTAGCCGGCCAGCACCTCGCGCATCTGCGTGGCCATGGCCATGGCGTCGCCCGAGAGCAGCATCCAGAGGTCCTGCACCGCCGGGCCGTTGCGGGCGTCATCCAGGTCGACGAAGTGCGGGCCCTCGTCGGTCCACAGGATGTTCCCGGCGTGGCAATCGCCGTGCAGGCGCAGCAGCGCCGGGCTGCCGGCCCGTTCGAAGGCGGCGCGTGCGCCGTCGATCGCGCGATCGGCAATGCTGCGCCAGGCCGGCAGCAGCTCGTCGGGAATCCAGCCGCCCTCGAGCAGGGTCTGGCGCGAGGCCTCGCCCAGCAGCGCCACGCTCACGGTCTCGCGGTGCGCGAATCGGCTCACCGCGCCCACCCGGTGGATGCGGCCGAGCAGGCGGCCCAGCCAGCGCAGCACGGCCGGGTCATCGAGCTCGGGCGCGCGCCCACCGCGGCGCGGATAGATCGCGAAGCGGAAATCGCCGTGCCGCAGCAGGGTGCCGTCGCCCAGTGGCAGCGGCGCGACCACCGGCAGCTCGTGCGCGGCGAGTTCGGCCGCGAAGGCGTGTTCCTCGAGGATCTGCGCGTCGCTCCAGCGGCCGGGGCGATAGAATTTGGCCACCACCGGCGGGCCGTCATCCATCCAGAGCTGATACACCCGGTTCTCGTAGCTGTTCATCGCCAGCAGGCGGCCGTCGGGGCGCAGGCCCACGGCCTCGAGCGCGTCGAGCAGCCGCTCCGGGGTGAGCTGGCCGTAGGGGGTGGCGTCGGGCTCGCGTCCTGGGTCGGTCATGGCACCCATCATAGCCCTCGCCATCGGGCACCCCGCTGAGGCTGGAGATTCCCCGTCATGCAAGCATCCTCGTTCGGCTGGCTGCTCGACCTGATCCTGCTGCCGCTGGCCGGCCCGCTGCTGCTGGCGGCGTTCGGTCTGGTGCTGCTGGTGCGCAAGCGCCGCTCGGCCTCGGTGCTGTTGCTCGGCTGCGGCATCGGCCTGATCTGGCTGCTCTCGCTGCCCTGGGTGTCCAACCGCCTGTGCGGCGCCCTGGAGAGCGAGGCCCTGCCGCCGCTCACCGAGGCTCGCCTGCAATCGTTGATGACCGGCGGCAGGCCGCCCGGCGCGGTGGTGGTGGTGGGCGCCGGTGCGCGCGCCGCGCCCGCGGAAGGGGCCGCGGGACTGCAGCCCGACGCGATCACGCTCGAGCGACTCGCCCAGGCCGCCTGGGTGGTGCGGGTCTCGGGCCTGCGGCTGATGGTGGCGCCGGGCGCGCCGGCCGGCATCGCCACGGCCGACGCCCAGAGCCTGGCCATGGCGGCCAGCCTGGAGCGCGCCTTCGGCCAGCGCGCGGCCTGGCGTCAGACTGCGCGCGGCGACACCACCCGCGGCGCGCGCGAGGCCGCGGCGGCGCTGCGCGCCGCTGGCATCACCCGCATCGTGCTGGTCACCCATGCCTGGCAGATGCACCGGGTGGCCGGCGCCTGGCGCGCCGCTGGCGTGGAGGTCACCCCGGCGCCGCACGGCTCGTGCACGGGCCGGAACGAGATCGGCGCCGAGCTCGTGCCGTCGGTGACCGCGCTCGACACCTCGCGCCAGGCCCTGGCCGAGTGGGCCGCCCATGTCGGACGCTTCTGGGCCGACCTGTTCGATGGCGGTGAACCCGACCCGCCCAAGCCGGCATCGGGCTAGAATCCGCCACCGTTTCCGCCCTGCCTGGAGCCCCCGATGATCAGCCGTCCTTCGCTGGAATTTGCCGATGTCCGCCGCATTGCCGCCGCCGCCGAGGCCCATGCCGTGGCCAATGGCTGGGCGGTCGCGATCGCGATCTGCGATGCCGGCGGCCACCCGCTGTGGCTGCAGCGCCTGGACGGCACCGCGCCCATCTCCGCGCACATCGCGCCGGCCAAGGCGCGCACCGCAGCACTCGGCCAGCGCGAGTCGCGCATCTACGAAGAAATGATCAACAACGGCCGCACCTCCTTCCTGTCGGCGCCGCAGCTCGACGGCCTGCTCGAGGGGGGCGTGCCCATCATGGTCGACGGCCACTGCATCGGCGCGGTCGGGGTCTCGGGCGTGAAGTCCACCGAGGACGCCCAGATCGCCCGGGCGGGCATCGCCGCGCTCACCGCCTGACGCCGCGCGGGCCCGCGCCGTGGCCTTCTTCGACCGGTCCTCGCTGAACGACGGGGTCCGCCCCCGCGAAGTCTTCGGCTGGGCGATGTACGACTTCGCCAATTCCGGCTACACCACGGTGGTGCTCACCGCGGTGTTCAGCGCCTACTTCGTGGGCGGGGTGGCGGGGGGCGCGCCCTGGGCCACCTTCGCCTGGACCGCCGCCCTCTCGCTCTCCTGCCTGCTGGTCATGGTGGCGGCGCCTGCGCTTGGCGCCTGGGCCGATGCCCACGGCGCCAAGAAGCGGGTGCTGGCCGCTGCAACCATCGGCTGCGTGGCGGCCACTGCGGCGCTGGCCTGGGTGGGGCCCGGCGACATCGCGCTCGCGGTGATCGCGATCGTCATCTCCAACTTCTTCTTCAGTCTGGCCGAGGGCGTGGTGGCCGCCTTCCTGCCCGAACTCGCCCGGCCCCATGCGCTGGGCAAGGTCTCGGGCTGGGGCTGGAGCTTCGGCTACTTCGGCGGCATGCTCACGCTCGGCCTGGGCCTGGCGGTGGTGCTCTCGGCTCAGGCCCGGGGGCAGGGCGCGGCGCAGTTCGTGCCGCTGACCATGGCCATCACCGCTGGGGTCTATGCGCTGGCCTGTCTGCCCACCTTCCTGCTGCTGCGCGAGCGCGCGATCGGCCCGGGCGCAGGGCCGGTCGGGCCGGCCGAAGACAGCCTGCAGCGGCTGCGCCGCACTTGGCGCGAATCAGCCCGCTTCGCCGACTTCCGTCGCATGCTCTGGTGCGGCTGCCTGTACCAGGCCGGCATCGCGGTGGTGATTGCGCTGGCTGCGGTCTACGCGGAGCAGGCCATGGGCTTCACCCAGGTGCAGACCATGATCCTGATCTTCCTGGTCAACATCGCCGCCGCGGTGGGTGCTTTCGGCTTCGGCTATGCCCAGGACCGCCTGGGCCACCGGCGCGCCCTGGTGTTCACCCTGCTGGGCTGGATCCTGATGGTGGCCCTGGCCGCCCTGGGCACCTCCGTGGCGCTCTTCTGGGTTGCCGCCACCATCGCCGGGCTGTGCATGGGGTCGAGCCAGTCCTGCGGCCGCGCGATGGTGGCGGCCATGGCGCCGGCCCAGCGCACCGCCGAGTTCTTCGGCCTATGGACGCTGGCAGTGCGCCTGGCCGCGATCGTCGGCCCGCTCACCTACGGCGCGGTGACCTGGGCCACCGGCGGCAATCACCGCCTGGCCATCGGCGTGACCGGGCTGTTCTTCGTGGCCGCGCTGGGGGTGCTGCGCGGCATCGATCTCGACCGCGCCCGCCGCGCAGCGGCCTGAAGGCTGGCCTGCACGGCAGCCTGAGCGCCGGTCGGGCGCCTGACCGGGCGCTCACCTGCGTGCTCAGGTTCTGGCCAGCGGCGCGCGCCGGGCGATCCAGGGCTCGGCGGCTTCCAGCTGCGCGGCCAGCGCGAGCAGCCGGGCATCCTCGCCGAAGCGGCCCACCAGCTGCACGCCGATCGGCAGGCCGGTGGCGCTCGTGCCCATCGGCAGGGAGATGGCCGGCTGCCCGGTCATGTTGGCCAGCGGCGTGAAGGGCGAGTAGCCGACGATGCCCTGGGGTCCGAGCCGGTAGTCGACGAAGTCCGGGTTGCTCATCGCCCAGCGGCCCAGCCGCGCGGGCGGCTCGGCGAGCACCGGGCACAGCAGCACCTCATGACCGGCATCGGCATCTCCGCCCGGGGTGAAGAACTCGGCCACGCGCCGGTTCAGGGCGTGCAGGGTGCCCAGCGCGCTCATGTACTGCGGCGCCGACAGGCTGCGGCCGTACTCCCAGGCCGAGCGGGTGGTCGGTTCGAGTTCGCCGTCCTGCAGCGGCCGGCCCCGCCGCGCGAGGTGGTTCTCGATCGACATCGCGGTGCCGCTGGCCACCACCTTCATCAGCGGCTCGACGATCTCCCGGGTGCCCAGCGCGGGTCGCGCCTCCACCACGACATGACCCAGCGAGGCGAGCAGCCGCCCGGCGGCCAGCACGGCTGCGCTCACATCGGGATGCACCGGCTCGCCCTCCAGGGTGGTGGCCATCAGCGCCACCCGAAGACGCCCCAGCCCCATGCCCGGGTTGCGCAGCGCGGCCATCGGGTCGGACCAGGCCGGGGCGCTGTAGGGCGCGCCCGGGTCCGATCCTGCCGTGCAGGCCAGGGCCTGGGCGCTGTCGCGCACCGACACCGAGACCACATGCTCGGTGGCCAGACCCCCCCAGCCCTCGCCGGCCAGCGGCCCGCTCGGGATCAGGCCGCGGCTGGGCTTGAGTCCGACCAGGCCGCAGCAGGCGGCGGGAATCCGGATGGAGCCCGCGCCATCGGAGGCATGGGCGATCGGCACGATGCCCGCAGCCACCGCCGCGGCCGCCCCGCCGCTGGAGCCGCCGGCGCTGTGCGCGGGGTTCCAGGGGTTGCGGGTGGGGCCACCGTAGGCCACCGCCTCGGTGGACGGACTGATTCCCATCTCGGGGCTGGTGCTGCGCGCGAACAGCACGAAGCCGGCGCGCCGATACCGGGCGACCAGCGCGCTGTCCACCGGCCAGGCCAGGCGGCCGAACAGCCGCGAGCCCATGGTGGAGGGCAGGTCGGTCGCGGCGGTGGCAAGGTCCTTCAGCGGCATCGGCACGCCCAGGAAGGGGCGTTCGCGTCGCAGCCGCGCGATGCCGTCCGGCTGCCGCCGGGCCTGCGCGAGTTCGGCATCGAGGGCGTCGGCTGCGGCGCGGGCCGCGTCGTGCGCCGGGTTGCACAGCGCATTGACCGCCGGATCGATGCGTTCGGCCAGCGAGATCGCATGCTCGAGGGCCTCGCGGGCGCTGAGTTCACCGCTGGCGATGTGGCGGGCAAGGCCCAGCGCGTCCTGGCCGGGCCAGTGGCATCGGGCTGACATGGCGACTCCGGTTGTGGAAGGGGGGAGATCGGGCCGGGCCAAACCGCGGCCGCGAACCGGGAACAGAACTCAGGCGGGCTGGAACACCGGCCCGAGCGGCCGCATCCGGATGCCGGGACGCAGCCGCCGCCAGGGGAAGTCGACCGGGTCGGCGAGCGCCGGCCCGGGCGAGCGCACCACCAGCACCTCGCGCGAGATCGGCTGGAAGTCGGCGCGGAAGTGCACCGAGCTCTTCAGCGCCAGCACCCGCTGGCGCGCGGGCTCCACGCCGAGGTGACGGAACATCTCCTGGTCGGCCGCCTGGCACTTGCGCGAGGCCAGCGCCACCCGCACGCCAGGCGCCTGCTCCGAACGCAGCAGCGCCATCGGGCCCAGCGCCATGCGAAAGCCGTTGAACATCGGGCCGGTGCAGCGGAACTGGCCGTCGCCCAGCCGCTCGACCGTGAAGCGGCCGCGCAGCGGCTGATGCCCGGGCACGCCCGAGACCGCGCCGAGCGCGAAGTCCAGCGTGGCGCCCTGGCCGGCCTCGTGCGCGCGACTGGCGCTGGCCGCATCGATCAGCAGGCCGAGCACCGCGCCCTCGGCGCGCTGGCCCACCAGCGCCTGCAGCAGCCCCACGGTGTCGCCATTGCCGCCCGCGCCGGGGTTGTCCTGGGTGTCGGCCAGCACCACCGGCGAGCCCGGCTCGCCGCGCGCCGCGGCCCGGCGCACCGCCTCCTCGGGCTCGAGCAGCTCGAGGGCGAAGTCCTTCTCGGCCGCGTTCACCGCGTCGGCAAGCTGCGCCACCGCGGCCTGCACCGCCCGGTCATCGTGACCGTAGCCGACCACCGACATGCCGCACTCCGGGAAGTCGGCCATCGGGAAGCCGGGAGCGAAGGACAGCGACACGCCGGTCTGTTCCTCGAGGCGCCCGAGCAGCGCATACAGGCTGCGGCCAGGCTCGATGAAGGTGCTCTGCGAGGGGATGCCGGTGAGGTAGTCGAAGCCACGGAACGCCTTCGCGAAGCGCTGGCCGCTGCTCAGCAGGCGCATCAGCATCCCGGCGGCGCGCGCGCCGGTCTCGGCCATGTCGACATGGGGATAGGTGCGGTAGATCGACAGCGCATCGGCGTGACGCACCATGGCCCGGGTGACATTGGCATGCAGGTCGAGGCTGGCCACCACCGGCACCTCGGCGCCGACCACCTCGCGCACCCGGCGCAGCAGCTCGCCTTCGCCGTCGTCATGGTGTTCGGTGACCATCGCGCCATGCAGGTCGAGATAGACGCCGTCGACCCGGCCGGCGGCGCGCAGGCGCGCGATCAGGTCACCGACGATGGTCTCGAAGGCGTCGCGGGTGACATGGGCCGAGGGCGAGGCGGCTGCCCAGGTGAGCGGCACCAGCCGATGCCCGGCCGAGCGCAGGGCCACGATCGCCCCCTGCAGCGGCAGGTTGGCGCCGGCCACCGCCTCGAACATCGGCTCGCCGCGCTGGATGGAGGGCCATCCGCCGCCCTGCACGAAGGCCTCGTAGTCGGCCCGCGTGGGCGCGAAGGTGTTGGTTTCATGCTGCATGCCGCCAACTGCGATCAGGGCCATCGTCCGCTCCGCGCCTGGGATTGTCGGCGGCGACGATAGCGGCTTTTGCAGCGCCTTGCCAACCGCGGCCGGCTGCCCCGCGGGTTGCCGGCCGGATTGGACGCGCCCGGTCCGGCCGATGTAGTCTGCGCGACCTCGCGGCGTGGCGCCGTCGGCCGCACCAGCCTGGCCGGCATGCACCGCTTCGGCGCGAGCGCCGCCCGCCGTCGCATTCCCCTTCGCGGCGTTCCGGCGCGCCCGCGGTTCGCATCGCGGGTGGTATGGTTCCTGCATTCCCTCCCATCACACAGGAGAAGGCTCGTGTCCCTTGCCCAACTGACCCGCCGTCATGCGATGGCTGTCCTGATCGCCGGCGCCGGCGCGTTCGCCGCCGCCGCCGCGTCGCCCGTGGCCGCCCAGTCGGTCCTGCGCGTGGTGCCGCACTCGAACCTCGCGGTGCTCGACCCGATCTGGACCACCGCCTACATGAGCCGCAACCACGGCTACATGATCTACGACACGCTGTTCGGCACCGACGAGAACGGCAAGGTCAAGCCGCAGATGGTGGACACCTACTCCATCAGCCCCGATAACCGGATGTACACCTTCAAGCTGCGCAAGGGCCTGGAGTTCCACGACGGCAAGCCGGTCACTTCGGAAGATGTCATCGCCTCGCTGCAGCGCTGGGGCAAGCGCGATGCCATGGGCTCGGCGCTGATGCAGTTCGTGGCGCGCATGGACGCGCCCTCGCCCGACACCTTCCGCATCTTCCTGGGCGAGGCCTGCGGCTTCGTGATCGAGGCGCTCGGCAAGCCGTCCTCGAATGTGCCCTTCATCATGCCCAAGCGGATCGCCGAGACCGATCCGTTCAAGCAGATCGAGGAGCACATCGGCTCGGGCCCGTACATCTTCAAGCGCGACGAGTTCAAGCCGGGCGACAAGGCGGTCTATCTCAAGAACCCCAAGTATGTGCCGCGCGCCGAGCCGCCCTCGGGCACCACCGGTGGCAAACGGGTGTTCGTCGACCGGGTGGAGTGGAACCTCGCGCTGCGTGACGCCCAGGCCCAGGTCAACGCGCTGCAGAAGGGCGAGGTCGACATCATCGAGGCCCTGGGCTTCGACTTCTACGAGACCGCCAAGGCCGACGCCAACATCCAGCTGCCGAAGTACGCCAACTACGGCCTGCAGTACATGGCCCGCTTCAACCACCTGCACAAGCCCTTCGACAACCCGAAGGTCCGTCAGGCGGTGATCGCCGCGTTCAGCCAGGAGGCGTTCCTGCGCGCGCAGGTCGGCGTGAAGGACCTGTACAAGCCCTGCGGCTCGATGTTCATGTGCGGCACGCCCTATGGCTCCACGGCCGGCAGCGACCTGCAGATGAAGTCGAACATGAAGAAGGCCCAGGAGCTGGTGAAGGCCTCGGGCTATGACGGCACCCCCATCGTGGTGATGAAGCCCACCGACCTCGCCTCCATCCAGAAGCTGCCCGATGTGGCCGCCCAGCTCATGCGTCAGGCCGGCTTCAAGGTCGACCTGCAGGCCATGGACTGGCAGACCCTGGTGGGTCGTCGCGCCAAGAAAGACGCGCCCGACAAGGGCGGCTGGCACATGTTCCTGACCGCCTGGCAGGCCTTCGACATGTGGAGCCCGATCGCCAATCCCACCATGGACACCCGTGGCGAGGCCTCCACCTGGTTCGGCTGGGCCAAGGACGAGAAGATGGTCGAGCTGCGCAACAAGTTCATGCGCGCCACCGACGAGGCCGAGAAGAAGAAGCTTGCCGATCAGCTGCACGCCCGCGCCTTCGAGGTGGGCACCCATGTGATCCTGGGCGAGTACCAGCAGCCGATGGCCGCGCGCAAGAACATCAGCGGCTTCTTCGTGACCAATGGCAACATCTACTGGAACCTGAAGAAAGACTGAGGCCCGGCGCGCCTGCGCCTGCCTGCGCCGCCGGCGCGGGCAGGCCTCGCCCCCGGGATCGCGCGGCCTGAACTGCTGCGCCCGCCATCTCGCGCCGCGTCGCCACCGTTCCCGTCCCTCCTGCGTCCTTCGCCGCCCGATGCTCGCCTTCCTCGCCCGAAGACTCGCCGCCACGATCCCGGTGCTGCTGATCGTGTCGCTGCTGGTCTTCCTCATGCTGCGCCTGACGCCCGGCGACCCGGCGGCGGTGCTGGCGGGTGACGCCGCCTCGGCCGAGCAGATCGCCCAGATCCGCACCAGCCTCGGGCTGGACCGTTCGATCCCCGAGCAGTACGCGATCTGGTTCGGCCACCTGCTCGGCGGCGATCTCGGGCAGTCGTACTACTACCGCATGCCGGTCACCAGCCTGATCGCGCAGCGCCTCGAGCCCTCGGTGTCGCTGGCCCTGATCACCATCCTCATCGCGGTCTCGGTGGCGGTGCCGCTGGGCGTGATGGCCGCCTGGCGCTTCGGCGGATGGCTCGACCGCGGCCTGATGGGCTTCTCGGTGCTGGGCTTCTCGGTGCCGGTCTTCGTGCTGGCCTATGTGCTGATCTGGGCGGTCTCGCTCAAGCTCGGCTGGCTGCCGGTGCAGGGCTACAAGCGCATCGCCGACGGCGTGGGTCCCTGGCTCTACCACCTGGTGCTGCCCTCGCTCACCCTGTCGGTGATCTACATCGCGCTGATCGCCCGGGTCACCCGCGCGTCGGTGCTCGAGACCCTCGGCGAGGACTACATCCGCACCGCCCGGGCCAAGGGTCTGGCCGAGTCGCGGGTGCTGGTGCGCCATGCCCTGGCCAATGCCGCCGTGCCGATCGCCACCGTCATCGGCATCGGCATCGCGCTGCTGATCGGCGGCGTGGTGGTCACCGAGTCGGTGTATGCCATCCCGGGCCTCGGCCGCCTGACGGTCGACGCGGTGCTGGCGCGCGACTTCCCCACCATCCAGGGCGTGATCCTGTTCTTCTCCTTCGTCTATGTGGGCATCAACCTGCTGGTCGACCTCTCCTATGTGTTCTTCGATCCGCGCATCCGCTACTGATCGCGCCCGGCAGCCATGACCACCCCTGACGCCTCCCGCTTCGACGCGCTCTCCACCGAGGCCGCGGCGATCGTCAAGGTCGAGAGCGCCTGGAAGCGGGTGCGCCGCAACTGGTCGGTGCGCATCGGCGGCACGGTGCTGGGTCTGCTGGTGCTGGTGGCGCTCCTCGCGCCCTGGCTCGGCACGGTCGATCCCACCCTGTTCGACGCCGCCAGCCGTGACCTGCGTCCGGGCAAGACCGGCGAGATCATGACCCTCGAGGGCGAGACCATCCAGCACACCTTCCTGATGGGCTCGGACTCCTTCGGGCGTGACATCTACAGCCGGGTGATCTTCGGCACCCAGGTCTCGCTGATCGTGGGCGTGGCCACGGCCATCGTCTCGCTCGCCCTGGGCATCGTGCTCGGCCTGCTCTCGGGCTATCTGCGCTGGCTCGACGGCGCGCTGATGCGGGTGATGGACGGCGTGATGGCCATACCGGCCATCCTGATCGCGATCGCGCTGGTGGCCATGTGGAAGGGCAGCCTGCTCACCGTGATCGTGGCCATCGCCGTGCCCGAGATTCCGCGGGTGACCCGGCTGGTGCGCTCGCTGGTGCTCACCATCCGCGAAGAGCCCTATGTCGAGGCGGCGGTCTCGCTGGGCACGCCCACCTGGAAGATCATGCTGCGGCACATCCTGCCCAACACCGTGGCCCCGCTGGTGGTGCAGGGCACCTTCATCTGCGCCTCGGGAATCCTGGTGGAGGCGATCCTCTCCTTCCTGGGGGTCGGCCTGCCGCCCGACATCCCCACCTGGGGCAATGTCATGGCCGAGGGCCGCGCGCAGTTCAACGAGTACCCGCACAACATCTTCTTCCCCGGAATCTTCCTGGCGGTGACGGTGCTGGCGGTGAACATCCTCGGCGACGGGTTGCGCGACACCCTCGACCCCAAGATGGCCAAGCGGGTATGAGCCAGACCGGTCCGGTTCTCCAGGTCGAGAACCTCAGCATCGCGCTGCCTGCGGGCGGCGATCGGGCCAGCGCCGTGGCCGATGTCTCGTTCACGGTCGGCCGCGGCGAGATCGTCTGCCTGGTGGGTGAGTCGGGTTCGGGCAAGTCGGTGATCGCGCAGGGCGTCATGGGATTGCTGCCGCGGGCGCTGCCGGTCACCGGCGGGCGCATCCTGCTCGAGGGCGAGGACATCACCCGGGCCGATGCCAACCGGCTGCGCGAGCTGCGCGCCACCCGCATGTCGATGATCTTCCAGGAGCCCATGACCGCCCTCAACCCGGTCATGACCTGCGGCGACCAGATCGACGAGGTGCTGCAGGAGCACACCACGCTGAGCGCCGAGCAGCGCCGGGCGCGCATCCTCGAGATCCTCACCGAGGTGCGCCTGCCCGATCCGCCGCGCATCGCGGCGTCGTATCCGCACCAGCTCTCGGGCGGCCAGCGTCAGCGCATCGTCATCGCCATGGCCCTGGTGCTCGACCCGGTGCTGCTGATCGCCGATGAGCCCACCACTGCGCTCGATGTGACCACGCAGGCCCAGATCCTGAAGCTGATCCAGGATCTGCAGGGCCGGCACGGCGCCGGCGTGCTGTTCATCACCCACGACTTCGGCGTGGTGGCCGAGATCGCCCATCAGGTGGCCGTGCTGCGGCTGGGCACGCTGGTCGAGATCGGCGCGCGCGACACCGTGCTGCAGCAGCCCCGCCACGACTACACGCGCATGCTGATCGGCTCGGTGCCCACCCATCGCCCCAAGGCTCGCGAGATCGACGCCGCGGCGCCGGTGGTCCTCGAGACCCGCGGCCTCGAGAAGACCTACATCGACCGCAGCTGGTTCGGCAGGCACCGCGAGGTGAAGGCGGCCACCGGGGTCAGCCTGCAGGTTCGCCGCGGCCAGACGCTGGGCATCGTGGGCGAGTCGGGTTCGGGCAAGTCCACCGTGGCGCGCTGCATCGTGCGCCTGATCGATCCCACCGCCGGCAGCGTGCTGCTCGGCAGCGAGGACATCGCCGCCATGCCGGCGCGCCAGCTGCGTCCGCTGCGCAAGCGGGTGCAGATCGTCTTCCAGGATCCGTACCGGTCGCTCAACCCGCGGCGCACCGTGGCCGAGGCGCTCATCGAAGGACCGGTGAACTTCGGCCTGTCGCGCACCGAGGCCATGAGCCGGGCCCGGCAGCTGCTCGAGTTCGTGCGCATGGATGCCAGCGCGCTCGAGCGCTATCCGCATCAGTTCTCGGGCGGCCAGCGTCAGCGCATCTGCATCGCCCGCGCCCTGGCCATGGAACCCGAGCTGCTGATCGCCGACGAGGCGGTCTCGGCCCTCGATGTGTCGGTGCAGGCCCAGGTGCTGCAGCTGCTCGAGGAGATCCGCGAG
Source organism: Betaproteobacteria bacterium (assembly GCA_018970865.1). Classification (GTDB taxonomy): domain Bacteria; phylum Pseudomonadota; class Gammaproteobacteria; order Burkholderiales; family Burkholderiaceae_E; genus Quisquiliibacterium. Next base: position 65,206 of record JAGWVN010000007.1, read on the forward strand.
CGGCTGAATCTGGCCATGCTGTTCATCACCCATGACCTGCGGGTGGCTGCCCAGGTCTGCGACCATCTCGCGGTGATGTCGCGCGGCGAGGTGGTGGAGTATGGCCCGGCGCATCAGGTGTTCTCGGCGCCGGCCCATGAGTACACCCGGGCGCTCTTCGAGGCGGCGCCGGGGCGCGACTACCCGTTCGCGGCGGTCTGAGCCGCGGGTCTGGGCCGGCGGTCTGAGGCTGCGGTCTTCGGGCCCGCCGCCGCGCGAGCGGGCGCTGCCGCCCGCGCAGGGGCGCCAGCGGGCCCGGGTTCAGCCCTGAACCACCGGGATCTTGCCGATCTTCGCCTGCCACTCCCGCGGTCCGGTGTCGTGCACCGAGACGCCGTTGGCATCCACCGCCACGGTGACCGGCATGTCGGTCACCTCGAACTCGTAGATGGCTTCCATGCCGAGATCGGCAAAGCCCACCACCTTCGAGCCGCGGATCGCCTTGGACACCAGATAGGCGGCGCCACCGACCGCCATCAGATAGGCGCTGCGGTGGCGACGGATGGCCTCGATGGCCACCGGGCCGCGCTCGGCCTTGCCGATCATGGCGAT
>JAGWVN010000184.1 GCA_018970865.1 Betaproteobacteria bacterium
AGCGGCTGCCGCCGGCGCCGGCGGGCGCGCGGCCGGCGCGAGGGCCGCAGCCACCGCGGCGAGCAGCAGCACGGCCGCTGCCGGCAGCCAGGGCTTGAGGATGCCCTTGTGGCGCAGCACGAAGAACTGCCGCACCAGCACCCCGGCCAGCATGATGCCGGCCAGCACCAGCCAGCCATGCCGGTGGCTGTAGGTGAACGGATAGTGGTTGCTGATCATGATGAACAGCACCGGCAGGGTGAAATAGGTGTTGTGGCTGGAGCGCAGCTTGCCCTGCCGCCCGGGCTCGGGATCGGGCACCTGCCCGGCGCGGATCTGCGCCAGCATGCGCCGTTGGCCCGGGATGATCACCATGGCGACATTGGCCACCATCAGGGTGCCGAGCATGGCGCCCACATGCAGGTAGGCAGCGCGCGCGCTGAACACCTGCGACAGGCCCCAGGACACCGCCACCACGAACACGAACAGGGCCGCGGCGAGCAGCGTGTCCTGCCGCTTGAGGAGCCGGCACAGCCTGTCGTAGACCAGCCAGCCCGCCACGATCACGGCCACCGAGATCGCGATGGCGGCCGGCACCGAGAGGGCCATGACCGAGCGGTCGATGAGATAGGTGGATGCGCCGAACCAGTAGACCACTGCGAGCAGACCCATGCCCGAGAGCCAGGTGGTGTAGGCCTCCCACTTGAACCAGTGCAGGTTCTCGGTGAGCGGCTCGTTGCGCGGGCCGGTGAGGTACTTCTGGCTGTGGTAGAAGCCGCCGCCGTGCACCGACCAGAGCTCACCGTGCACGCCGCGGTCGGTGTCGCCCGGCCGGGCAGGCGCGGTGAGGTGGTTGTCGAGCCAGACGAAGTAGAAGGAGGATCCGATCCAGGCGACGCCCGCGATCAGATGCAGCCAGCGGACGAGCAGGTTCGCCCAGTCGAGAAGGTAGGCATCCATCAACCCATTCTAGCCGCTGGCCTGAGCCCGACGAAGAATCGGCCGTCGTCACGCTGGATGAGCACGGCCACACCGTCGGCCGCGCCCTGGATCAGGCGACGCGCCTGCGCCACCGACTGCACCGGCTGACCCTCGACCATCAGCAGGGCATCACCCGGCCGGATGCCGGCGCGCGCGGCCGCGCCGCTCACCTGCTCGATCAGCAGCCCCTGGGGCAGGCCCAGGCGCGCGCGCTCGGCGGCATCGGGCTCGCGCAGGGCCAGGCCTACCCGAGCGCCATCGACAGCCGGCGCAGGCGCGCCGCCGACGGGGCCGGCGACGCGCTGCCGAGGGTGACCGGCAGTTCGCGCGTGGCGCGGTCACGCCACACCGTGAGCGTCACCCGCTCGCCGGGATTGGCCAGGCCGATCAGGCTGGAGAGGTTGCCCGAGCGCTGCACCGGCTGGCCGCCCACGGCGATGATCACATCGCCCGGTTTCAGGCCGGCCGCCGCCGCGGCGCTGCCTGGCAGCACCTGCGAGATCAGCGCGCCCGAGGGCGCGCTCAGGCCGAAGGAGCGGGCCAGGGTCTGATCGAGATCCTGCGCGGCCACGCCCAGTCGCCCGTGCTGCGCCTTGCCGGTGGCAAGGATCTGGTCCTTGACCCTGAGCGCGACATCGATCGGGATCGCGAAGCTCAGGCCCTGGAAGCCCCCGGAGCGCGAGAAGATCTGGGCATTGATGCCGACCACCGCGCCGCTGCCGTCGAACAAGGGCCCGCCCGAGTTGCCGGGATTCACCGCGGCATCGGTCTGGATGAACGGCACGACGGCATCACCCGGCAACGAGCGGCCCTTCGCGCTGACGATGCCCTGGGTGGCGCTGTGCTCCAGGCCGTAGGGCGCGCCAATGGCGAGCACCGGGTCACCCACCTCCAGGCCACGGGGGTCCCCCAGACGCACCGTGGGCAGACCGCGGGCCGACACCCGCAGCACCGCCACATCGGTGACCGGGTCGGCGCCGATCACCCGGGCGCTGAGCTCGCGCCGGTCGGCCAGACGCACGACCACCTGACGCGCGTCGCGCACCACATGCGCGTTGGTGAGCACCAGGCCATCCTCGCTCACGATGAAGCCCGAGCCCTGGCCGCGAAACGGCTCGCGCTCGGGTGCGCCACGCCGCCCGAAACCCGGCAGGCCGCGAAAGAAGGGCGGGAGCGCCTCGGCGCGCGGATCGGCATCGGCGAGCGCCTCGTCATCGGCCGCGCGCTCGCCCTCCACCATCACGCCGACCACCGCCGGCCCGGCCTGGCGGACGATGGCGCGGAAGTCGGGGCGCGACAGCAGCGCGGGAGCTGCGGAATCGCGCGCCGGCGTCAGCCCGGCCGTGGCCGGTGCCGACGAAATCTGCGCGGCGGGGTTCGCGCCTGCGGTCGCCGAGGCGCTGGCGGCCGGTGCCGGGGATGCGGGCGCGGGCGCAGCGGTCTGCGTCGACGCGAGCAGCGCCGCCGAGCTTCCGGCAGCAAGGATGCCTGCTGCGACGAGCGCAGCGCGGAGGGTCTTGTTGGGCATGTCGGCTCCTGAGTCGATGAGCGCGGGATTCGCGCCCTGAACACGATGCCGAGCCGGGATTAGCCGATGGTGAGCCGATGATTAGGCGGGGGTTAAGCGACGCCCGGTCTCAGGCTGCGACCGCCGGAAACACCACCCGCGCCCGCAGGCCCCCCAGGG
>JAGWVN010000093.1 GCA_018970865.1 Betaproteobacteria bacterium
TAAGCGCTCTCGCCAACTGGGGTTAGGGGTACCCGCGGTCTTTGAACAATCCGTCGTCCAGCAAAGGGAGAGAATTTGTACCAAGTTTCCCCTGAATCATCACAGCATGACTTTCTCCAACTGTGGGATGCGGCGAAGGCGCATCTGGATCTTCAGGTTGATGGAGGCATCCGGTTCTGGCTTTGCATGTGGCCCTGGCCGTCGGCGATTGAGCATCATTGCTTCCGGCTGGGAAACCAGATCTTTCTGATCCGCGTCGTCGACGCCGATGGCCGTATCGAAGGCCCGGGAAGCCTGGCGAGCATGCGGGCTGCGGCCCGCGGTTTGCGAGCTCACTTCTGCCTTCTGCCGATGAAGCGCAGCAGAATGGACGGCCGGTGGTTGGCAGATCGGGGAGGATGGGGACTGGTCAGCGCGCAAACCGGCCAGCCGGTTGACCCGGTTGCGCTCGTGACGGAAGAAGCTGTCGTGATGACTGACTGGGAGGTACACCACTTCGCGGTTGGCGCCTTGAGCCATGCGCTGAAGGAGCATGGCAGGATTGTGACCGGTTGGCATTGCGACCCCCGTGTCTTCCCGACCATCTGGTTTTCGACGCAGTCGGAGGAACAGCAATGGATCGTGGTAGGCGCGGCTCGCTATCCGAAAACCCCTTCAAAGCCCCGACACTGGCGGTCCATCGTCGAGCAGTGCCGCGCCAATTCCAGTCGAGGGCATTTCCAGCCGGTGGTGATCAGTTGTGACTCCAAGGCAGAAGAGATGATCCCTACGCAAGGCCCTCTGCTGCGAGGGCACCCCCTGCAGGCCTTCTATCCTGAAGGTGGCATGCCGTCATGGGCGGAGTGATCTATTCCCGGGGCTTCCCTTGGCTAGCCTTGCCTCGCATGTCTGCTCCCACGCTCTCGCAAATTCCGCCATTGTATTGTTGTGGATGTCCAGTACCGGCTGGATCCCTCCGCTTGAATCGCGCTGATAGCCCCCCGCAAGATTCCATGCAACCGGTATACCTCGCTGCAATAGCCGGTCAAAGACGATCTGGTCGCGAACCCGCAGCTGCTCGGTGGTGAGCCATCCCCCGAGTGGGTCATCTACATGCGGATCGGCGCCCGCCTGATAGAGGACCAGATCGCAATCGGAGAACCGTTCCAGTGTGCGGGGTAGTTCGGCCAGGAAGGGCTCCGCGTGTTCTTCGAGGTAGCAGGTCGAGGCGGGGCTGTAGTGCTCCACCTGCGCCTGAAGGCCGAGATGCTCGATGATGTCGTGGGTGCCGTCGCCCCAGTGTTCGTCGAGGTCGAGGATTCCCACCCGGCGAACCTGCGTCTGCGTCAGCAGGCAGAGGACTGTCACCATCAGTCCGTTGAAGGTGCAGAAACCGCTGGCATAGCGGTAACCGGCGTGGTGAAAACCTGAGCAAGGGGCGACGGCGCCCATGCCATTGATCAGGGCTGCCTGCGCCGCCGCGAGCATCGCGCCGCTCGTGTGCCGAAGCGAGCTCGCGACTGCCTCGGACTTGTTGCCAAACCCGTTCTTGATCGTTCCTGCAAGAACGCCCTGTACGAAAGCGGGCTCGTGAGCCGCAGACAATTCCTCGATTGATACGGGCCGTGGCGAGAACACCTCTATCGGGAAAGCCAGCCGCTGCCATTCGGCCATGACCTGGGCAGGTTTGGCAGCGCTTGGCGAGAAACCGCCGGATTCCGCGACCATATGGTCGCTATAGAAGACGGGAATGGATGGTCGGAAAGACAGCCTGACGGTCATCACGGAACCGGTCGTAACGGGGGTTTATATCAATGACACTTTCCAATTCGGGGAGCGCCATGGGTATCGATTGTATTTACCAAGACCCGGTCTCAAGCGGTGAGACTGCTGACCGACCTGCGCGTGCCGCTCTGTCTCGCCGGGCAGGTGCTGTCGTACGGCAGCGAGTTGTCCGAGGCTGTTCGCGATGAAGGAATTGGCATATACTTGTGCCATATCCATCGTGGAGGCCAGATGAGCATCACCTCGGTATTCACCAACAATCGGTCGCAGGCGGTGCGCCTGCCGGCTGAACTGCGCCTGCCCGATGGGGTGAAGAAGGTGCGGGTGCGTGCCCGCGGACTCGACCGCATCATCTCGCCGGTCGGTCACTCCTGGGATGAGTTCTTCCTCAACGGACCCGCGGCATCGGAGGATTTCATGCTCGAGCGCGCCGCGCAGCATCAGTCCGAGCGCGAGCCGCTCTGAGCACGCCGCAGCAATGCTGAAGTACCTGCTCGACACCAACATCGCCATCTATGTCATCAAGCGGCGGCCACTCGCGGTGATGGGGACATTCAATGAGCAGGCCGGCCGCATGGCGATCTCGGCCATCACGCTGAGCGAACTGATCCATGGTGCTGAACGCAGCGCGAAGCTTGCTCAGAACCTTGCCGCGGTGGAGGAGTTCGCGAGCCTGCTCGAAGTCCTCCCTTACTCCGCCAGGGCCTCCCAACACTACGGTGCCATCCGCGCTGCGCTCGAAAAGATCGGCAAACCGATCGGTGTCAATGACCTTCATATCGCTGCCCATGCTCGCAGCGAGGGCCTCACCCTCGTCACCAACAATGTCGGGGAATTCGAACGAGTGCCAGGCCTGCTGATCGAGAACTGGGTCGCCGGCCTGTGACCCCGCATCACGGTTCACCATCCTGAAACCAGCCCCGTCGGTCGCAGGCGTATCCTGCGGCCGATGCAACTCACCATCTTCGGGACGCCGGTCGTGCGGCGCGTGTTGCGGCTCTTCTCGCTGGCCTGCCTGCGTCTGGCCGGCTGGCGGGTCGAGGGTGCCTTGCCCGCGGGCGGCGGCAAGTGCGTGCTCATCGCGGCGCCGCACACCTCCAACTGGGACCTTCCCTGGACGCTGATGGGCGCCTTCGCGCTCAATCTGAACATCGTCTGGATGGGCAAGGCCTCGATCTTCTCGCCGCCCTTCGGTGCGCTGATGCGCTGGCTGGGTGGCATCGCGGTGCGGCGCGAGCAGGCCAACAATCTCGTGGCCGCTTCGGTGGCCGCGCTCACCGCGGCCGACGGGCCGGTGCAGCTGGTGGTCCCGCCCGAGGGCACGCGCAGCGCCACCCGGCGCTGGAAAACCGGCTTCTATCACATCGCCCAGGGCGCGAAGCTGCCGATCCAGCTCGCGTTCATGGACTACCCCAGCCGCCGCATGGGCCTGGGTCCGGTGTTCCAGCCCACCGGTGACATCGAGCAGGACATGGCCACCATCAAGGCCTTCTACGCGCCGATGCGCGGCCGCAACCCGGGCCAGTTCGACGCCAGCTGAGCCCACCCCGATGCAAGGCGCGCGCATCCTGCTGGTGGAAGACGACGAGCGGCTGGCGCAGCTGGTCTGCGCCGCGCTCGCGCGCGAGGGCTTCGAGGTGGCGCATTGCGCGCGCGGCGATGAAGCCCCGGCGCGCATCCTGGACGGCGGCTTCGATCTGGTGCTGCTCGACGGGCATCTGCCCGGAAAGGACGGCTTCGAGGTGCTGCGCGAGGTGCGCGGGCGCTTTGCCGGGCGCATCGCCATGCTCACCGCCCGCGACGACGACATCGACCAGGTGCTCGGCCTGGAGGGCGGCGCCGACGACTATCTCGCCAAGCCGGTGGCGCCGCGGGTGCTGCTCGCCCGGGTGCGCGCCCTGCTGCGCCGCGACGCCCCCGCGCCGGCCGCGCTGCGCTTCGGCCCGCTGCTCATCCGCCCCGAGGCCCGCGAGGTGCGCCTGAACGACCAGCCGGTGCCGCTCACCACCGCCGAGTACGACCTGCTGGCCTACCTCGCCGGCCGGGCCGGCCAGGTGGTCAGCCGCGACGACATCATGCAGGCCCTGCGCGGCCTGGAGTTCGACGGTCTCGATCGCGCGATCGACGCCCGCATCTCTCGGCTGCGCCGGCGCATCGGCGATGACCCGGCCAACCCGACGCGCATCCGCACCGTGCGCGGCCAGGGCTATCTCTTCATGCCCGACTGAACCCGCGCCGGCGCGCCGTGGCCTCGTCCCGCACCACCCCGCTGCGCCTGGCCGCCGGTCTCGCCGCGGCCGTGCTCGCCCTGGTGCTGCTGGTGCAGTCGCTGGTACTGCTCACGGTGGACGATCTCACCGACGACTATGTGCGCCGCTTCATGGCCGGCACGGTCTCGCTGATGGTCGATGAGCTTGCGCCCCTGCCGCCGGCCGAGCGCGCGGCACGGGTGCGCGAGCTCGACGAGCGCTTCGCCTATCCGGTGCTCCTGCGGCCGCCTGATGCGCCGCCACTCACGGACGACGAGCGCGTGCGGCTCGCCGCCGGCGACACCCTGGTGTCGGGCATGCCGCGCAGCGTGCTGGTGGCGCTGCCCGGCACGCCGATGCAGGTCCTGGTGCTCGGCCCCTTCAGCCGCGATGCCAACCCCGAGCATCGTCTCGGCCTGCCGCGCGAGTTCGGCCGTGCCCTGCTGGTGGGCGTGATGCTTGCCGGGGCTGTAGGCCTGATCGCCTTCTGGCTGCTGCGTCCGGCCTGGCGCGATCTGCGCGCCCTGCGCCGCACCGCCGATGCGCTTGCCGATGGCCGCTTCGACACCCCGATGCCGGCGCTGCACAGCAAGGTGTTCGCACCGCTTGCCGAGGGCCAGCGCGCCATGCTGGTCCGCCTGGCCGCGGCCCTGGCCGCGCAGCGCGAACTCACCGGCGCGGTCTCGCACGAGCTGCGCACGCCGCTTGCGCGCCTGCGCTTTGCGATCGACGCGCTGGCCGCCGAGCCCGACGCCGCCAGGCGCGACGCGGCCGCGGCCGACTGCGAGCGCGATCTCGACGAGCTCGAGGCCCTCATCGACGCCAGCCTCACCTTCGCGCGGCTCGACAGCGGCGCGCTGCAGGCCCGACCCGAACCGGGAGACCTGAGCGCCCTGCTGCACGCCGAAGTCCGGTCGTTGCAGCCGCTGCTGGAAGGGCGCGCGCTCACGGTGCAGGCCGATCTGCCCGGCGCGGCGCGCTTCGACGCGCGCCTGCTGCCCTACGCCCTGCGCAACGGGCTGCGCAATGCCGCGCGCCACGCCCGCGACGCGATCGCGGTTCAGGCCTGGCAGGATGCCCAGGGCCGGGTCTGCGTGGCCATCGATGACGATGGCCCGGGTGTGCCCGAGTCGCAGCGCGAGGCGGTGTTCCAGCCCTTCCGCCGGCTCGACGGGGAACGCGAGCGGCGCAGCCAGGGCTTCGGCCTGGGGCTGGCCATCGTGCGCCGGGTGATGCTCGCCCACGGTGGCGAGGCCCTCATGCAGCAGGCCCCGTCGGGCGGGGCCAGACTGCTGCTGCGCTGGCCGGGCTGATTCACATCATCTGCACGGTGTGCGAGGTGCTCACCCGCAGCCACGGGCCCGGGTTCTGCGGCAGGGTCACCTGGTATTCGCGGCCCGACCATTCATAGCGCACCGTGTAGTCGCGCACCTGCTCGCGCACCGAGTTCACCGGCTGGCAGATCTGCACCGGGCGCGGCGCGGCGGGCTGCTCGGCCATCGAGCGGCCCACCTGCGAGCCGATCGCGCTGCCGGCGGCCACCGCCACCAGCCGGCCGTTGCCCTTGCCCAGCGCGCTGCCGGCGGCCCCGCCGATCAGCGCGCCCATCACCGTGCCGGTGGTGCTCGACACGCCCGAGCTCGGCTGCTGCTGCCACTGCTCGGTGCACTGCTGCCGGGTCTCGACGATGCGGTCCATGTTCGGCGTGGCCGAGATCACCCGCGCGAGGTTCTGGTTGGCGGGCTGCAGGCTACGGTAATCCGGCATCGGCGCGGGCATCGTCCCCGGCATCGTCCCCGGCATGGCCGGCGTGATCGGCGCCGGAACGCCCCAGTTGCCGCCGCCGGGGTTGAGCGCGTCCTGCGCGCGGGCTGCGCCACTGCCCAGGGCGAGAGCCGCCACCAGGGCGGGGATGATCAGGCCGGCGCGGGGGTTGCTGTTGCGAGTGGTCATGTCGGTCTCCTGTCTGGTTGGGTGATGCGTGCTGCATCGACAGGACCGATTCTGCGCAGCCGCCCCGCGGCTGTCTGTGGCGATCGGGTGCGCCCTGTGTGACGGTGTGTGACCGGGCGGCCCGCCCGCCCGCCCCGGGGGATTGCCCCCGGGTTGCCGCGCTTCAGACCGCGGCCGCCAATCGGCTTGCCTGGTCAATGGCGCGCTTGGCGTCGAGCTCGGCGGCCTCGAAGGCGCCGCCCACCAGCGTGGACTTCACCCCTCGAGCCAGCAGTTCATCGTGAAGGCCACGCAGCGGCACCTGACCAGCGCACACGATCACCGTGTCCACCTCGAAGAGCCGCGGTTCGCCGTTGACCAGCGTGTGCAGGCCGGCGTCGTCGACGCGCCGGTACTCAACCCCGCTCACCATGTTCACCCCGCGCCGCGCCAGCACCATGCGGTGCGTCCAGCCGGTGGTGCGGCCCAGGTTCTTGCCGAGCGCGTCGGCCTTGCGCTGCATCAGCCAGACCTCGCGGTCGGCCTTGGCCACCTGCGGGGTGACGCCGGTGACGCCGCCGCGGGGGTGGTTCACGAAGTCGATGCCCCACTCGCGCGCGAACACCGCCACATCCAGCGCGCCCGACACGCCGGCATGCGAGACCAGCTCGGCGACATCAAAGCCGATGCCACCCGCGCCCATGATCGCCACCCGCCGCCCGATCGGCTTGCGACCGAGGATGGCGTCGATGTAGCCCACCACCTTGGGATGGTCGATGCCGTCGACTTCGGGCTGGCGCGGGGTGATGCCGGTGGCCACGATCACCTCGTCGAAGCCCATGCCCTGCAGCATGGCCGCATCCACGCGGGTGTTCAGGCGCAATGCGATGCCGTGCACGTCGATCATGCGGCGGTAGTAGCGCAGCGTCTCGTTGAACTCCTCCTTGCCGGGGATGCGCCGCGCCAGGTTGAACTGGCCGCCGATCTCGGCGCCGGCCTCGAACAGCGTCACCGCGTGGCCGCGCTCGGCCGCCACGGTGGCATAGGCCAGGCCGGCAGGGCCCGCCCCCACCACCGCGATGCGCTTGCGCGCCGGGGTGGGCAGGTACTTGAGCAGGGTCTCGTTGCAGGCCCGCGGGTTGACCAGGCAGCTGGTCTCGCGGCGGGTGAAGGTGTGGTCCAGGCAGGCCTGGTTGCAGGCGATGCAGGTGTTGATCTCGTCTTCGCGCCCTTCGCGCGCCTTGTTCACCAGCTGCGAGTCGGCGAGCATGGGTCGAGCCATCGAGACCAGATCGGCGTCGCCGCGGGCCAGCACCTGCTCCACCACCTCGGGCATGTTGATGCGGTTGCTGGTGATCATGGGCATCTTCAGCTCGCGCCGCAGCCGCCCGGTCACCTGCGCGAAGGCCGCGCGCGGCACCATGGTGGCAATGGTGGGCACTGGCGCCTCGTGCCAGCAGAAATGGGTGCTGATGATGTTGGTGCCGACATCGCGGATGGCCTTGCCCAGCATCACGATCTCGTCCCAGGCCAGGCCGTCCTCGAGCATGTCCATGGCCGAGATGCGGAAGATCAGGATGAAGTCGGGGCCCACCGCTGCGCGCACCCGGCGCATCACTTCCACCGGGAAGCGCATGCGGTTCTCGAACGGGCCGCCCCACTGGTCGGTTCGCAGGTTGGTCTTGTTGACCAGGAAGGTGGAGATCAGATAACCGGCCGAGCCGATGATCTCGACGCCGTCATAGCCGGCCTGTTTGGCAAGCGCCGCGCAGTTGGCGAAGTCGTCGATCTGCTTCTGGATGCCGGCCTCGTCAAGCTCGCGCGGCTTGTAGGTGCCGATGCGCGACTTCACCGCCGAGGCCGCCACGCAGTCGGGCGTGCGGGCGAGCGGCCCGGAGTGCAGGATCTGCATGCAGATCTTCACATCGGGGTCGGCGGCATGCACGGCATCGGTCACGATGCGGTGCTGCGCCGCTTCCTCGGGGGTGGTCAGCCGCGAGCCCAGGCCCGATTCGGCATTGGGCGGGATGCCGCCGGTGATGATCATGCCCACGCCGCCCCGGGCGCGCTCGGCGAAGTACGCGGCCATGCGTTCGAAGCCGTTCTCGGCCTCTTCCAGGCCGGTGTGCATCGAGCCCATCAGCACCCGGTTCTTCAGGCGCGTGAAGCCGAGGTCGAGCGGGGAGAACATCAGCGGGTAGCGGGGATGGGCGGTCATGGCGGCCTGCGGGTGTGGCGGATGCCCCGACTGTAATGCACTTCCGCGGGGCGCTGGCCGGGGGCCGTTCCGTGTCGCCCGTGGCTTGACCGCGTCGGGGCCGGGCCGGCACCATGGCCCGACAGAGGGAGGCCCGACACAGGGCGCATCCCCGCCACGGAGACCGCCATGAACGCACCCACGCTGCGCGAGGTCAGCCTCGACGACAAGTACACCCGCACCCGCGGCCCGGTCCTCATCAGCGGCCCCCAGGCCATCGTGCGGCTGATGCTGCTGCAGCGCGAGCTCGACCGGCGCGCCGGGCTGAACACCGCCGGCTATGTGTCGGGCTATCGCGGCTCGCCGGTGGGCGGCATCGACCTCGCCATGTGGGAGGCCAAGGCCCAGCTCGAGACCAGCCAGGTGGTGTTCGCGCCTGGCATCAACGAAGAGCTCGCCGCCACCGCCATCTGGGGCACGCAGCAGCTGCGCAGCATGAAGGACCCCAGCGTCGATGGCGTGTTCGGCCTGTGGTACGCCAAGGGCCCGGGCGTGGATCGCGCCGGCGACCCGATCAAGCACGGCAACTATGCCGGCACCCACCCCAACGGCGGCGTGCTCGCGCTCTTCGGCGACGACCATCCCGGCAAGTCCTCCACCATCGCGCATCACAGCGAGCAGGCGATGGCCGCCCACGGCATCCCGGTGCTCTACCCGGCCGATGTCGGCGAATTCATTCCCTACGGCCTGCTGGGCTACGCGCTGTCGCGCTACAGCGGTTGCTGGGTGGGCTTCAAGGTGGTCAACGAGACCGCCGAGCAGACCGCCACGGTGGATGTCGATCTCGATGCCATGCGCTTCCAGCAGCCGGCCACCGGCGAGCTGCCGCCCGACGGCATCCACTGGCGGGGCAGCTACGCGCCGCTCAACGACGAGATCATCCTCAAGCGCTACAAGCTGCCGCTGGTGCAGCGTTTCGCGCGCGCCAACGGCATCGACCGGCTGGCCCTGGGCGATGCCAGCGCCCGCTTCGGCCTGGTCACCGCCGGCAAGGCCTTCCAGGACACCATGCAGGCGCTGTCCACCCTGGGCATCGACGCCGCCCGCGCCCGCGCGCTGGGCGTGGCGGTCTACAAGGTGGGCCTGGTCTGGCCCCTTGAGCCCGAGGGTCTGGCCGAGTTCGCGCAGGGCAAGGCCGAGCTGATGTTCGTCGAGGAGAAGAACGCCTTCGTCGAGCCGCAGGCGGCCGCGCAGCTCTACAACCTGCCGCAGCGCCCGCGCATCGTCGGCAAGACCGACACCGCCGGCGCGCCGTTGCTGCCCACCGATGTCCAGCTCGAGCCGGTGGAGGTGGCGCTGGCCATCGCCCAGCGCCTGCAGGCCGCCGGCATCTGGGACGAGGCCCTCGCCGAGCGCGTCTCGGCCACCCGCGCCTATCGCAGCGCCCTGCTCGCCGTCACCGGCGCGGGGGTTCGCCGCCTGCCCTACTTCTGCTCGGGCTGTCCGCACAACACCTCCACCAGCATCCCCGAGGGCAGCATCGCGGTCTCGGGCATCGGCTGCCACGGCATGGCCATCTGGGCCAAACCCGGCACCACGCTGATGGGCACGCAGATGGGCGGCGAGGGCGTCAACTGGGTGGGGCTGCACCGCTTCACCGCCACCCCGCATGTCTTCCAGAACCTGGGCGACGGCACCTACTTCCATTCAGGCCTGCTCGCCATCCGTCAGTCGGTGGCCAGCGGCGCCAATGTCACCTACAAGATCCTCTTCAACGACGCGGTCGCCATGACCGGCGGCCAGCCGGTCGACGGCCAGATCACGCCGGCGGCGATCGCCCACCAGGTGCTGCACGAGGGCGTGCGCCGGGTGGTGCTGGTGAGCGACGATCCTTCCCGCCACGGTGCCGGCCTGCCCCCGGAGGTGAAGGTGCTCCACCGCGACGAGCTCGACCGGGTGCAGCGCGAGCTGCGCGAGGTGCCTGGCTGCACCGTGCTCATCTACGAGCAGACCTGCGCGGCCGAGAAGCGGCGCCGCCGCAAGCGCGGCGAGTTCCCTGATCCGCCCAAGCGCATGTTCATCAACCCCGAGGTCTGCGAGGGCTGCGGCGACTGCTCCACCCAGTCGGGCTGCGTGTCACTGGAGCCTCTCGAGACCGAGCTCGGCCGCAAGCGCCGCGTCAACCAGTCGAGCTGCAACAAGGACTACAGCTGCGTGAAGGGCTTCTGCCCGAGCTTCGTCACCGTGCACGATGCGCCACCGCGGCGCCGCGCCGGCGCGCTTCAGGACGACTCGGTCTTCGCTTCGCTGCCCGAGCCGCAGCGCGCTGCGGCGCCGGGCGGGGTGCATGGCACGCTGATCGCCGGCATCGGCGGCACCGGGGTGATCACCGTGGGCGCGGTGCTGGCCATGGCCGCCCACCTCGAGGGCCGCTCCGCCTCGGCCTACGACATGACCGGCCTGTCGCAGAAGAACGGCGCGGTCTACAGCCACCTCAAGCTCGCCGACCCCGGCGTGGTGCTGCACAGCCAGCGGGTGGGCCTGGGCGAGGCCTCGCTGGTGCTGGGCTTCGACATGGTGGCGGCGCTGGGCGACGAGGCCTACCGCACGCTGTCGGCGTCCACCCGCTTCCTGGGCAACGACCGCATCCAGCCCACCGCCGCGCTCAACTTCAATCCCGATGACCGCGTCGACACCGGCCTGCTGGTGCGCAAGCTGCGCGAGAAGATCGGCGAGGGCAGCACCGATTTCGTCGATGCCACCGGCATCGCCCTGGCCCTCATGGGCGACACCATCGGCGCCAACCTCATGATGGTCGGCGTGGCCGCGCAGCGCGGCTGGCTGCCGGTGGGCATCGCCGCCATCGAGCGCGCCATCGAGCTCAATGCGGTGCAGGTACCCTTCAACCAGCGCGCCTTCCGGCTGGGTCGGCTGTGGGCCCATGACCCGGCCACGGTCATGCGCATGCTCACCGAGTCGGGCGCCATGCCCGCGCCGCTCACCGCGCCCGAGCCCATGGGCGCGCAGGCCCTGATCGCCGATCGCCGCGCCCGCCTGGTGGCCTATCAGGACGAGGCCTATGCCGCGCGCTATGCCGAGTTCATGGCGCGCGTGCAGCAGGCCGAGCAGGCGCTCGGCGAGGCCGGCCAGGCGCTCACCCTGACGGCGGCCGTGGGCCGAGGGCTGTTCAAGCTCATGGCCTACAAGGACGAGTACGAGGTGGCCCGGCTCTATGCCGATCCGGCCTTCCTGCAGCGGCTGTCGGCGCAGTTCGAGGGCACGCCCCGGCTGGGCTTCAACCTGGCGCCGCCGCTGCTGGCGCGCCGCGATCCGGCCACCGGTCGCCTGCTCAAGCGCGAATACGGGCCCTGGATGCTCACCGCCATGCGCCTGCTGGCCCGCCTGAAGTTCCTGCGCGGCGGCGCGCTCGACATCTTCGGGCGCACCGAGGAGCGGCGCATGGAGCGCGCCCTCATCGGCGAGTACCAGGCCATGATCGAGCGGGTGCTCGCCGGGCTGACCCCCGCGCGCCTGGCCGATGCGGTGGCGCTGGCCGCCAGCGTGGACCAGATCCGCGGCTTCGGCCATGTGAAGCACGCCAATGTGACCAAGGTCCGCGAGGCGCAGGCGCAGCTGCTGGCCGCCTACGAGGGTCAGGCGCCGGCGCGGGTGATCGAGATCCGGCGCGCGGCCTGAGTCCGGCCGGCTCAGCGGCCGGCCGAGCGCACCCGCCAGATCGGGTGCGTGGCCATCACGGCCAGGGTCACCGCCAGCACCCCCGCCACCGGGATCAGCACCGCCTGGCGCGCGCCCAGCGCGCCGATCGCCAGGCCCATCATCAGGGAGCCCACCGGTGCGCCGCCGATGCTGGCCACCGAAAACGCGGCCATCACCCGCGAGCGGTGACTGGCCGGCGCGTTCTCCTGCAGCAGGGTGCGTGACATCGACATCGCCAGCCCGCCGCCCATCCCCCAGGCGAACACGCAGGCATTGAAGCCCCACTGCGGAATGTCCAGCGCCATCGGCAGCAGCGCGGCGCAGCCGCCGAACTGCGACACGCACAGCGCGCGGCCGGGCGTGGCCACACCGCCGCGCCGGATCAGCACGGCGATCATCGTGAGCGTGCCCAGGCCGAAGGCGATCAGGCCCTGCGCGATGTCGCGCGAGCCGCCGCCGTGCAGATCACGGATCGCCAGCGGGATGAGCACCACCATCACGCCGGCGAAGAACACGCCCATGCCCACCAGCAGCAGGAAGGTGGCGCGGATGGTCGGGTCGGCAAAGAGCACCGCGAAGCCGCCGCCGATCTCGCGCAGCGGTGAGGGCCTGGGGCCCTCGGGCGCGGTGGGCCTCTGGGCCGGCAGGCGGCTGGCCGCGAACACGCCCAGCGCCAGGAGCAGCGCCTGGGCGATCAGGATGCCCACCGGCCCCCAGGCGCCGGCCTGCCCGGCCAGGGCCTGGCCAAGCATCTGCGTGCCGAACTGCATGCCGATCGCCACCGTGACCACCTTCTGCACCGCGCCCCCGGCCACCCGGTTGAGCATGCCGTCGCGGGCCGGCAGCGCGAAGGCGCTGACCACCCCCCACGCCAGCGCATAGGCGAGCACCAGACCCTCGCCGATGCGCCCCAGCGCCAGCGCCGCGGCCAGCCCGAGCGGCATCAGCATGCCCAGCGCCTGGATGCCGATCAGCACCCGGCGCGCGTCCACCCGATCGGCCAGCCAGCCGCCCACCATCAGCAGCAGCAGCGCCGGCAGCTGGCCGAGCATCTGCGTGAATCCGAAGCGCTCGGCCGGCTGCTGCAGTTCGATGGCGAGCAGATAGGCGAGCAGCACCGACTGGATGCCCGAGGGCGCCATGAAGGCGGCCACGCTGGTGTAGTACCAGGCGATGATGCCGTTGCCGGCGGTGGGCAGTGCGGGGGCGGAGCCGGAATCGGGATTGTTCAGGGTTTCCTCTCGGCATGGGGTGCGTACTGGCATGCCAGACGGCGCGCCGGCTTTTCAACAATCGAAACGCGAAGCCCCTGCGTCCGAATTGCCTGCTTGCATGACCCAAGTCGCACGGCCTATCTTGCCCGATGACCCCGTCACGCGGGTAGCACGCCTCGGTCCGAGGCGGCCACAGATTCCGAACGGAACACACAGGGAGGAGACCATGAAGCGCTTCATCATGCATGCGGCGGGTGCCGTCTTCGGCGTCGCTGTCTCGCTGGCCTCGGCGCCGGCACAGGCCCAGGCCACCATCAAGATCGCCTACACCGATCCGCTGTCGGGCCCGTTTGCGCAGGTCGGCGATGCCAACCTCAAGCAGATGCAGTACATCCTCGACTACATCAATGCCAAGGGTGGTGCGCTTGGCCGCAAGTTCGAACTGGTGCCCATGGACAACAAGTCCCAGCCCAGCGATGCCCTGCTGGCGCTGAAGAACGCTACCGACCAGAACATGCCCTTCATCATGCAGTGCAGCGGCTCGAACATCGCCGCCGCCCTGATTGAGGGCATCGAGAAGCACAACGACCGCAATCCCGACAACCGCATCGTCTACATCAACTGCGGCGCGGTAGCCACCGAGCTCACCAATGACAAGTGCAGCTTCTGGCACTTCCGCTATGACCTCAATGTCGCCCAGAAGGCCGAGACCCTGGTGCGTGCGCTGCCGCAGAACATCAAGAAGATCTACCTGCTGAACCAGGACTACCTCTTCGGGCAGTCGGTGCAGCGTGATGTGAAGGCCTACGCGGCGCGTCTGCGTCCCGATGTCCAGATCGTTGGTGATGAGCTGATCCCGCTGGGCAAGATCAAGGACTTCACGCCCTACATCACCAAGATCAAGGCCTCGGGCGCGCAGGCTCTGATCACCGGCAACTGGGGTCCGGACATGAACCTTCTGATCAAGGCGGGCCTCGATTCCGGCGCCGACCTGCGCTACTACACCATGTACGCGCACCTCGCCGGCGGCCCCACGTCCATCGGACCGGCCGGCGAGAACAAGGTGTTCTCGATCATGGCCTTCAACGAGAACCACGCTGCCGAAATCAAGAATGCCGATGCCGAGCTCTTCCAGAAAGGCTTCCGCGACAAGCACAAGTTCGACTTCTACGCCGCTGGCTTCCGCACCATCTTCGAGTTCATGCAGGAGGCGGTGAACAAGGCTGGTGCCATCGACGCCACCAAGATCGCGTTGGCCATGGAAGGCATCACCCGCAAGGACTTCCTCGGCTATGACGCGGTGATGCGCAAGGACGACCACCAGATCCTGCAGACCTACTATGTGGGCGTCTTCTCCAAGGGCAACAAGTACGACTCCGAGGGCACCGGCCTTGGCTGGAAGACCGCCACCACCGTGATGGGCAAGGATCTCGCCCATCCCACCACCTGCAAGATGAAGCGCCCGGCCGCGAAGTAAGCCCGGCGCGATCACCCAGGAGCCCGCGCGCCCGTCCCCAGCGGACGGTGGCGCGGGATGGTCGCGGTCTCAACGGGGGGCGGGTGTCGTGGAAGTTTTCCTGGTCTCGCTGATGAACGGCCTCGTGTACGGCATGTTGCTGTTCATGCTGGCCAGCGGGCTGACGCTGATCTTCAGCATGATGGGCGTGCTCAATCTGGCGCACGCCAGCGCCTACATGCTGGGCGCGTACTTCGCGTACACGATCAGTCAGGTCATCGGATTCTGGTGGGCGCTGCTGCTGGCGCCGGTGCTGTGCGGGCTGATCGGCGCCGCAATCGAGATGTGGGGTCTGCGGCGAGTGCACCGCAACGGCCATGTGGCCGAACTGCTGTTCACCTTCGGGCTGGCCCTGATCATCGAGAAGGGCGTGCAGATGACCTGGGGCCTGCTGCCGGTCCCCTACCGGGTGCCGGCGCTGCTCGACTTCCCGCTGTTCAGCGTTTACGGCACGCAATTCCCCGCGTATCGCGCCTTCATGCTGCTGATCTCGGCGGCGATGTTCGGTGCGATCTGGCTGGCGCTGACCAAGACCCGGGTGGGCCTCGTGATTCAGGCCTCGCTCACCCATCCCGAGATGGCCCGCGCCCTGGGCCATGATGTGCCGAGGGTGTTCACACTGGTATTCGCCAGCGGCGCGGCGCTGGCAGGTCTGGCCGGCGTCATCGGCGGCAACTACCAGACCACCGAGCCGTCCATGGCCTTCACCATGGGCCCGATCGTCTTTGTGGTGGTGGTCTTTGGCGGGCTGGGCTCGCTGCTCGGCTGCTTCATCGCCTCGCTGCTGATGGGCCTGATCCAGACCTTCGCGGTGGTGTTCGATTATTCGCTGGCCGACCTGCTCAAGCAGTTCGGCCTGGTGATCACCAGCGCCACGCCGTTCGCCGAACTGCTGACCGTGCCCCTTCCCCGGATTGGCGCGCTGCTGCCTTACGCGCTGCTGGTGCTCATCCTGTGGCTGCGTCCGCGCGGCCTTCTCGGGACTCGCGACACATGAACACGACCTTCTCCGGCAAGCAGCGCTGGTCCTGGGTCATCACCACGCTGGTGATCCTGGCACTTCCCTGGATGTTCTACAACTGGTCGACCGGCCGGCACTCCGGGTTCGTGCTCACGCTGGCGAGCGAGATCGGCCTGATGATCATCTTCTCGCTGTCGTTCAACATGCAGATGGGCCAGGCCGGGCTGCTGTCCTTCGGCCATGCCATCCTGTTCGGCCTCGCGGGCTATACCACCGCCCACCTGCTCAACGGCATCAAGTCAAGCGGATTCTGGTTCCCGATGGAGCTGGTGCCGCTGGTCGGCGGGCTGGCGGGGCTGGGCTTCGGGGTGGTGTTCGGCTACCTCGCCACCAAGCAGCGGGCCACGGCGTTCGCGATGATCACCATGGGGCTGGGCGAGCTGGTCGCGGCCGCGGCGTTGATGTTCATGGGCTTCTTCGGCGGTGAGGGCGGCATCACCACCAACCGGGTGATCGAGGCCAGCATCTTTGGTGCCCGCTACAGCGCGCCCTGGCAGGTCTACTACCTGGTGGTGGCCTGGGGGCTGATCGCCACGGCGCTCATGCTGCTCCATACCCAGACCCCGCTCGGTCGCATGGCCAACGCTCAGCGCGACAACTTCGAGCGCGCGCAGTTCGTCGGCTACGACCCTCAGCGCATCCGCTTCTACCAGTTCGCCATCTCCGGCTTCTTCGCCGGCATTCCGGGTGCGCTCTATGCGATCCTCTACGAGATCGTCACCTTCGACGCGGTCGGCGCGGCCAAGTCCACCACGGCCCTGCTGGCCAGCTAC
>JAGWVN010000094.1 GCA_018970865.1 Betaproteobacteria bacterium
GATGGCGGGGTCTTCGTGATGAGCATTCCGCTGGCGCCCTACCGCTGCCCGCCCGGTCCCTACGAGCGGGCCTGCCAGGTGGCCAGCTACTTCAAGGCGAGCAAGCCGCGATCGAAGGTCGTCATCCTCGACGCCAACCCCGAGATCATCTCCAAGAAGGGCCTGTTCACGAAGGCCTTCACCGAGACCTATGCCGGCATCGTCGAGTATCGGCCCAACAGCAATGTCACCGAGATCGACGCGCGCGGGCGCACGGCGATCACCGAGGTCGGCGATCGGGTGCGGGCCGATGTGCTCAATGTGATCCCGCCGCAGGCAGCCGGCGACATCGCGCGCAAGGCCGGCCTGATCAACGCCAACAACCGCTGGTGCCAGGTGGACTGGATCAGCATGGAGTCCACCGCCGCGCCGGGCGTGCATGTGCTCGGGGATGCCACGCTGTCGGCGCCGGCCATGCCCAAGTCGGGACACATGGCCAACCAGCACGGCAAGGCAGCCGCGGCTGCGATCGTCGAGTCGCTGAGCGGCCGCACCCCGCAGCCGCAGATGATGGCCAACACCTGCTACAGCTTCATCGACGACCGCAATGTGGTGCATGTCGCCTCGGTGCACCGCTACTCGGCCGAGAAGAAGACCATGGAGGCGGTGGCTGGCGCTGGCGGGCTCTCGTCTGCGCCCAATGTGCTCGAGGGGGTCTATGCCAATGCCTGGGCTCAGACCATCTGGAAGGACATGTTCGCCGGATGATCGCCGAGCCGCGGCGCCTGCTGGGGGCGATGGCCGCGCTGGCCGCGGCCGCTCTGCTGCTGGCGCTGCTTCTTCAGCACGGCTGGGACATGCGGCCCTGCGCATGGTGCGTGCTGCAGCGTCTGGCATGCCTGGCAATCGTTGTGGTGGCGGGGGCGGGTGCCGCTGCCCGGGCACGCGGTGTCTGGCTCGGGGCCGGGCTGATCGGCCTGGCGCTCTCGGTCGCGGGGCTGGCCGCGGCGCTGCATCAGCACTTCGTGGCCGCGCGCAGCGACGCCTGTGGCGTGAGTCTTGCCGAGAAGATCATCATGGCCGGTGGGCTGCACGAGATCGCGCCCTGGCTTTTCATGCCGGATGCCTCCTGCCAGGAGGCCAATCTGCCCTGGCTGGGCGTGCCCTTCGCGCTCTGGGGCGCGACGCTGTTCATGCTCTGCGGCGCGGCGGCGGTGGGGGTGGCCGTGACTGCGTGGCGCGGCCGGCGGGCGGCCGGGGGCGGGCGGATCTGAGCGCAGACCTCGGGTCTGCGCTGCCCCTCCCAGGGGCGAACCGGCGGTGGCGGCGGGCTTGCCCGGGGGCGATCAGCCCGCGGTGTCGAGCAGGTCGTCGAGCGCCGCTTCCCAGTGCGGCAGGGCGATGCCGGTAGCCTGCGTCAGCTTCCGATTGGACAGCACCGAATTCGCGGGACGGCGGGCGGGCGTGGGGTAGTCGGCCGTGCCGATCGGCGTGACCTGCGGCGCTGCGCAGGGCGGCATGCCCAGCGCGGCGCGCACCCGCGGCAGACGGTCCATGATGGCCTGGGCAAAGCCGCACCACGACACCCTGCCGGCGCAGCTCAGGTGGTACACCCCCGAGGCAGGGCCGCCGCCGGCAAGCAGCGGCGTGACCAGTGCCCGGGTGGCGCGGGCGATCGCCAGGCTGGTGGTGGGCGCCCCGAACTGGTCGGCGACCACCCGCAACTCGGCGCGCTCGCCGGCCAGCCGCGCCATGGTGGCGAGGAAGTTGCGCCCGCCCAGGCTGTAGACCCAGCTGGTGCGCAGCACGAGGTGTCTCGCGCCGCTGGCGGCCACGGCCAGCTCGCCGTCGTGCTTGGTTCGGCCGTAGACGCTGAGCGGTTGGCAGGGGTCGTCCTCCTGCCAGGGTGCCTGCCCGCTGCCATCGAAGACATAGTCGGTGGAGAAGTGCACCAGCGGGCAGTCGAGCTCGCGCGCCGCCTCGGCCAGCGCGCCCGGGGCGACGGCGTTCACCGCGCGTGCCAGCCGCGGTTCCTGCTCGGCGCGGTCCACTGCGGTGTAGGCCGCGGGATTGATGATCAGCTGCGGCGCCAGCGCGCGCACCCGCGCGCGGATCTGCTCGGGCGGCGCGCTCAGGTCGAGCACCGAGCGGTCGGCGGCGATGAGCTCGCCGAGTCCCGCGAGCGCATCGCGCAAGGCGTGGCCGACCTGGCCGGCGGTGCCGGTGATCAGGATGCGCATGATCAGGGATAGAGCGGCGCGTCGGCCAGCGCCAGGCCGACCTGGTCTTTCGCCGACAGCACCGGTTGCTGCCCCGGCGCGAGCGGCCAGCGCACGCCCACCGCCGGATCCGACCAGAGCACGCAGCGCTCGTGCTGCGGCGCGTAGTAGTCGGTGGTCTTGTAGAGGAAGTCGGTGCGCTCGGAGAGCACGAAGTAGCCGTGGCCGAAGCCCGGCGGCACCCAGAGCATGCGCTTGTTCTCGGCCGAGAGGATGAAACCTTCCCAGCGCCCGAAGGTGGGCGAGCTGCGTCGCAGGTCGACCACCGCATCGAAGACCTCGCCGGTGACCGCGCGCACCAGCTTGCCCTGCGGCTGCTCGATCTGGTAGTGCAGCCCGCGCAGCACGCCGCGCGCGGAGTGCGAGTGGTTGTCCTGCACGAACTCGGCGGTGACGCCGGTGGCCTGGGCGAAGGCGCGGGCGTTGAAGCTCTCGAAGAAGAAGCCACGGTCATCGCCGAAGACCCGGGGTTCGATCAGCAGCACGCCGGGCAGGCGGGTGGGCAGGATGTTCATGGGGGCTGCTCCCGGCTCAGAAGATGCGTTCGCGCAGCAGGCCGAGCAGGTACTGGCCGTAGCCGCTCTTGGCCAGCGGCGCGGCGAGCTGCTCGAGCGCTGCGGCGTCGATCAGGCCCATGCGGAAGGCGATCTCCTCGGGGCAGGCGATCTTCAGGCCCTGTCGCTTCTCGAGCGTCTGCACGAACAGCGAGGCCTCGATCAGCGACTCGTGGGTGCCGGTGTCGAGCCAGGCATGACCGCGGCCCATCACCTTCACCTCGAGCTGCCCGCGCTCGAGGTAGACCCGGTTGAGATCGGTGATCTCGAGTTCGCCGCGCGCCGAGGGCTTGAGGCTGCGCGCCACCTCGACCACCTGCTGGTCGTAGAAGTACAGGCCGGTGACCGCATAGCGCGACTTCGGCCGCGCCGGCTTCTCCTCGAGGCTGACGGCGCGACCGGCGGCATCGAACTCCACCACGCCATAGCGCTCCGGGTCCTGCACCGCGTAGGCGAACACCGTGGCGCCCTGGCGGCGCCGCGCGGCGTCGGTGAGGTCGGTGGCCATGTCGTGGCCGTAGAAGATGTTGTCGCCGAGGATGAGCGCGCAGGGCGAGCCGTCGATGAAGCGTTCGCCGATCAGGAAGGCCTGGGCCAGCCCGTCGGGCGAGGGCTGCACCGCGTAGCTCAGGCCCAGGCCCCAGCGCGCGCCGTCGCCGAGCAGCTGCTCGAAGCGGGGGGTGTCCTGCGGGGTGGAGATGATCAGGATCTCGCGGATGCCGGCGAGCATCAGCGTGGACAACGGGTAGTAGACCATCGGCTTGTCGTACACCGGCAGCAGCTGCTTGGACACCACCTGGGTGGCCGGGTGCAGCCGGGTGCCGGAGCCGCCGGCGAGGATGATGCCTTTCATGCGAAGCCTTTCAGGCGCTCAGCGCGCGCCGTAGTTGCGGCTGATCCACTCGGTGTAGCGGCCGGAGGTGATGCGCTCGACCCAGCCCGGGTTGTCCAGGTACCAGGCCACCGTGCGGCGAAGCCCCGAGGCGAAGGTTTCGGCGGGCTGCCAGCCGAGCTCGCCGGCGATCTTGCGGGCGTCGATCGCGTAGCGCCGGTCGTGGCCGGGCCGGTCGCGCACATGGGTGATGAGCCGGCTGCGCGGACCGGCCGGGTCGGGGCGCAGCTCGTCGAGCAGGCGGCAGAGCTCGCGCACCACGGCGATGTTGGTCATCTCCTGGTTGCCGCCGATGTTGTAGGTCTCGCCCGGGCGGCCGGCCTGCAGCACCCGGCGGATGGCGGCGCAGTGATCGCCGACATAGAGCCAGTCGCGCACATTCAGGCCGTCGCCATAGACCGGCAGCGGCTTGCCCGCCAGCGCATTGCCGATCATCAGGGGGATGAGTTTCTCGGGGAACTGCAGCGGCCCGTAGTTGTTCGAGCAGTTGGTGGTCAGCGTGGGCAGACCGTAGGTGTGATGCCAGGCCCGCACCAGGTGGTCGGAGGCGGCCTTGGAGGCGGAGTAGGGGCTGTTCGGCTGGTAGGGCGTGGTCTCGGCGAAGGCCGGATCGGCGGGGCCCAGCGACCCGTAGACCTCGTCGGTGGACACATGCAGGAAGCGGAAAGCCGCCTTCTCGGCCTCGGGCAGCGCGCCCCAGTGCTCGCGGGCCGCCTCGAGCAGCGAGAAGCTGCCCTCGATGTTGGTGCGGATGAAGGCGGCCGGGCCGTGGATGGAGCGGTCGACATGGCTCTCGGCGGCGAAGTGCACGATCGCCCGCGGCCGGTGCTCGCGCAGCAGCCCCAGCACCGTGTCGCGCTCGCAGATGTCCAGCCGCACGAAGCGGTGGCCGGGGTGGTTCTCGATGGACGCGAGGTTCTCGAGGTTGCCCGCGTAGGTGAGCAGGTCGAGGTTGAGCACCGGCTCGTCGCCGTGGGCCAGCCAGTCGAGCACGAAGTTGGCGCCGATGAAGCCGGCGCCGCCGGTGACCAGGATCATGTCGGGTTCCAGATCAGGTAAACCGCTTATTATCGCCGATCCGGGCGAGTTTCATGTTGCCCACGCTCTTCAGGATCCCCGGCCGATGACCGCACTCGAACAGCTCAGGCAGCACACCACCGTGGTGGCCGACACCGGCGACTTCCTCGCCATGCGGGCCTTCGCGCCGCGCGATGCCACCACCAATCCCTCCCTGATCCTCAAGGCGGTGGCCCGCGAGGAGTACCGCGGCCTGCTCGCGGAGGTGGTGGCCGCCCACCGCGGCGAACCCGCCGAGATGCTCGCCGACCGCCTGATCGTGCGCTTCGGCGGCGAGATCCTGAAGATCATTCCGGGCCGGGTCTCCACCGAGGTGGACGCGCGCCTGTCCTTCGACACCGAAGGCACGGTGGCGCGGGCGCGCCGCCTGATCGAACTCTATCGCGACGCGGGCGTGGATCGCCGCCGGGTGCTGATCAAGGTGGCCGCCACCTGGGAAGGCATCCGCGCGGCCGAGCGCCTTGAAAACGACGGCATCGCCTGCAACCTGACCCTGCTGTTCTCGTTCGCGCAGGCGGTGGCCTGCGCCGATGCCGGCGTCACCCTGGTCTCGCCCTTCGTGGGCCGCATCTACGACTGGTACCGCCAGCGCGAGCGGGTGGACTACCTGCCCGAGAACGATCCCGGCGTGCTGTCGGTGCGCCGCATCTACCAGTACTTCAAGAAGTTCGGCTATCCCACCGAGGTGATGGGCGCGAGCTTTCGCAACATCGGCCAGGTGATCGCGCTGGCCGGCTGCGACCTGCTGACGATCAGCCCCGAACTGCTCGGCGAATTGCAGGCCTCCAGCGCGCCGGTGCGTCGCCGCCTCGACCCGGCGCAGGCGCAGGCCATGGCGATCGAGCGCGTGCGCTTCGACGAGAAGCACTTCCGCTTCGAGCTCAATGAAGACCCGATGGCGAGCGAGAAGCTTGCCGAGGGCATCCGCCTGTTCGTGGCCGACGCGCGCAAGCTCGATGCGCTGATCGCCTCGGCCTGAGGGGCGCTCAGCGCCCGGTGCTGCCGAAGCCGCCCTCGCCGCGCTCGCTGGCGTCGAAGGCATCGACCACCCGGAAGGCGGCCTGCGCCACCGGCACCACCACCAGCTGGGCGATGCGCTCGAAGGGCTCGATGCGGAAGGTCTCGTGGCCGCGGTTCCAGCACGAGACCATCAGCTGGCCCTGGTAGTCGGAGTCGATCAGCCCGACGAGATTGCCGAGCACGATGCCGTGGCGATGGCCCAGGCCCGATCGCGGCAGGATGAGCGCGGCGTAGCCGGGATGCGCCAGGTGGATGGCCAGCCCCGTGGGAATGAGCTCGGTCTGGCCCGGCGCGAGTGACAGGGGCGCGTCGAGGCAGGCGCGAAGGTCGAGGCCGGCGCTGCCGGGCGTGGCATAGGCCGGCAGGCGCTCGGCCATCCGGGGATCGAGGATGCGCAGGTCGACGCGCAGCGGGCTCATTGGGCGGACTCCGATGCGAAGAGACTCATGGCGTTGGGGCCTGGGCGCGCGCTGCCGCGCCGGTGGCCGCCAGCCGCTGCGCGATCTCGGCCACCAGCTGCGCGGCCAGCGCCTGCTTGCTTGCGCGCGGCAGCCGCTGCAGGCCTTCGGCATCGATCAGCAGCAGCTCGTTGTCGTCCTGGCCGAAGGTCTCGTGGCCGATGTTGGCCACCAGCAGCGGCACGCCCTTGCGGGCGCGCTTGTCCTGGCCGTTGCGCTCGAGGTCTTCGCTCTCGGCGGCGAAACCCACGCAGTAGGGCGCGGCCGGTCGGGCCGCGACCTCGGCCAGGATGTCGGGGTTCTGGGCAAACTGCAGCACCGGCGGCGCCCCGTCGGGCGTCTTCTTGAGCTTGCTGCTGCTGGCGTTGGCCACCCGCCAGTCGGCCACGGCGGCCACCGCCACGAACAGGCCGGGGCGCGCGCCGGGCGCATCGAGCTGGTCGAGCACCGCCTGGTGCATCTGCCGCGCGGTGCGCACATCCACCCGGTGCACGCCGCGGGGCGTGGGCAGTGCGGTGGGGCCGGCCACCAGGGTGACCTGCGCGCCCGCCTGCCGGCAGGCGCGCGCGATGGCGAAGCCCATCTTGCCGGAGGACAGGTTGGTGATGCCGCGCACCGGGTCGATCGGCTCGAAGGTGGGTCCGGCGGTGATCAGCGCCGACACGCCGGCGAGCCGTTGCGGCACGAAGTGCGCCACGATGTCCTCGGCGATGTCTTCCGGCTCGAGCATGCGGCCCTCGCCGGTTTCGCCGCAGGCCTGCTCGCCGCTGGCCGGGCCCAGCACGCGCACGCCGTCTTCGCGCAGCTGCGCGATGTTGCGGCGGGTGGGCGCCTGGGCCCACATCTCGCGGTTCATGGCCGGCGCCACCAGCAGCGGCCGGCTTCGGGCCAGGCACAGCGTGGAGAGCAGGTCATCGGCCAGGCCATGGGCGAGCTTGGCGAGGAAGTCGGCCGAAGCCGGCGCGATGAGGATGGCATCGGCCCGGCGCGACAGCTCGATGTGGGCCATCGAGTTGGCGATGCGCGGATCCCACTGGTCGGTGAACACCGGCTGTCCGGTGAGCGCCTGGAAGGTGGCGGTTCCGATGAAGCGGGTGGCGGCCTCGGTCATGACCACCTGCACCGTGGCGCCGCGGCGCTGCAGCTCGCGGGCGAGCTCGGCGGCCTTGTAGGCGGCCACGCCGCCGGTGATGCCCAGCAGCAGATGTCGGTTGCGCAGTTCCATGGGGCCCCCGGATGGTGGCGGGTTCAGCGGCCGCGGCGCACCCGCCGCAGCTCGTCGAGGATGAGCAGGGCCGCGCCCGCCGTGATGGCGGAGTCGGCGAGATTGAAGGCCGGCCAATGCCAGCTGCCACGGTACACCAGCAGGAAGTCCACCACCTGACCCAGCCAGATCCGATCGATGACATTGCCGATCGCGCCGCCGAGAATCAGCGCGAGCCCGGCCGCGAACAGGCGCTGGTTGCCATGGCGCCAGAGCATCCAGGCGATGACCACCGCGGCGATCACGCCCACACCGGTGAGGAACCAGCGCTGCCAGCCGCCGGCCGAGGCCAGGAAGCTGAAGGCCGCGCCGGGGTTGTAGAGCAGGGTGAGGTCGAACCAGCCCGGCACCACCGGCAGCCGCTCGCCGGGCGCGAAGGCGCGCAGCACCAGCAGCTTGCCGAGCTGATCGAGCACCACCACCGCCAGCGCGAGCAGCAGCCAGCCGCCCAGGGGCTGGCGGTCGCGGGTGCTGGCGCTGGCGCCGTCGCGGCGGCGGGTTCGGCGGGCCATCGCGCGCAGCTCAGGCCGCGCGGCGGGCTTCCCCGCTGCCGAACAGGTTGCTGGTGCAGCGGCCGCACAGCGTGGGATGCGCCGGGTCGTGGCCGACATCGGCGCGCAGGTGCCAGCAGCGCTCGCACTTGGCATGCGCGCTGGCTGCGACGCTCACCGAGGCCGACGCGTCGGGGGCGGCATCGGCCAGGGTGGCCTGCGAGGTGATCAGCACGAAGCGCAGGTCATCGCCGAGGGTGGCGAGCAGATCGCGGTCCTCGGGCGGCAGGTGCAGCGTGACCTCGGCCTGCAGGGAGGAACCGATCAGGCCGGCAGCGCGCCGCGCTTCGAGTTCCTTGAGCACCAGCGCCCGCAGCTCGCGGATGCGCGCCCACTTGGGCAGCAGCTGCGCGCCATCGGCCGGCGCCGGGAAGGCATGCCAGGTCTGGGTGAAGATGGTCTCGCCCTGCTCGCGGTGCAGACGCGGCGCGAGCAGCGGCCAGGCTTCCTCGGCGGTGAACGACAGGATGGGGGCCATCAGCCGCAGCAGCCCGTGGGCGATGTGATGCAGCGCGGTCTGGGCCGAGCGCCGGGCCGGGCTGTCGGCGCGGATGGTGTAGAGACGGTCCTTCAGCACATCGAGATAGAAGGCGCCGAGGTCCTCGGAGCAGAAGGTCTGCAGGCGCGACACCACCGGGTGGAACTCGAAGCGGGCCAGGTCGGCCTCGATGCCGGCCTGCCACTGCGCGGCGAGCGTGAGAGCGTAGCGGTCGATCTCGAGCAGTTCGTCGACTGGCAGCGCCTGGGTGTCGGCATCGAAGTCCGACAGGTTGGCGAGCAGGAAGCGCAGGGTGTTGCGGATGCGCCGGTAGGCCTCGACCACGCGCTTGAGGATCTCGTCCGAGAGCGAGAGTTCTCCGGAGTAGTCAGTGGACGCGACCCACAGCCGCAGGATCTCGGCGCCGAGCGTGTCGGACACCTTCTGCGGGGCGATCACATTGCCCAGCGACTTGCTCATCTTGCGGCCCTCGCCGTCGACCACAAAGCCGTGGGTGAGCAGCGCGCGGTAGGGCGCCCGGCCATCGGTCATCGAGGCGGTGAGCAGCGACGAATGGAACCAGCCGCGGTGCTGGTCGCTGCCCTCGAGGTACATGTCGGCCGGGAAGTGCGACTGCTCGCGGTGCGAGCCGCGCAGCACCGTGGCATGGGTGGCGCCGGAATCGAACCAGACATCGAGGGTGTCGCGGTTCTTCTCGTAGAGCGCGGCCTCCTCGCCGAGCAGTTCGGCCGGGTCGAGCCGCTGCCAGGCCTCGATGCCGCCGGTCTCGATGCGGCTGGCCACCGCCTCGATCAGCTCGGCGGTGCGCGGATGCAGCGCGCCGGTCTCGCGGTGCACGAAGAAGGCCATCGGCACGCCCCACTGCCGCTGGCGCGAGAGCGTCCAGTCGGGCCGGTTGGCGATCATGCCGTGCAGCCGCGCCTTGCCCCATGCAGGGTAGAACTCGGTGGCCTCCACCGCCCGCAGCGCGGTCTCGCGCAGCGTGGGCCCGCCCTCGCGCGGGGCGAGGTCCATGCCGGCGAACCACTGGCTGGAGGCGCGATAGATGATCGGCGTCTTGTGCCGCCAGCAGTGCATGTAGCTGTGGGTGTACTTCGTGGCCGAGAACAGCCGGCCCAGGCCGCGCAGGTGTTCGACGATGCGCGGATTGGCCTTCCAGATGGATTCGCCGCCGAACAGCGGCAGCGAGGCCGCGTAGCTCCCATCCCCGAGCACCGGCTGCAGCACCTCGGCGTCGGTCATGCCGTAGCGCTTGCAGGAGATGAAGTCGTCCACGCCGTAGGCGGGCGAGGAGTGGACCAGGCCGGTGCCGGTGTCGATGGTGACGTACTCGCCGAGGTACACCGGCGAGGCGCGGTCGTAGAAGGGGTGGCTGAAGCTCACCCGCTCGAGGGCGCGCCCCGGGCAGCGGGCGATGGTCTCTCCCTGCAGGCCCCAGGCGGCCAGGCAGGCCTGCACCCGCTCGGCGGCCAGCACCAGCAGGGTGTCTTCCCCTTGCCATGCCGTGCGCACCAGCGCGTACTCGATCTCGGGGTGCAGGTTGAGCGCCTGGTTGGCGGGCAGGGTCCAGGGCGTGGTGGTCCAGATCACCGCGAAGCCGCGCGCCACCGGCAGCCTCGCCAGACCGAAGGCGGCGGCGAGCGCGTCGGCCTGGTCGGCCCGGAAGGGGAAGCCCACATCGACCGCGATGTCGGTCTTGTCGGCGTATTCGACCTCGGCCTCGGCCAGCGCCGAGCCGCAGTCGAAGCACCAGTTCACCGGTTTGAGGCCGCGGTAGACATAGCCCTTCTCGAGCAGGCGCCCGAGCAGTCGCAGCTCGTCGGCCTCGTTGCGCGGCGCCATGGTGAGGTAGGGGTTCTCCCACTCGCCGAGCACGCCCAGGCGGATGAAGTCCTTCTTCTGGCGGGCGATCTGCTCGGTGGCATAGGCCCGGGAGCGGCTCTGCACCAGATCAGCCGGCTGATGCTTGCCGAACTGCTTCTCGATCTGGATCTCGATCGGCATGCCATGGCAGTCCCAGCCCGGCACATAGCGCGCGTCGAAGCCCGACATCTGCCGGCTCTTGACCACCATGTCCTTGAGGATCTTGTTGACCGCGTGGCCGATGTGCAGGTCGCCGTTGGCGTAGGGCGGGCCGTCGTGCAGCACCCACAGCGGGCGCCCGCGCGAGAACTGGCGGATGCGCTGGTAGGTGCCCTTGTCCTGCCATTCCTTCACCCAGCCGGGTTCGCGCCGGGCGAGGTCGCCGCGCATGGGGAAGGGCGTGTCGGCGAGGTTGAGCGTGTCGCGGTAGGTGGCCGCGCCGGATGCGGCGCTGCGCGGGCTCTTGGCCTGGTCGTCAGCCATGGGGTGTCCTGGGTCAGATGCCGAAGTGGTCGCGCGCGGCGCGGGCGTCGCGGTGGATCTGCTCGACCATGAGGTCGAGGTTGTCGTAGTGGCGCTCCTCGCGCAGCCGCGAGATGAACTCCACGCTGACCAGCGCGCCATACACGCTGGCGGAGAAGTCGAACACATGCACCTCGAGCAGCAGCCGGCCGTTGCGCTCGACCGCCGGGCGGGTGCCCAGGCTGGCCACGGCCGGCAGCGGCTTGCGCCCCAGGCCGTGCACCTGCACGATGAAGATGCCGGCGACGGCCGGGTTGGCGAAGGGAATGCCGATGTTCAGCGTGGGAAAGCCCAGGGTGCGCCCGAGCTTGCGTCCATGGATGACATGGCCGGACACGCAGTAGGGATGGCCCAGCAGCTCGCGCGCGCGGGCGAGATCGCCGGCGGCCAGCGCCCGGCGCACCGCCGAACTCGAGTAGCGCTCGCCGCGATCGGCGATGGTGGGCATGCGCTCCAGGCCGAAGCCGTGGCGGGCCGACAGGCCGGCGAGCAGATCGAAGTCGCCGCGGCGCTGCGCGCCGAAGCGGAAGTCGTCGCCGATCAGCAGGTGCCGGGCCTGCAGGCCCTCGACGATCAGCTGCTCGGCGAAGGCCTCGGCCGGCATGGCCGCGAGGTTGGCATTGAAGTGGGCGATGCACACCCGGTCGACGCCGCAGGCGGCGAGCGCGCCGAGCTTGTCGCGGCCGGTGAGGATGCGGGCCGGGGCAGGACCGGCGCCGGGCCGACTGGCCGCGAAGTACTCGCGCGGATGCGGCTCGAAGGTGAGCACGCAGGCCGGCAGCGCGCGTTCGCGGGCGGCGCTCACCAGGCGTTGCAGCACCGCCTGGTGGCCACGGTGGACACCATCGAAATTGCCGATCGTCAGCACGCAGGGCTGGCGCTGATCGGCCGGGGGCAGGCGGCGAAAGACTTGCATCGGGAATGCGTCGGGGGGAAGTGGCGGACAGCGCCGGTCAGGAATCTGGTAAAACTTTGAATTATAAGGCTTTCCGGAAAGCCCGGGGCGGCGTGATGCTAAGATTCGGTCATGCCGAAGTCCGATTCGCCGTCGCCGGCCGCCGTGCCGCGCGTGGCCTTGCTGGTCTCGGGCAGGGGGTCGAACCTCGAGGCCATCGCCCGCGCCGCCGCCGGCCAGTCCTGGCCGGCCTGCCTGGCGCTGGTGCTGGCCCACCGGGAGGACATCCCGGCGGTGCGGCGGGCGCGCGAGCTCGGCCTGCCGGTGCGCATCCTACCCCTGAACCCCGCGATCGACCGGCCCGCCCAGGACGCGCAGATCAGCCAGTGCCTCGAGGAGGCCGCCATCGACTGGATCGTGCTCGCCGGCTACATGCGCATCCTGTCGCCGGCCTTCGTGCGTCGCCACGCCGGCCGCGTGGTCAACATCCACCCCTCCCTGCTGCCGGCCTTTCCGGGCCTGCACACCCATCGGCGCGCGCTGGCTGCCGGGGTCAAGCTGCACGGGGCCACGGTGCATCTGGTCGACGAGGCCCTGGACGCCGGCCCGATCCTCGGTCAGGCGGCGGTGCCGGTTCTGCCCGACGACGACGAGGCCCGGCTCGCCGGGCGGGTGCTGCAGGCCGAGCACCGGCTGTATCCGCCGGTCCTGCGCGCCCTGATCGAGGGGCGCCTGCGGGTCTGCGGCCAGCGCGCCCGCTGGGTCGGCGCCTCGGCGGCGGCCGACCCGCTGCTGCTCTGGGTGCCGGTGGCATGAAGCCGCGCGCGTCCACCGCGAAGCTGATGCCGCGCGCGTCTGTCGCCGGGTCGAAGCCGCGCCCGTCCCGCGCAGGGTCGGCGGCCCGCCGGCCCTCCCGGGGCGAGGCGTCCCAGGGATTCGATCAGCTCGCCCAGACCGCCATCGGCGAGATGCTCAAGCTGACGGAGCCCGCCGACCAGCACCTGCGCCGCTTCTTCGCCGCGCACCCTGCGATGGGCCGCGCGGACCGCGGCCGGCTGGCCGAGATGGCGTATGACATCCTGCGCCAGCGGCGGCTGTACGCCCACCTCGCCCAGACCGGCAGCGGCCCGCTGCCGGCCCGGCTGGTCGCGGTCCACCGCGCTCGCGAGCGCCTGATCACCGATGGGCTCGCCCCCGCCGTGCGTCTGAGCCTGCCCGACTGGCTGGCCGAGCGCCTTGCCACGGCATTCGATCCCGCGGCCCTGGAATCGCTTGGCGCCGCCCTGCTGCGGCCCGCGCCGCTCGATCTGCGGGTGAACCTGCTCAAGGCCGACCCGGCCGCCGCGCTGGCCGCGCTGGGCGCCGAGGGCATTGAGGCGCAGCCGCTGGCCATCGCGCCGCTCGCGCTGCGGGTCGAGGGCAAACCCGCCCTGGAACGAACCGCCGCGTTTCGCGACGGGCTGGTCGAGGTGCAGGACGCCGGCAGCCAGCTGCTCGCGCACCTGGTCGCGCCGCGCCGCGGCCAGACCGTGGTCGACTTCTGCGCCGGCGCCGGCGGCAAGACCCTGGCCCTCGCGTCGCTGTTGCGCGGCAGCGGCCAGGTGTTCGCCTGCGATGTCTCGTCGGCGCGGCTCTCGCGCATGCGGGCGCGCCTGGCGCGTTCCCGGGCCAGCAATGTCCAGCCCTTCGGCATCGACAGCGAGCGCGATCCCAAGCTCGACCGGCTGGCCGGCCGAGCCGACGCGGTGCTGGTCGATGCTCCGTGCAGCGGCACCGGCACGCTGCGCCGCAATCCCGACCTCAAGTGGCGCTTCGACCCGGGCAGCCTGCCGGCGCTGGGCGCGAGCCAGCGCGCCATCCTGACGGCCGCGGCCCGGCTGGTGCGCCCCGGCGGCGCGCTGGTCTACGCCACCTGCAGCCTGCTGCCCGAGGAAAACGACGCGGTGCGACGCGACTTCGAGCGCGATCACCCCGGCTGGGTGGTCGAACCGGCCGCCGGGTGCCTGGCGCGTCAGTCGGTGCGGTTGCCGCCGACGGCGGAAGTGAGCGGAGCCCTCGCGCTGCGCACCGATCTCCACGGTACCGACAGCTTCTACGCGGTGCGCTGGCTGCGCCCGGCCTGAGCCCGCGCGCAGCGCCACCGCCCCGACCCCGCGCCACCGCCCCGACCCCTGACCATGATCGCGCTCTCGCCCCTCCTCGAGGCTCTCTGGACCGACCTGCAGAGCCCGGCGGTCTTCTGGCAGGTGGCCGTCATCGCCGCCTGCCTGCTGCTGGCCCGATGGCTGGAACGCGTCACCCAGGAGCGCTGGCGACGCGACCGGGCGGCGGCGCTGGCCGCGCAGGCCGCGCTCACCGGCGAGGAGGCGCCGCCGGGCGATGACGCCGCATCCGCCGCGGCAGGTGCCAACCCCGAGACCGGCCTGCCGGAGGCGCCCGGCAGTCCCGGGACCGGCCCGGCAGGCGCGACCGCCGCGACCGCCGCGCCTGCTGCCAGCCTGCCGGACACAACCGCCGCGCCCGCTGCCAACCTCCCGGGCGCAACCGCTGGCGGCGACGCGCCCCGCCACCCCTCCGCCCGGCTCGCCGCCTCGGCGGCGCGCTCGGCGGTCGGGCGGGTGCTCTTCCCTGCCTACGCCGCGGCGCTCATGGCCGCCGCGCGGCCGCTGCTCGCGGTGTGGCAGCACACCAACCTGCTGCATATCGCCATGGTGCTGGCCGCCGGCCTGGCGCTGGCGCGCGGCATCGGCCACATGGTGGCGCGCATGGCGGGCTCCTCCACCGCCGCCTTCTTCCTGCGCCTGCTCGCCGGTCTGGTCTGGGTGACCGTGGCGCTCTATGTCACCGGCTATGCCGACGATGTGGTCGCGCTGGCCGACTCGATGCAGATCCCGGTGGGCAAGCAGCGGGTGTCGGTCTGGACCATCGTCTCGGCGAGTTTCTGGGTGCTGGTCACCCTGCTCGGCGCGCTGTGGCTGGGCAGTCTGATCGAGGCCCGGCTGCTGGCGGTCGATGCCGGCGATGTCAGCGTGCGGGTGGTGCTCGCGCGGGTGATGCGGGCCCTGCTGTTGCTGCTGGCGCTGATGATCGGCCTCTCGCTGGTCGGTCTCGATCTGACCGCGCTGTCGGTGTTCAGCGGCGCCCTGGGCGTGGGCATCGGCCTGGGCCTGCAGCGCATCGCCAGCAGCTATGTCAGCGGCTTCGTGGTGCTGCTCGAGCGGCGGGTCCGCATGGGCGATTTCGTCACCGTCGACAAGTACTACGGACGGGTCAGCGAGATCCGCACCCGGTTCACCGTCATCCGCTCCCTCGAGGGCTGGGAGTCGATCATTCCCAACGAGATGCTGATGGCCAATCCGGTGCAGAACTTCTCCAAGCAGGCCTCGGCGCGGCTGCGCAGCAGCGTGACGGTGGGCTACCGAACCGACCTTGAACAGCTGTTTCCGCGCCTCGAGGCGCTGGCCCGCGCCCATCCGCGGGTGGTGGCCGACCCCCCGCCCCAGGCGATGCTGGCGGGTTTCGGCGCCGACGGCCTGAACATCGATCTCGCCTACTCGGTCAGCAACGGCGAGATCGGTCGTCCGGTGGTCCAGTCGGAAATCAACCTGGCGATCCTCGGGGCGCTGCGCGCCGACGGGGTTGAAATTCCGTATCCGCAGCGCGAGATACGATTCTTGAACGGTCCCGGCGCGGGGTACACTGCGCGGGACGACTGACGCACCCTGGAGTGCCACCTTGCTCGATTCGCTGCTTTCCTTCCTCGATACCGGCCTGCTGGATTTTTCCGGCTGGCAGATCGTGGGCTTCACGCTGCTCACCACCCACATCACCATCGCGGCGGTCACCATCTACCTGCACCGCTGCCAGGCTCACCGCGCGCTCGATCTCCACCCGATCGTGTCGCACTTCTTCCGGGCCTGGCTCTGGCTGGGTACCGGCATGGTCACCCGGGAATGGGCGGCCATCCATCGCAAGCACCATGCCCGTTGCGAGACGCCCGATGACCCGCACAGCCCCCAGACCCGCGGTCTGCGCAAGGTGCTGCTCGAGGGGGTCGAGCTCTATCGCGCCGAGGCCGCCAATCGCGAGACCATCGAGAAGTTCGGTCACGGCGCGCCCGATGACTGGGTCGAGCGCCATGTCTACTCCCGCCATTCCTCCCTGGGCGTGTACCTCACCCTGCTGATCGATGTCCTGCTGTTCGGCGCGATCGGCCTCACGGTGTTCGCCGTGCAGATGATCTGGATCCCGGTGACCGCGGCCGGCATCATCAACGGCATCGGCCACTACTGGGGCTACCGCAACTTCGAGGCGCCGGACGCCTCGGCGAACATCGTTCCCTGGGGCATCGTGATCGGCGGCGAGGAGCTGCACAACAACCACCACACCTACCC
>JAGWVN010000185.1 GCA_018970865.1 Betaproteobacteria bacterium
TGGGGCATGGCCACCTGCACGGGCCGGACGGCGCCGATCGGCTGCTGCCGCTCGCCGGCCACCGCAATCGACTGCTGGTCAGCCTCGAGCGCGCCGAGCGGCGCCGCTGGGGGGAACATCGCTGGCTGTCAGTTCGACAACCCCGACGCGACTCCGAGCGCGCGGCGCTGGGCGCCTGGCTGGTCTGGCTGGCGCGCGGCGCGCGCTGATTGCCGCACGGGCAGCGGGTTCGGGCTTGCAAAGCCCGAGCAGCGCCCCCATTCTCCACCGGGTCCGTGTGATCGCTCCTGGGCGATGCGCGGGTTCATGTCAGGCGGCTTGCCCGCGTCCTCGTCCGTGTCAGCGTCCATTCGCACCATGCCTGCCTTCCGCCTCATTCTCGCCGCTTCCCTCCTGGGGGCCGCTTCGCTGTTCGCGTCCGGGCCCGCCGCGGCACAAGCCCGCGAACTGCCCGATTTCGCCGATCTTGCCGAGCGGGCCGGCCCCGCGGTGGTGAACATCCGCACCACCGAGCGCAGCAAGCCCGGCGGCGGCGCCTCTCCGCAGATGCCCGAGGGCATCGACGAGAACGATCCGTTCTACGAGTTCTTCAGGCGCTTCTTCCCGCCGCGGCAGTCGCCGGGGCCGGGCCAGGGCCCGCGCAACCGGGGCGGCGAGGAGACCCCGCGCGGCGTGGGCTCGGGCTTCTTCATCTCGTCGGACGGTTTCCTGCTCACCAACCACCATGTGGTCGACGGCGCCGACGAGATCTATGTCACCCTCAGCGACAAGCGGGAGTTCAAGGGGAGGGTGGTCGGCTCCGACCGCCGCACCGATGTCGCCCTGGTCAAGATCGACGCCACGGGCCTGCCCAAGCTGCCGGTAGGCGATTCCGCGAAGGTGCGGGTGGGCGAGTGGGTGATGGCGATCGGCTCGCCCTTCGGCCTGGAGAACACCGTCACCGCCGGCATCGTGTCGGCCAAGGGCCGCGAGACCGGCGATTACCTCCCGTTCATCCAGACCGATGTGGCGGTCAATCCCGGCAACTCCGGCGGGCCGCTGCTGAACCTGCGTGGCGAGGTGATCGGCATCAACTCCCAGATCTACAGCCGCACCGGCGGCTTCATGGGCATCTCCTTCGCGATCCCGATCGATGAAGCCATGCGCGTGGCCGACCAGCTGCGCGCCTCCGGCCGGGTGATTCGCGGCCGCATTGGCGTGGGCATCGCCGAGGTCACCAAGGAGATCGCCGAGCCGCTCGGGCTGCCCAGGGCGGCCGGCGCGCTGGTGCGCAATGTCGAGGCCAATGGCCCGGCCGCCAAGGCGGGGGTGGAGGAAGGCGACATCATCCTGCGTTTCGACGGCAAGCTCATCGAGAAATCCAGTGATCTGCCGCGCCTGGTGGGGTCGACCAAGCCCGGCGCCAAGGTCGCCATGCAGGTCTGGCGCAAGGGGGCAGCCCGCGAACTGCAGGTGACCGTCGGCGAGAGCGAACCCGATCGCGCGCAGCGCGCCCAGCGCCCGGGCACACCGGGTCAGGGCGGACAGGCCGCGCCTGCGCTCGCCAATGCCCTGGGCCTGGTGGTCACCGACATCAGCGAGGAGCGGCGTGCCCAGCTGCGCGTCAAGGGCGGCGTCCAGGTGGAGTCCGTCGAGGGCCTCGGCGCCCGCGCCGGCATTCGTCCGGGCGACCTGATCCTTTCGCTGAACAACCAGGATGTCACCGGGGCGCGCCAGTTCAACGAGCTGGCGTCGAAGCTCGACAAGACCCGCACCCATGTGCTGCTGGTGCGGCGCGGCGACAGTGCGAGCTTCGTGCCGATCAAGCCCGTGCCCTCCTCGGCGCCGGCCCGCTGACGCGCCATCTGGCAAGCCCGCTGACACGCCACCCCAGCGGCGGGGCCATCTCCCGCCGCTGGTAGAATCCCGGTTCCGCGCGCCTTCCCGGCGCGCGTTCGTCTTCGGGCCCCATGCAGCACATCCGCAACTTCTCGATCATCGCGCACATCGACCATGGCAAGTCGACCCTGGCCGACCGCCTGATCCAGCGCTGCGGCGGCCTCTCCGACCGCGAGATGGAGGAGCAGGTGCTCGACTCCATGGACCTCGAACGCGAGCGCGGCATCACCATCAAGGCCCAGACCGCGGCCCTGCGCTACCAGGCGCAGGACGGCAAGCTCTACCACTTCAACCTCATCGACACGCCCGGGCATGTCGACTTCTCCTACGAGGTCAGCCGTTCGCTGTCGGCCTGCGAAGGCGCGCTGCTGGTGGTCGATGCCACCCAGGGCGTCGAGGCCCAGACCGTGGCCAACTGCTACACCGCCATCGATCTCGGCGTCGAGGTGGTGCCGGTGCTCAACAAGATGGACCTGCCCTCGGCCGACCCCGATGCCGCCGCGGCCGAGGTGGAGGATGTGATCGGCATCGACGCCACCGACGCGATCCGGGCCAGTGCCAAGACCGGGCTGGGCATCGACGAGATCCTCGAGGCGATCGTCCGCCGCATTCCGCCGCCCAAGGGCGATCCGGCCGGGCCGCTGCAGGCCCTGATCATCGACTCCTGGTTCGACAACTATGTCGGCGTGGTGATGCTGGTGCGGGTGGTCAACGGCGTGCTCCGGCCGCGCGACCG
>JAGWVN010000095.1 GCA_018970865.1 Betaproteobacteria bacterium
CCCGCCAGCACCGCCGCCTCCGACGAGGCCTTCCTGGCCGCGCGGCAGGCCGCGCTCGCCGGCGCGCTCGACCGCTTCGAGGCCGCCGCCGCGCGGGTCAGCGACCCCCTGCTGCAGTCCTATCTCGAGCACTGGCGGCTGAAGTTCCGCCTGAACGCCCGCGGCGCGCCGGCCGGCGGCGAGGCGGCGCTCGATGCCGAGGCCGCCGCCTTCATCCAGCGCACCGACAACCCCCTGCTGGCCGACCTCTCCCGGCGCGACTGGCTGCTGCGCCTGGCCCGGCGCGGCGACTGGCCGGCCTTCGACGCGCAGTACGCCGCCTGGGCGCTGCGCGACGAGGCCGCGGTCCACTGCCATGCCGGCAGCTCGGCGCTCGAGGCCGGCCGCGCCCCGGGCGACGAGGCCCGCGACGCGCTGTTCCAGCCGCGGGAGCTCGGCGAGGCTTGCGCCAGCTTCCTCGAGGGGCTGGCCCGTCAGGGCCCGGCCGGCCGCGAGGCCGCGTGGCGCCGGCTCAAGCTCGCGCTGGAGGCCGGCGCCACCGGCTCGGTGCGGCGCATCGCTCCCATGATCGGCATGTCGCCGGGCGCCGTGGAGGCCGCGCTGCAGCGGCCGGCCAAGGTGCTCGCGCCCACCGCCTCGCGCGAGGTCTCGGTGATCGCCTTCGGCGTGCTCGCCCGTCAGGAGCCCGAGACCGCGGCCCGTCAGACCGAGGCGCTGGCGGCGCTCGCCCCGGCCGAGCGGGCCTGGGTGTGGTCGCAGATCGCGGCCAGCAGCATGCGCCGGCTCGGCCCGGTGCCGGCGGCCTGGCTGCGCGACGCGCGCGGCGCCCAGGCCTCGGACGAGACCTGGGCCTGGCTCACCCGAGCGGCGCTGCGTGCCGGCGACTGGCCCGCGGTGCACCTGATGATCGAGCGCATGTCGCCCGAGGGCCGCCGCGATCCGGCCTGGATCTACTGGGATGCCCGCGCCCACCAGGAGCTCGGCCGGCGACCGCAGGCCGACACCGGCTTCAGGGGCATCGCCGGGCAGTTCCACTTCTACGGCCAGCTCGCCAGCGAGGAACTCGGCCAGGGCATCCTCGTGCCGGCGCCCGCCGCGCCGCCCACCGACGAGGAACTCGCCGCGGCGGCGGCCAATCCCGGCTTCGCGCGGGCGCTGCGGCTGTACCAGCTCGGCCTGCGCGCCGAGGGCAACCGCGAGTGGAACTTCCAGCTGCGCGGCCTCACCGACCGCCAGCTGCTGGCGGCCGCCCGCTTCGCCTGCGACCGGCGGGTGCTCGACCGCTGCGTGAACACCGCCGACCGCACCCGCGCCGAGCACGACTTCAGCCTGCGCTTCGTCACGCCCTTCCGTCCCCAGCTCGAGGCCTTCGCCGGCGAGCGCGGGCTCGACCCCGCCTGGGTCTACGGCCTGATCCGCCAGGAGTCGCGCTTCATCATGGACGCCCGCTCGTCGGCCAGCGCCCAGGGCCTGATGCAGATCATCCCGCCCACCGCGCGCTGGATCGCGCGGCGGCTGGGCGTGGCCGACTTCCGCCTCGAGCAGCTCAACGACCTCGACACCAACCTGCGCTTCGGCACCTACTACCTGCGCTCGGTGCATGACGACCTCGACAGCTCGCCACTGCTCGCCTCGGCCGGCTACAACGCCGGGCCGAACCGGCCGCGGCAGTGGCGCAGCACGCTGCCCGGCACGCTCGAGGGCGCGGCCTTCGCCGAGATCATCCCCTTTGCCGAGACCCGCGACTATGTCAAGAAGGTGCTCTCCAACGCCGCCTTCTACGGCGCGCTCATGACCGGCCGGCCGCAGTCGCTCAAGCAGCGGCTGGGCAGCGTGGCGCCGGGCGCCATGCGGCCCTCCGAGTTGCCCTGAACGCCGGGTCGGGTTAGGTTTCGGCCCGTTCCGCTTCCCGCCCCTTCACTGACACCGCCCTCTTCCGAAGTCACCATGAGTCTGAATCGCGTCCTCGTCGCCGGCGGCTCCGGCTTTATCGGTTCCCATGTGGTCGCCCGTCTCAGCGCCCAGGGCGTGCGCGTGGTGGTGCCCACCCGGCACCGCGAGCGCGCCCGGCATC
The DNA here is from genome assembly GCA_018970865.1 of Betaproteobacteria bacterium. GTDB lineage: Bacteria > Pseudomonadota > Gammaproteobacteria > Burkholderiales > Burkholderiaceae_E > Quisquiliibacterium. Next base: position 2,075 of record JAGWVN010000095.1, read on the forward strand.
TGCTGCCGCTGCCCACGGTCGATGTCATCGAGACCCGGCCCGGCTCGCCCTCGTTCTGGCAGGCGCTCGAGGGCTGCGACGCGGTGATCAACCTGGTGGGCGTGCTGCACAGCCGCTGGGGCGATCCCTACGGCCCGGAGTTTCGCGAGGCCCATGTCGACCTGCCGGCGCGGCTGGCGAATGCCGCGGCGCGCAGCGGGGTGGGCCGGCTGATCCATGTGTCGGCCCTGGGCGCCGGCGCCAGCCGCGAGACGCTGCCGTCGATGTACCTGCGATCCAAGGCCGACGGCGAAGCGGCGGTGCGCGCCGGCGGCGTGCCCTTCACCATCCTGCAGCCCTCGGTGGTGTTCGGCCCTGAAGACGCGTTCCTGAATGTCTTCGCGCGGCTGCAGCGGTTGCTGCCGGTGGTGCCGCTGGCCCAGGCCAACGCGCGACTGCAGCCGGTATTCGTGGGCGATGTCGCCACCGCGGTGGTCAACTGCCTGCGCGGCACGGCCACCCTGGGCCACGGCTTCGAGCTCGCCGGGCCGGAGGTCTTCACCCTGCGTGAACTGGTGCAGCTCGCCGGGCGCTGGAGCGGTCATCCCCGGCCGGTGATCGGCCTGCCCTTCACGCTCGGGCAGATCCAGGCCGGGCTGATGGGCGCGCTGCCGCGTCCGCTGATGAGCACCGACAACTTCGACTCGCTGCGGGTCGACAACATCGCCACCGGTCCGATCAGCCCGGCGCTGGGCATCACGCCCACGCCGCTGGCCGCGGTGGCGCCGGCCTGGCTGTCGCGCCAGGGCTCGCGCCTGGCCGCCCAGCAGGCCAGGGCGCATCGCTGAACCGGCCGCAGGCCCGGGCGCAGGCCCTGCCCCGAGCCCGGCGCCCTCGCCACCCCCGGCCGCGGCCATGAAGATCTACTGCGTGGGCGGCGCGGTCCGCGACGAGCTGCTGGGCCTGCCGGTGCGCGATCGCGACTGGGTGGTGGTGGGCGGCACGCCCGAGGCGATGCAGGCGCTGGGCTATCGGCCGGTGGGCAAGGACTTCCCGGTCTTCCTGCATCCGCAGACCCACGAGGAATACGCGCTCGCGCGCACCGAGCGCAAGACCGCGCCGGGCTATCGCGGCTTCGAGGTGCACTTCGCGCCCGGGGTCAGCCTGGACGACGACCTTCGCCGGCGCGACCTCACCATCAACGCCATGGCGCGCGATGAGGACGGCCGGCTGATCGATCCGCTCGGGGGGCAGGCCGATCTCGCCGCGCGGGTGCTGCGCCATGCCGGGCCGGCGTTCATCGAAGACCCGGTGCGCATCCTGCGGCTGGCGCGCTTCGCGGCGCGCTTTGCCGGCTTCACGGTGGCGCCCGAGACCCTCGGCCTGATGCGCGCGATGTGCGAGGCGGGCGAGGTGGATGCGCTGGTGCCCGAACGGGTCTGGCAGGAGCTCGCCCGCGGCCTGATGGAGCCCGCGCCCTCGCGCATGTTCACCGTGCTGCGCGAGTGCGGCGCGCTGGCGCGGCTGCTGCCCGAGCTCGATCGGCTCTGGGGCGTGCCGCAGCGCGCCGATCACCACCCGGAGGTGGACACCGGCGTGCACACGATGATGGTGGTCGATGCCGCGGCCCGCGCCGGCGGCTCGCTGGCGGTGCGCTTCGCCGCGCTCACCCACGATCTCGGCAAGGCCGACACGCCGGCGCCGGTGCTGCCGCGTCACATCGGCCACGAGGCCCGGTCGGTGGCGCGGCTGGAGACGCTGTGCGCGCGGCTGCGGGTGCCGGTGGAGGTGCGCGATCTGGCGCGGCTGGTGGCCCGCGAGCACGGCCTGGTGCACCGGGCGCAGGAGCTGCGGCCCGCCACCCTGCTGGCGCTGCTGGAGCGGCTCGACGCCTTCCGGCGGCCGGCGCGGCTGCCCGAGGTGCTGGCCGCCTGCGAGGCCGATGCCCGCGGCCGGCTCGGCCGCGCCGATGAGCCCTATCCGGCGTCAGCCCACCTGCGCGCGGCGCTGGCCGCGGCGGCGACCGTGGATGCCGGCGCGGTGGCGGCCTCGGGCCCGCCGGGCGAGGCGGTGCGCGAGCGGGTGCGCCAGGCGCGCGAACAGGCGATCGCCAGAGCCCTGCCGCGCTGAGGCAGGCCGGCTCAGATCAGCCGCGCGATGGCGGCGGCGATCATCGACAGCACGATCGTCGAAGCGATGGGCAGGGACCATTCCCGGCCGAAGGCCCGGAAATGCAGGTCGCCGGGCAGGCGCCCCATGCCGAGCCGACGCAGCCAGGGCGTGAGCCCCGAGAACAGCACCAGCGCGAGCACCGTGACCAGCAGCCAGCGGATCATGCCGCCTCCAGAGCCAGCGGCCGGTCGCCGCGGGCAAAGCCCGGGCCCGGCGAATCGAGTCCGCGCGACAGGCCGATCGCCTTGAAGAGCTCGCCCATCTCGGCCGGCGAGAGCAGCACCTGCGCGGCCTGCGCCTCGCGGGCCCAGGCCAGCGCGTCGGCCGATGCCGCGGCGCGGTGCCGCGCGGCGAGATCGTCGAGCAGGCCGAGGTTGGTCAGCAGCCGGGCCTGCGGCAGGAAGCCGAGCACCTGCAGCCCCTCGCCGAGCGCGGCCTGCGCCACCGCGGTGAAGTCCACATGCGCGGTGATGTCCTGCAGCCCCGGCAGGAAGAAGGGATCGCCGTGGGCATGGTGCCGGTAGTGGCACATCAGCGTGCCGCCGGCGCGCTGGACATGATGGAACTCGGGCCGCGCGAAGCCATAGTCGATCAGCAGGATCGCGCCGCGCGCGAGCCGCCGCGCGGCCTCGGCCACCCAGGCCTGGGCCTGCTCACCGATCTCGCCCTCGCAGGCCAGCGCGTCGATGCCGGACACCCCGGCGCCCTGGGCGACCCGCTCGCGCACCTGCTCGGCAAAGCCCGGCTCGGCCGGCCGCGTCGCCCAGCCGAAGCCGGTGTCGGTCAGCCCCACGCCACGCTCGAGCACCCGCGACGGCGCGCCGGCCTGCGCCGGTTCGAGCGTGAAGGCGCGCACCGGCAGGGCGTCGAGCAGCTCGTTGGCGAGCACCACGCCATCGATGCGTTCCGGCCAGGCCTGCAGCCAGCTCACCCGCGGCAGCGCCGCCGGGCACTGCCGCGCGATGCGCTCGCGCTGGCGGGCGGCGAGTTCGGCCGAGAGTTCGACGATGCGGTAGCGCACGCCGGTGAGGCCCAGCCGCTCGAACTCGCCGAGCATCTGGGCGGCGAGCGCGCCGCTGCCGGCGCCGAACTCGATCACCTCCTGGCCGCACTGCGCGAACCAGTGGGCGCACTGCCGGGCCAGGCAGGCGCCGAACAGGTCCGAGAGCTCGGGCGCGGTGATGAAGTCGCCCCCCGAGCCGAACTTGCGCGCCGGCCCGCTGTAATAGCCCAGGCCAGGGGTGTAGAGCGCCTGGGCCATGTAGTCGTCGAAGCCGATCCAGCCGCCGGCCTCGCGGATGCGGGCGGCGATGCGCGCGCTCAGCGCCTCGCTGATCGCGCGCGCCTCGGGGGAGGGCTCGGGCAGGGCCGGGGACGCGCGCATGGCCGCATTCTACGGGCGCTGGCCGAGGCCCCGGGGAATGCCGCTACACTGGCGGCCCGCGGTTCACGCCGCGCCGTGCCCGCCCGGCACGCCCCTGCGCACCCACCACCCGTCCATGTCCAGCCAGGCCAGCCTGCCGCCTGAAGCCGCCCCCCCCGTCGCGCGCCGCGCGCTGGTCACCGGCGCCGCGCGTCGGCTCGGCCGCGAGATCGCGCTGGCCCTGGCGCGGGCCGGCTGGGATGTGGCCGTGCATCACGGCGAATCGGCCGACGCGGCACGGCAGACGGTGGCCGACATCCAGGCCCTGGGGCGACGGGCGGTGGCCCTGCGCGCCGACCTCGCCGATCCGGCGCAGACCGCGGCGCTCTTCGAGGCGGCCAGCGCCGCGCTCGGCCCGCTCGATGCGCTGGTGAACAACGCCTCGCGCTTCGAGCCCGACCGGCCCGAGAGCTTCGAGGCGGCCAACCTGGCGCGCCACCTCGGCCCCAACCTGGCCGCGCCGCTGCTGCTCGCGCGGCGCCTGCACGAGGCGCGCGGCGCCCTGCCAGAGGGCGCGCCGGCCGGCGTGGTCATCAACCTGCTCGACCAGAAACTCGAGAACCTGAACCCCGACTTCTTCTCCTACACCCTCACCAAGGCGGCGCTGGCCAGCGCCACCACCATGCTGGCCATGGCCTTCGCGCCCCGGCTGCGGGTGGTGTCGGTCTCGCCCGGCATCACCCTGGTGTCGGGCGACCAGACCGCCGAGGGCTTCGCCCGGGCGCACCGCATGACGCCGCTGGGGCGCTCGTCCACCCCGGCCGACATCGCCGCCGCGGTGGTGTTCCTGGCCGACGCCCCGGCGATCACCGGCATCAACCTCACCGTCGATGGCGGCCAGCACCTCGCGGCCTCGCCGCGCGATGTCATGTACCTCACCGGAAACCCCTCCCCGTGAACGATCTCCTGCTGCCCCGCCTGGCCGATTGCCGGCGCATCTTCCTGCACGGCTTCTCGCTCGAGGTGTCGATCGGCTTTCACGACTTCGAGCGCGAGGCGCCGCAGCGGGTGATCATCGATGTCGACCTGTTCGTGCCCGACGCCCACTCCACGCCGCAGCAGGACGAGGTCGCCGAGGTGGTCGACTACGACTTCATCCGCAGCGCGGTGGCCGAGCTCGCCCGCTCGCGCCACTTCAACCTGCAGGAGACCCTGGTCGACGGCATCGTGGCGCTGTGCCTGGCCCGGCGCGAGGTGCGCGCGGTGCGGGTCAGCACCCGCAAGCCCGATGTCTATCCCGACTGCGCCTGCGTGGGCGTGGAGGTCTTCCGCTTCCAGCCGGAGTGATGGCATGAGCCCCGAGAAACAGGCCCGCGAGCGCGGCAAGCTGCACAAGCGGCTGCTGCGGCTCACCGGCGAGGCGATCGCGCACTACGACATGATCGGCGAGGGTGACCGCGTGATGGTCTGCCTCTCGGGCGGCAAGGACAGCTACGCGCTGCTCGACCTGCTGCTCACCCTGCGCAGCCGCGCGCCGGTGCGCTTCGAGATCATCGCGGTGAATCTCGACCAGAAGCAGCCCGGCTTCCCCGAGGATGTGCTGCCGGCCTATCTGCGCTCGCTCGGCGTGCCCTTCCACATCGAGAACCAGGACACCTACAGCATCGTGCGCCGGGTGATCCCCGAGGGCCGCACGATGTGCTCGCTGTGCTCGCGGCTGCGCCGCGGCATCCTGTACCGGGTGGCCGACGAGCTCGGCGCCACGCGCATCGCCCTGGGCCACCACCGCGACGACATCCTCGAGACCTTCTTCCTGAACCTGTTCTTCGGCGGCAAGCTCAAGACCATGCCGCCGCGGCTGGTGTCCGACGACGGCCGCCATGTGGTGATCCGGCCGCTGGCCTATGTGGAGGAGGCCGACCTGATCGCCTACGCGCAGTGGCGCGAGTTCCCGATCATCCCCTGCAACCTGTGCGGCTCGCAGGAGAACCTCAAGCGGCGCGAGATCAAGCAGCTGATGCGCGAGTGGGAGAAGCGCCACCCCGGCCGGGTGGAGAACATCTTCTCCTCGCTCTCGCGGGTGGTGCCCTCGCACCTGATGGACCGCGAGCTCTTCGACTTCAGCGCGGCGCAGCCCACCGGCGCCCCGGTGCCCGAGGGCGACATCGCCTTCGATGTCGACCCGGTGTTCGAGGCCGCGCCGGTGCAGGTCGCGACGATTCAGCTCACCACCGGCAGCACCGCCACCTCGTAGCCGCCGCTCACCGCGGCGCCGATCGGCGCGCACTCCCAGCCGAACTCGAAGCGCGCCGCCGGCCGGATGCCGCCGATCGCGGGCACGGTGCCGCAGAACATCACCATGCCCTCGGGGGTGTCGCCGCCCTGCGCCTGCCACAGCCGCAGCAGCTCGTCGGGCGGGCGCAGCGAGGCGCCCGCTCCGTCCTGGTAGATCTCGCGCCGCGAGCCGTCGACCGCCCAGGAGCGCAGGCGCAGCGCGTCGTAGTACGGCGCCACCGCCTCCCAGGGCCAGGCGTCGCCGGCCACCGGCTTGGCGCAGAGCTGCTTGGAGAGCGCCACCGACCAGGCCTCGGCGCGCCGGTCGGTGTGGTCGGAGCCGGCGCTCAGCCACCAGCGGCCCTGGTGACGGACCAGCACCGGCTCGACCTCGCCGGAGGTCTGGTCGCCCACCGCCTCGAGCGCGCCCGCGGGCAGCAGCTGCGAGGCCGCCACCCGGTAGAAGAGCGGCACCTGGCTGGGCCGGGGCACGCCGATGGCGGCGAGCTCCTCGATGTGGTGCTCGATCGCCGCGGGATCGCGGCCGGTCCAGCCCGCGATCACCAGCCGGGTGACCGCGACGCTGACCTCGCGCACGCCGCCCGCGTCATGCAGCCGCAAGGCCCAGCGCGGGCCGCCATGGGAATCCGTCATGCAATGACCTCGGAAGAAGAAAAGGGTCGCATCGAAGAAGGCCGGCCGTCGGGAAGGCTCACATCAGCACGCCGGGCAGCCACAGCGCGATCGCCGGGAACACCATCAGCAGGATGATCGCCAGGGTATAGGCCGCCAGGAAGGGCAGCACGCCGGTGAACACATCGGTGATCGGGCCGGGCTGGCGGCGCATGCCCTGCAGCACATAGAGCACGGTGCCGTCGGGCGGGCTGATCATCGCGATCTCCACCAGCATGGTGATCACCACCCCGAACCACACCGGGTCGTAGCCCAGGGCCTTGACCACCGGGAACAGCAGGGGCACGGTGGTGATGACCATGGACATGCCTTCCATGAAGGTGCCCAGGGCGAGGTAGAAGCCGATGATGCACAGCATCAGCGCCCAGCCCGGAAAGGGCAGCTGGCCGAGGAAGCGCGAGAGCATCTGCGGCACGCCGAGCGAGCCGAGGATGTGGTTGAGGAAGTAGGCCCCGAAGAGGATCAGGCCGATCATCGAGGTGACCCGCGCGGTGGACCGCAGCGAGTCATGCAGCATGCGCCAGGACAGCCGGCGGTCGACCAGCGCCAGCGCCAGCGCGCCGATCACGCCGAGCGCGGCCGATTCGGTGGGCGTGGCCAGGCCCGAGTAGATGGTGCCCAGCACCAGGCCGATCAGCAGCGCGGTGGGCAGCAGGTCGAGCAGGCTGGCCAGCCGCTCGCGCCGGCCGGGCGCTCGCTCGCCCGGCTCGCCGCGGCCCAGGCCCAGGCGCGCGCTGTAGAAGAGGATCACCCCCATGAACAGCAGCACCACCAGCAGGCTGGGGCCGACCGCGGCGAGGTAGAGCGCGCCCACCGAGGTCTCGGTGATCAGGCCGTAGACGATGAAGGTGATGCCCGGCGGGATCAGGTTGCCCAGCGCGCCGCCGGCGGCCAGCGAGCCGAGCACCAGCTTCTGCGGATAGCGGCTGCGCTCGAACCAGGGCAGCGCCACCGAGCCCATGGTGGCTGCGGTGGCCACGCTCGAGCCGGCCACCGCCGAGAACACGCCGCAGGACAGGATGTTGGTGTGCAGCAGCCCGCCCGGCAGCCGCCCCACCCAGACATTCATGGCGCGGTAGAGCCGGTCGGACAGGCCGGCGCGCAGCATCACCTCGCCCATCAGCAGGAAGAGCGGCACCGCCACCAGCACGAAGTTGGTGGACGGCGCCCACAGCATCTCGCCGATGAAGTTCCAGAACGGCCGGTCGGACAGGCCGTAGCCGGCGAGCAGCGCCAGCAGGCCGAGCGCCGCGCCCACATGGAGCCCGGCCGCGAAGAAGCCCACGAAGGCGCCGAGCACCGCGGCCAGCGCCCACCAGGGCACCTGCCCGGCCGCGCCGGCGGGCAGCTGGCCGGTGAGCGCGGCCACGCCCACCGCCAGGCCGAGCGCCACCAGGAAGACGATCGCGATCACGGGCGCGATCCGCCCAGCGCCTGCAGGGTGTCGCGGGCCTCGTCGAGATCGGTGCGGGCCGCCAGGCCGGCCTCGAGGGCCTGCGGCTGGCCGCGCAGCAGCAGCACCACGCTGCGGCAGGCCAGCGCCACCGCGGCCAGGCCCATCAGCAGGAAGCCCGCGGCCCACACGCCCTGCGGCAACGCCAGCGGGGTGCGCAGACCCGAGAGATCGGTGGCGCCGAGCTGCCAGGAGTCCAGCGCGAGCGAGACCGCGCCGAAGGCCATGAAGCCCACCGCCACCAGCAGCGCCAGCAGCGCCGCGAGGTGCAGCCAGACCCGCGCGCCCAGCGGCAGACGCTGCACCAGCACATCGATGCGCACATGGCCGCGCTCGAGCAGCGTGCCGCCCAGGCCGAGGGTCATGCCGGCGGCGAGCAGGTAGCCGGTGAGCTCGCCGGTGGATTCGGTGGAGAAGCCCAGCAGACGGCGGGCCAGCACATCGAAGCCGATGATCGCGACCATCAGCAGATACGACCAGCCGGCCACCGAGAGGGCCCCATCGCAGAGCCGGCGGACCGCGCGCATCGGCGCGCCCTCGCCGGCCGGCGACTCAGCGTGCGCCATAGCGGATGCCGGTGATCGGCGCGATGACCTCGTTGTAGACCGTGCCGCAGCGATCGCCACAGCGCTTGACCCAGGCCGGCAGCACATCCTCGATCATTTCCTTGCGGATGGTGGCGGCGACATCGCCCTGCGGCTTGACCTCGGTCATCGGCCGCTTGACCAGGGTGTGGATCTTGCAGCCCTCGGCGCGCCCGACATTGCAGTCGATGCCGTCCTGGGTGGCGGCCAGACCCAGCGCCCACTGCTGCTCCTGGATGTCGGCGAAGGTCTTCTCGATCAGCGCGCGCACCGGCGCATCGAGCTTGTTCCACCAGGCGAGGTTCACGTAGTAGCCAGCGGTGGACCAGGACAGCGGCAGGGTGAAGAGATGGGTGGAGACCTCGGGCCACTTCACGCCGTTGCCCGAGCCGGAACCGGTGATGCCGCAGTCGACCGTGCCGCGCTCGAGCGCGGTGTAGACCTCGCCGAAGGCCACCGACACCGGCTGGCCGCCGAGCGCCTTGACCAGATCGGCCGCCGAGGGGCCGTTGGTGCGGATCTTCAGGCCCTTGATGTCGGCCAGCGAGGCGATCGGCTTGCGGCAGAAGAGCATCTGGCCCGAGAAGGGATAGGTGGCGATCAGCTTGATGCCCAGGCGCTCGAGCTCGCGGTTGGCCACCGGCAGCATGGCGTCGGCCACGCGCCGGGCCTGGCGAATGTCGAGGTTCATGCCGGCGAGGTCGACGCCGTCGAGCATGGGCACATCGCCCGAGACGGTGGTGAGCGGGCCGGCGGCGATGTCGACCTGGCCGGAGCGCACCAGGCGCAGCACCTCGGGCCCGTTCACATTGCGCTCGGGCCAGGAGGCGAGGTTGACCTCGATGCGCCCGCCGCTCTTTTGCGCCAGGCCGTCGCGCAGCAGGGGCTGATCGATGCGGGTGTACTGCGGCAGCGTGGGCGCCACCTGGGTGACCGCGCTGATGGTGATCTTCGGGCCGGGCGGAATGGTCTGCGCGGCGGCGCCGGTGGCGGCGATCAGGCCGGCCAGCGCCAGGCTGGCGGCGATGAGTCGGTGACGCGGAGCGGGAACGGGGGTCATGCGGGTTCTCCAGGCAGGTGTCGGGCGATCGTCGGAAGGCGGGGGCAGAAAACGGTGTGCGGCGGCGCCGTCAGAAGGCGGCGAGGCGGTCGTTGAGCAGGTCGGTGACCAGCATCGCCCCGGGGGAATGGGTGATGCAGAAGGGCGGGCGGCTGGCCATCACCACCGACTGGGGCGTGACGCCGCAGGCCCAGAACACCGGCAGCTCGTCATCGAGCACCGGCACCGGGTCGCCAAAGTCGGGGCGCGCGAGGTCGGCGATGCCGATCGCCTGCGGCAGGCCGATGTGCACCGGCGCGCCATGCACGCCGGGGAATCGGCTGGTGATCTGCACCGCGCGGATCGCATCGGCGGGCTTGAGCGGGCGCATCGAGACCACCATCGGGCCGGCGAAGGGGCCGGCCGCCACGGTGGGGATGCTGGTGCGGTACATCGCGACATTGGCGCCGCAGGCGACATGGCGCAGCGCGATGCCCGACTGCAGCAGCGCCTCCTCGAAGGAGAAGGAGCAGCCCAGCACGAAGGCCACCAGGTCGTCGCGCCAGAGCGCGCCGATGTCGGCGCGCTCCTCGGCGAGCTCGCCATCGCGCCAGACCCGGTAGCCCGGCAGGTCGGTGCGCAGGTCGATGTCGGCGCCCAGCAGCGGCACCCGCGGGCTGCCCGGCTCGGAGACCGCCAGCAGCGGACAGGGCCGCGGGTTGCGCTGGCAGAAGCGCAGGAAGTCGAAGGCCTGCGCCTCGGGCAGCACCACCAGGTTGCCCTGCACCCGTCCGGCGGCAAGGCCCGAGGTGTGGGCGGTGTGCTCGCCACGGCGGATCCGGTGGCGCAGCGCGGCCACCTCGGCATCGCTCGCCAGCGGGGCTCGAAGGTCGGTCATCGGAAGATCCTGTGGAAGGTCGGCGGGCGGCGCAGGCCAGGCCCGGCCGGGCAGCGCCGTCGGGCAGATTGGATCCGAGCCGTTCCGCCACGGCAATCGGAAAATTTCATCAACCGATCATCAGGAATTCTTATGGTGGTCGGCGCCGGCATGGGCCTGCGCGATGGCACCGATCTCGGCCACCACCCGATCCAGGGTGTCGCTGGCCGGGTCGGGCCGCCAGGCCACGAACAGCGGCAGCGGCGCGAGCGGCGATTCGGTGCTCACCACCGAGATCCGCCCGGCCCGCACCAGCGGCTCGACCACCGCGCGGGGCAGCGTGGCCACGCCGAAGCCGCGCTCCACCAGGCCGAGCATGGCCGACAGCGACGACACGCTGTGCAGATGCGGCGCCGGCGCGCCGTGGGCGCGGAACAGGTCGATCACCGCGGTGTTGGGCTGCGAGCCGCGCTGGAAGCTGAGGATCTGCTCGCGGGCGAGATCGGCCAGGCGCCGGCGCAGCCGCCCCGAGCGCGCGCCCGCCGGCCGCCGGCAGGCGAAGACCATGGGCAGCGAGGGCAGCGCCAGCTGGCGCAGCGATTCCCCGTGCACCGGCAGCGCGAGCACCGCCAGGTCGATCTGGCCGCGGCGCAGGTGCTCGTCGAGCAGCTGCGAGGTCTCGATGGTGAGTTCCAGCCGCGACTGCGGATAGCGCTCGCGCAGCCGGGTGAACAAGGGCATCAGCCAGGTGTGGGCGATCGATTCGATCGCGCCCAGGCGCAGCACCGGCGGGCCCTGCTCGCCGCCGCCGAGATCCCGCCGGATGTCGCGCTGCAGGTCGAGCAGCCGTTCGGCATGGACGAGCAGGCGTCGACCGTCGGCGGTGAGGTGCAGGCGGCGATCGCGCCGGTCGAACAGGCGCACCCCGAGTTCGGTCTCGAGGGCGATGAGGCGGCTGGAGATCGCCGCCTGCGTGAGCGAGAGCTTGCCGGCGGCGCGGGTGGCGCTGCCCAGCGTGGCCACCCAGTAGAAGGCCTCGAGGAAGCGCAGGTTCACGGCCGGCCCGGGCCTGCTGCCGCGTCAGCCCGCGGCCCGGGTCAGGCCGGCGCGCAGCGCGTCGCGCAGGCTGGCAAGGCTCTCCTCGAGGTGGGCGCGGGCCTCGCGCGAGAGCTGACGGCTTCGCAACGCCGCCTCGATCCGCGCGCTCAGCCGGCGGGCATCGACGCGGGCGAGCGCGCGGGCGTCGGGCGGCACCGCCGAACCGGGCCGCATCAGCAGCCCGGTGAGCTTGCGCAGGTGCTCACGCTGCAGCATGCGCCGGGCCACGCCGATGTCGGCGCCACGGGCAAGCTCGCGCCAGATGCTCTCGCGCAGGGTGTCGAAGAGCTCGGGCAGCGGCAGCCGCTCGGCCGGCGCGAGCGTGGCCTCGTTCTCCTGCAGGCGCGTGAGCACCGCATCGCCGAGCAGGCGGTCGAGCAGCCGGCGCTGCAGGCTCGCCACCGACTGCAGCACGGCCGGCAGCGGCGGCGGCCAGGCGCCGCGATCGAGCGGGTCGGTGGACAGCCGGGCCACCAGCGAGGGCGCGATGGCGAGCGAGTCCTCGGCCAGCACCTCGCGGGCGAGCAGGCTCAGCGCCTCGCGCTGGCGACTGCCGGGCACCGGCACGAAGGCCGGCCGGGCATCGCCCGACACATCGCGAAAGTAGTTGACGCCGCCGACATGCTTGGCGGCCACCTCGGCGGCCAGGTCGATCTGACGCAGGCCGCTGTCGAAGCCGCGGCGCAGCACCCCGAAGCCGGTGCCCGGCGGCAGGGTGCGGGTCTGCAGGCGCGCCCAGAGCTCGCGGCTCAGGGCGAGCCGGCGCGTGGCCCAGGCGAGCGGGTCGTCGCCGAGATCGCGCTGGTTGACCTGCGGGTCATAGCCGGCCACCACCTCCTCGTCGGTGCCGTAGGCGAGCGCGGGCTCGTTGGCGCGGGACGCGATGCGCGCGAGCTCGGCGGCCTCCCGCTCGGGCGGCAACGGGCGGTAGGCATACTCGATCGCCCAGTAGTCGTAGGGGCCGAGCGTGGTCATGGTGATCGGGCCTACCGGTTCACCGGCCAGCGGCAGGTTGAAGCCGTTGTAGTCCATCACCGAGCCCGACAGGCCGTTGGCCCGCGTGAAGGCCGGGTCGGCCAGCCGGGCCACCGGCACCGCCAGCGAGGCGCGGAAGTTGTGGCGCAGGCCGAGGGTGTGGCCCACCTCGTGCATCACCAGATCCTTGATCAGATCGGCGACGATGCGCTCGGCCTCCGGCCCCTCGGGATCGAGGTCGCCGCGCGACTCGAGCAGGGCCAGCGCGAAGTCGAGCTCGGCCAGGGACTCGGCCGCGTGCTGGCAGCCCGGGCCGTGGGCGTGCGCGGCGCCGGTCTCGGCAAAGCGCGAGCCCGGCAGGGATTCACGCACCAGCCGGCGGCCGAAGCGGGCCCAGTTGTCGGAGATCGCGATGTCGGCGTCGATGATCTCGCCGCTGCGCGGATCGGTGAGCGAGGGGCCGATCGCCAGCGCGCCGTCATCGCTGTCGAGGAACCAGCGGATCGAGGCGTGCTGCACGCTGGTGAGGTCCATCGGCGCATCGGCCGGCTCTTCGCGCACCTGCAGCGCGTCGCGGATGCCGATGCGCTCGAAGGCCTTGTTCCACTCCAGCACGCCGGCCGTGATGGCCGGCCGCAGCCGCGCCGGGATGTTGCGATCCAGCCAGAAGACCACCGGGCGCACCGGCTCGGACAGCGCCGCCGAGGGGTCGCGCGGCTCGATCCGCCAGCGGGTGACGACGTTGCGGCGGGCATCCCGCGCCCCGGACTCGGTCCAGTCGTAGTTCTGCTGCACATAGTGGCCCACCCGCGGATCGGCGGCCCGCGGCCGCATCACCGGCTCGGGCAGCGCCGAGAGGCTGTAGCGGTAATCGACGAACAGGCTGCGTGGATCCTCCAGATTGCGCGGCGCGCTCGGCACCGGCGTGCCCGGCGGCACCGGGCCCGCGGGCGGCGCGGGCAGACGCGGCAGCGCGTAGTGGGCGGTCACCGGGAACACCAGTTCGCGGGCGTCGGCGCTGACCGGGCCGATGTGCGAGTTGCGGGCATCGAAGCTGTAGCTCACCCGGAAACTCGACTCGAGCTGGCGGGTGAGCTGGGGCAGGTCGCTGAGCAGGATGGGCGAGAGCTCGACCAGCACCGAGCCGCGCTCGGGATGCTCGGCGCTGGCCAGGGGCGCGGAGCCAAGCAGGCTGTCGGAGAAGCTCAGGCCCGCGGCCCGGGCCAGGCCCGCGTCGGCAGACGATCCGAAGCGGGTGGCGCGGGCGATCAGCTGCACCGAGCCGTGCACGCGCCGCCAGGCGACCACATGGCGGCCGAGCATCCAGTGCGGATAGAAGCCGCGTTCGCCCAGGCCGCTCACCCGGGTGGTCGCCAGCAGGAAGGGCTTGTCGAACTGCGCGGGCGCGATCTCGAGCCAGACCTTCTCGTCCTTCTGCCAGACCGTGAACAGGCCCGGCAGGCGCCTGGCCTCGCGGATCACCTCGGCGAATGGTGGACGCGCGGGCGGTCGGACCGCC
>JAGWVN010000096.1 GCA_018970865.1 Betaproteobacteria bacterium
TGGCCACCTTCATGACGGTGCTCGACAGCTCGATCGCCAATGTGTCGCTGCCGGCGATCGCCGGCGACATGGGCGTGAGCCCCTCCCAGGGCACCTGGGTGGTCACCTCCTTCGGGGTGGCCAACGCCATCGCGGTGCCGCTCACCGGCTGGCTGGCGCGCCGATTCGGCCAGGTGCGGCTGATGGTGCTCAGCGTGCTCGCCTTCACGCTGTTCTCCTGGATGTGCGGCGCCGCGCCCTCCATCGAGATCCTGATCCTCGCCCGCGTGCTGCAGGGGCTGGCTGCCGGCCCGCTGATCCCGATCTCGCAGGTGCTGCTGCTCTCCAGCTACCCGCCGGCCCGCGCCGGCGCGGCGATGGCGGCCTGGGGCATGACGGTGCTGGTGGCGCCGGTGGTGGGCCCGCTGCTCGGCGGCTGGATCACCGACAACATCGCCTGGCCCTGGATCTTCTACATCAATGTTCCGGTGGGGCTGCTGTCGGCGGCGATGACCTGGTCGGTGTACCGGCGGCGCGAGTCGCCGCACGGCGCAACGCCGCTCGATCTGGCCGGCCTCGCCCTGCTGGTGGTCTGGGTGGGTTCGCTGCAGCTGATGGTCGACCAGGGCAAGGAGCTCGACTGGTTCGAGTCCGACGAGATCATCACGCTGGCGGTGATCGCGGCGGTGGGTTTCGTGTTCTTCCTGGCCTGGGAACTTACGCAGGCCTCGCCGATCGTCGACCTGCGGCTGTTCACGCAGCGCAACTTCACGCTCGGCACGATCGCCTTTTCGGTGTCCTACGGCCTGTTCTTCGGCAATGTGGTGCTGCTGCCGCTGTGGCTGCAGCAGCACATGGGCTACACCGCGATCTGGGCCGGGGCGGTGCTGGCCCCGGTGGGGGTGTTCGCGATCATGCTCTCGCCGTGGGTGGGCCGGCACATCTCGCGCATCGAGCCGCGCCTGCTCACCACGGTGTCCTTCCTCGGCTATGCGCTGGTGCTCTGGCTGCGCTCGCGCTTCACCGTCGATGCCGATCCGGTCACCATCCTGCTGCCCACCGTGCTGCAGGGCATGGCCACCGCCTTCTACTTCATCCCCCTGCAGGCGATCATCTATTCCGGCCTGCCGCCGGCCCGGCTGCCGGCCGCCGGCGGCCTGAGCACCTTCGCCCGCTTCGTCGCCGGCGCGGTCGGCACCTCGGTGTTCACCACGCTGTGGGAGCGGCGCGCCAGCCTGCATCACGCCCGGCTGACCGAAGTCGTCGATGTCGGCGGCCCGGCGGCGCTGCCCGCGCTGCAGCGGCTCGCCGAGACCGGGCTCACGCCGGCCCAGACCCTGGGCATGGTCGACCGCCTGATCGACCAGCAGGCCCACACCATGGCGGCAACCGATGTCTTCCTGCTCTCGGGCTGGCTCTACCTGCTGCTGCTCTTGCCCTTGTGGACGACCGGGCCGATGCTGGCCCGACCCGCCCGCGCTGTGGCAGACTGAAGCCATAACGACACGCAGGCGCAGCCACCGGGCCGCCTGAACACGCCAGGAGACCCCCATGAGCTCATCGCCCGTCGATCCGCAGGCGCTTGCCCTGCAGCGCCTGTACCACTGGGAGAAGACCTCCCCAGACAAGATCGTCTTCACCCAGCCCATGGGCGGCGGGGTGGTGCGGGAATTCACCTGGCGCGAGGTGCTCGATCAGACCCGGCGCATGGCCGCGCACCTGATCGCGCAGGGCTTTCCGCCCGGTTCGCGCATCGGCATCCTGTCCAAGAACTGCGCGCACTGGCTGATGAGCGACTTCGCCATCTGGATGGCGGGCCATGTCTCGGTGCCGCTCTATCCCACCCTGGCGCCCGAGACCATCCGGCAGATCCTCGCCCACAGCGAGACCCGGCTGCTCTTCGTGGGCAAGCTCGACGGCTGGGAGGGCATGAAGCCCGGCGTGCCGGCCGACATGCCCTGCATCAGCTATCCGCTGTCGCCGCCCACCAGCTACCCCGCCTGGGACGACATCATCGCCCGCACCGCGCCGCTTGCCGGCGAGCCGGTGCGCCCCGGCAGCGACCTCAGCACCATCATGTACACCTCGGGCACCACCGGCATGCCCAAGGGCGTGATGCACAGCTTCGACACCTTCGCCTGGTCGATCCAGTCGGGCCTCAAGCGGGTGCCCCTGGACTCCAATGCCCGCATGCTGAGCTACCTGCCGCTGTCGCATGTGGCCGAGCGCATGCTGGTCGAGCACTCGCTGCTGGCGCTGGGCCTGCATGTGTTCTTTGCCGACTCCCTGGAGACCTTCACCGCTGACCTGCAGCGCGCTCGGCCCACGGTGTTCTTCTCGGTGCCGCGGCTGTGGGTCAAGTTCCAGCAGGGCGTCAGCGCCAAGATGCCGCCCGAGAAGCTCAAGCGGCTGCTGCGCATCCCCATCCTCGGCGGCATCGTCCGGCGCAAGATCCTCTCGGCCCTGGGCCTCGATCAGTGCCGCTTCGCCGCAGGCGGCGCGGCGCCCATGCCGCCTGACCTGCTGCGCTGGTACGAGTCGCTCGGCCTGTCGATCGTCGAGGTCTACGGCATGACCGAGAACTGCGGTCTGTCTCATGCCACGCTGCCCGGGGTGCCGCGGCCGGGCACGGTGGGCAAGCCCTACGAGGGCGTGGAGTCGCGTATCGATCCCGAGTCGGGCGAGATCCAGATGCGCAGTGCCGGACTCATGCTGGGCTACTACAAGGAGCCCGAGCTCAGCCGGCAGACCCTCACCGACGATGGCTGGCTGCGCACCGGCGACAAGGGCCAGCTCGATGCCGAGGGCAACCTGCGCATCACCGGCCGGGTGAAGGATCTGTTCAAGACCAGCAAGGGCAAGTATGTGGCGCCCGCCCCCATCGAAGACCGCCTGGTGATGCACAACAGCGTCGAGGCCTGCGTGGTCACGGGCGCCAATCTCGGCCAGCCCCTGGGCATCATCATGCTCAGTCCCGATGCCGCTCAGCGTGCCAGCGCGCAGGCCGAGCGTTCGCAACTCGAGTCCTCGCTGGCCGAGCACCTGAAGTCGGTCAATGCCACGCTCGATCCGCACGAGCAGCTCGACTGTCTGGTGTTGGTCAGCACTCCCTGGACCGTCGAGAACGGCTTCGTCACCCCCACCTTCAAGGTCAAGCGCAACCGGATCGAGGAGGTTTACGGCGATCGCTTCGAGACCTGGGTGTCGGCGCGTCGCGCGGTGATCTGGGAGCAGGGCTGAGTCATCGTCCGCGCGGTCGCGGCCCGTGGCGCGGGCCCACCGCGCCGCTCAGCGCTGCGACCAGAGGGCCAGCCCCACCACCGCAAGCATCGAGCCGGCCATCGCCAGGTTGATCGCGCGCTGCGCGGGGCCCGGCAGCTCGAGGCGACGCAGCGCCACGCCGAACCACAGCCAGGCCATGTGGATGGGCAGCCAGAGCAGGTTGATGATCGCGAACTTCACCAGCGTCTCGGCCATCAGGCTGCCGGGCCAGAAGGGGAAGCCCGAGAACAGCGCGGAGTTCACCACATAGGCTTTCGGATTGATCAGCTGCAGGGTCACGCCGTTGACGAAGCCCGGCGCGGCTTCTGCGCTGGCAAAGCCCACCCGGGAGCCGGAGAACGCGATCTTCGCGGCCAGCCACCCCAGGTAGAGCACCGAGGCGGTGAGCAGGCCCACCCGCAGCCACGGCACCGACAGCATCAGCGCGGCCAGCCCGCTGATCACCATCACGCCCACCAGGTTCGAGCCCACGCACAGTCCGGCCATGAAGCCCGTGCCGGCGCGCCAGCCGAAGCCCGAACCCACCCCGGCGATCGAGAGCACGCCCGGTCCGGGCGTGATCAGCAGCAGGAAGACCGCGGCGACGAAGCTCAGCACGCGTGCGCCTGGTGGGCCGTCAACGCCGGCTCACTGTTCGCCCCAGGGCATCTCGCCCCAGAGCTTGCGGAACTGGACATCGGCGTCGCGCAGCACGGCCGCGTATTCCGGCGGAGCGAGATAGCGCAGCGGCGCGAACACCGCGCCGGCGGCGCGCACGAACTCGGGGTCGGCGGCGGCGCGGCGCACTGCATTGACCAGCCGCTCGCGCACATCGGCCGGCAGGCCGCGCGGCGCCGCGATGCCCCGCAGCGAGGACATCTCGATCGGATAGCCCTGCTCGCGGAAGGTGGGCAGATCGGGCGCGATGTCGGTGCGCACCGGGCTCATCTGACCGAGGTTGCGAAAGGGCGAACCGCCCTTGATCGCCTGCTGCGCCTCGCCGATGTTCACCGCCGCGACATCGATCTGCCGGCCGAGCGTGGCCTGTCGCACATCGGCGGCGCCCTTGAAGGGCACATGCACCATCTTGACCTTGGCGTGGCGCTCGAACATCAGCATGGCGAGGTGGTCGTCGGAGCCCACGCCGGTGGTGCCCACGGTGACCTGCCCGGGGCGCGAGCGGGCATAGGCCGCGAGCTGGTCGAGGTTGGTGATGCTGCTGCTGGTCAGCACGGCGAAGTTGCCGGGATCGTCGATCACATTGCCGATCAGGTCGTAGCTCTCCCAGGTGAAGTTCACCTTGCGCTCGATCGGCACGGTGAGCACGGTGGGGGTGTTGATGAAGCCGATGGTGTAGCCATCGGGCGCGGCGCTGGCGAGGGCGGCGAAGCCGATCGCCCCGCCGGCGCCGGTGCGGTTCTCGACGATGATGCGCGCGCCCGGCCCGAGCTGTCGTTCGATGAACGGCGCGATCGCGCGCGCGGTGACATCGGTGGCGCCGCCGGCGGTATAGGCCACGATCATCCGGATCGGCCGATCGGGCCAGGCCAGCGCCGGCCGTCCGGCGAACAGCGCGAGCAGGGCCAGGGCGAGGCAGACGGATCGGCGCAGGGCGTTGGCGGTCATGGTGTTTCCTTGGGGTCTGGCGGGCAAGGGGGCAGGCGGGACGAGACGGGATCAATCTGGCCCGGGCCGGCGGCCGAAGGCGGCCGCGAAACGCTCGGCATAGGCGGGCCAGACCTCGGGGTTGACCAGCCGCGGCGGCCGCTGCCCGGCCAGCACCGCGATGATCTGCTCGGCCGAAATCCGCGCCATGTTGCGACGCGCCTCGTGGGTGACGCCGGCGGTGTGGTAGGTGGCCACCACCGTGGGCAGCCCGAGCAGGGGGTGATCGAGCGGCGGTGGCTCGCGATCCCAGACATCGAGCCCGGCGCCGGCGAGCCGGCCCTCGGCCAGCGCCTGCGCGAGCGCCTGCTCATCGTGGATGCCGCCGCGCGCGGTGCTGATGAACACCGCGCCGCGCTTCATGCCGGCGATGGCGGCCGCGTCGATCAGGCGCAGGGTGCGGGCATCGCGCGGGCAGTGCAGCGACACGATGTCGGCCTGGGCGAGCAGGGTGTCCAGCGCCACGGGCTGCGCGCCGCGCGCGGCAATCTCGGCGTCGGCAAGCAGTGGGTCGCTGGCCAGCACCCGCATGCCGAAGGCCGCGGCCAGCGCCGCCACCCGGCGGCCGATGTGGCCGATGCCCACCAGTCCGAGCGTCTTGCCGGCGATCTCGGTGCCGGTGAGCGATTCGCGCGAGAAGCCGCGCTCGGTGCGCAGCCGCCGGTCGCTTTCGGCGATGCGATGGGTGACCGCCAGGATGAGGCCCAGGGTGTGCTCGGCGACCGAGACCGCGTTGCCGCCGCTCTGGTTGACCACCGCGATGCCGGCCCGCGTGCAGGCCGCGACATCGATCGGGTCATAGCCCGCGCCGTAGGACGACACGCACAGCAGCGCCGGGCACTCGGCGAGCAGCGCCTCGCTCACATGGCAATGGGCGGGCAACTCGTCTTTCGCGGCCGAGACATGGAAGACCCGCGCCTCGCGCAGCGCCGCGCGCGCGGCCGCGGCGTCGGCCGGCATGGCCTGCACCGACAGCGCGATGCCGGGCTCGGCGCGCAGGGTCTGATCGAAGACCGGATCGACCCAGGAGTCGAAGCGGACGACAGCGGCCTGCGCCATGCTCAGGACACCGTCAGGCCGCGGGCCTGCAGGGTCTGGTCGATCCAGCGGTCGTCGTAGCGGCCCTCGGCGATCGCCGCCAGGGTGTTGGCCTCGTCGGCGAGCTTGCGGCGCGCGGCCGCGGCCACCGACTCGGCCAGCGCCGGCGAGACGAACACCACGCCGTCGTCATCGCCGATCACGATGTCGCCCGGGCTGACCACACAGCCATCGATCGACACCGGCAGGTTGATCTCGCCCGGCCCTTCCTTGTAGGGGCCGCGATGGCACACGCCACGCGAGTAGCAGCCGAAGTCGTCGTCGCGGAAGCTGGCGCTGTCGCGGATGGCGCCGTCGATCACCACGCCCACCGCGCCGCGCGAGCGCGCGACCGTCTTCATGATGTCGCCGAGCAGCGCGCGGTCGGTCGCGCCGTTGCCGTCAACCACCAGCACATCGCCCGGGCGCACCAGCTGCAGCGCCTTGTGGATCATCAGGTTGTCGCCGGTGCGCACCCGCACGGTCAGGGCGCAGCCCAGCACGGCGGTGCCCGGCCGATGCCGGGGCAGGAGCGCGGCGGTGCCTCCCAGGCGGTTCATGCAGTCGCTGACGATCGAGGTGGGCAGCCCCCGGAAGAGCGCCACCAGGCTGGGGCTGGTGTGGATGCGGGGCTGGATGCTGAATCCGGGTGCGGTCACGGCAGGTCTCCTGCGCGGGGATCGGGAATGGGCGGACCTTACCGAATGCGCCTGCCCGGGCGGTGGTGCGCCGGTGCTTTCCGGAATCGCGCGCGCTCAGCCAGCGCGCCGGGTGCCCTTGGCGCGGGCCAGGTACTCCCGCGCGCTCGGCCGTTCATGCAGCCAGCCCGCCCAGCGACGCGCCACCTTGGCCATGCGCTCGGGCGCCACGCCGAGCTGGGCCATCGCCACGCAGCCGTTGACCGACTCGTGATACTCGGCGATCAGGTCACCGCGCAGCACGAAGCGGCTCATGCCGTCGATCAGCACCTGGCGCCCGGCGAACTCCGCCACCGTGGAGCTGAAGCTCGACAGCGACCAGGCATAGCCGATGTCGCCGGCGCAGACCGGATCGAACATCTCCCAGCGGTAATCGGGGCCGGCATCGCGATGGAAGATGTGCTGCATCATGTGCCCGATCGCGTCGCGGCCGGTGTGCGGCCCGTAGATGTAGTCATGGTAGACGCCGTCCTCGGTGAAGCAGGCGGCGAAGGCGGCGCCGTCGCCGGCCTCGGCTGCGCGGGTGAAGCGCTCGAGCAGCGCGGCAAATCCGGGGGTGTCCATGGGCGGTCTCCTGGGAACGGGGCGTGAGGGTCTCTGCGGTCGATCGTGCCGGCGGCGCGCGTAGACTTCGGGCGGGGTGTGGCGAAGGCCGCCGGCCGCGCCGCGAGACGCCGCCGCGCGGCCCGTCCGAGCCCCGCCAGGCATCTCGATCCTGCCACCGAACCCGACGCGCTGGCGTCGTCTCCGGAGATTGTCCGTGTCAGCTCATCGCATCCATCGCCGCCTCGTCTCGATCCTTGGCGCACTGCTCGCCTGCGCCGTCGTCTCGCCCGTGGCCGCCCAGACCTTCCCGGCGCGCCCGATCACCTTCGTCGTGCCGGCCGCGCCGGGCGGCATCCTCGACCAGTCGGCGCGGCTGGTGGCCGGCGAGCTCAGCAAGCTGGTGGGCCAGCCGGTGGTGGTCGAGAACAAGGCCGGCGCCAGCCAGATCATCGGCGCCCAGGCGGTGGCCCGGGCCGAGCCGGATGGCTACACCCTGCTGATGGGCAGCATCGGCCCCAACGCCGCGCACTACGGCGTGTACGCCGGCAAGCTGCCCTACACCCCGGCCGACTTCACGCCGGTGGTCCATGTGATCTCCATGCCGAATGTGCTGCTGGTGAATCCGGCCGTGCCGGCCAGCACGGTGCCCGAGCTGGTGGCCCTGGCCAAGGCGAAGCCCGGGGCGCTGGTGCTCGGCTCCTCCGGCACGGCCACCTCGGGGCATCTCGCCGCCGAGCTGCTGCAGGCCCGCGCCGGCATCCAGTTCACCCATGTGCCCTACAAGGGCTCCACCCCGGCGCTCACCGACCTGATCGGCGGCCAGGTGCAGGTCATGGTCGACAACCAGGTAACCGCGCTGCCGCAGATCAAGGCGGGCCGCGTGAAGGCGCTGGCCGTCACCAGCGCGCAGCGCACCACGGAGCAGCCCGCGGTGCCCACCGTGGCCGAGTCCGGCTATCCCGGCTTCGAGGTGACGGTCTGGGTGGGCTTCATGGCGCCGTCCCGCACGCCTGCGCCGGTGGTCGATGCCCTGCATCGCGAGATCAGCAAGGTGCTGGCCATGCCTCAGGTGAAGCAGCGCATCGCCGAGATGGGCGGCTACACCATGCCGCTCAGCCCGGCGCAGTTTGGCGCCTTCGTGCGCGCCGAGATCGACAAGTGGGGCACCGTCGTGCGCCAGGCCGGGATCAAGCCGGAATGAACCGCCCGGCCGTGCCCCGCAGGCGGGTTGTGCTGTCGCTCGCCGGCGCGGTCGGGCTTGCCGGCCTCGCCGTTGCGGCCGCGTCGTCTGCGACGGCCCGCGCCGCCTGCCCGCCGCTGCTGCAGCACGGCCTGCGCCGACTCCAGGACGAGCAGCCGCTGCCTCTGTGCCCCCATGCCGGCAAGGTCCTGCTGGTGGTCAACACCGCCAGCTACTGCGGCTTCACCGGCCAGTTCGAGGGGCTCGAGGCGCTCAACGCCCGCTATGCCAGCCGTGGTCTGGTGGTGATCGGCGTGCCCTCCAACGACTTCCGCCAGGAAGACCCTGACGCGCGCAAGACCGCGGCGGTGTGCTTCAACACCTATGGCGTGAAGTTCCCCATGGCCACCGAGACCCGGGTGCGCGGCGAGCAGGCCCACCCGCTCTTTGCCGAGCTGACCCGCGCCACCGGCCAGCCGCCGGCCTGGAACTTCAACAAGTACCTGGTGGGCCGCGACGGGCGCGCGATCGCGCATTTCGGCAGCGGCGTGGCGCCGAACAATCCCAGGCTGGTGGCGGCGATCGAGGCGGCGCTGGCCGCGCGCTGATGGCGGGCAACGGAATCCGGCAGATAGTCGTCGCAGCCCAGAGGGCGACAGCTGGGATCAAGCGGATCTGCGCTCACGGCGCGTCTTCATCACTGCCGGCCTTTGCGTGATGTCCAAACTTTTGATCGACAAACCGTTCGATGGAATTGCCGAGCAACAGCACGAGGCCCGTGGCTGCAATGGCAATTGAACCCAGTATCAGTCGCCCAGAGCCGATTGCCGCACCCAGCAGGGTTGTGATCCAGATGCTCGCCGCGGTTGTCAGACCCTGAATGCGCTTGCCCCTGGCGTTGTGAATGATGACGCCTGCCCCAAGAAATCCGATACCGGTGATCAGGCCTTGAAGAACACGACTGGCGACATCAGTGGAAATGTTCGCTAGAGCACCTTGGGAGGGGTTGGCGGGAACAACGATCAGCATGGCCAGCGCCGCACCGATAGAGACAAGAGCGTGGGTTTTGACGCCTGCCGATTTGTGATGGAGCCATCGATTGGCTCCAAGCAAGATACCCGCCAAAGTCGCCAACCCCAGGCGCAATGAGATCTCGAGCCAGTCGCCCATCCTGAGCCCCTGTCAAGCGATCTGACACGGTATCAGTGCATCCTCGTTGATGCTGTAAACCGCGCAAAGGCGGTGGTAGCCATCAGCCACGATCACACGGCCAAGTTCGGGTGCTCGCACCAACAGCAGCGGCGACAGCGCCACGCCTTTTTGAATTTTCCTGCGATCCTTTTCCACGTGTGAGTTGCTGACCCCGAGCAGCGACAAGCCTGAGGCTCGGAAGATGTCCTTGGCTTTGAAGTGGATGACTTTGGTCTTTCGCAGGGATCCGACGATCTTCCCGACTTTCTTCGGGCTCATGGTCAGATTCAAATAGCTGGCTGCCGCGGGATAGTCATGGTCCTCGGGCGCATCAAGCCATACGGGCTCCTCGGACTTCTTGCTCGTCATGTTTGGCTCCTTGAAAGATCAGCCTGGAGATTGGTGGAGATCACTGACAGCCACTCGGCAAGCATCTCACTCTCGGCGTACTCTCGCCATGCAGGTCCGGAAAGATCCTGATACCGGAGGCGCCGCAGATCGTGCTGGCTGATCGCGTGAATCGCGGCTTGCTCGGGTTTCCAGAGCCGGTCACCAAGAGCGGCCCGGCGTAGCCCCGGCGGCTTGAAACGGGTTCCGGTGAGCCGGCTGAAGGCAGACCAGGGATGGATCGCTGGTCGGGGTGAGAGGATTCGAACCTCCGGCCTCTACGTCCCGAACGTAGCGCTCTACCAGGCTAAGCTACACCCCGAGGGCCGCGCCGGCTGGCGCCGGCGGACAGTACAGTCGGGCTGCGGCGGGCGCCGCAAGCCCTTGCCCGATGCACGCCGGTGGCCAGAGTCGGGAGAGCCAGGCCGGCGCTTCAGCGATCTCGCTGAATCGAGTAAGCAGAGAAGTATAGCAGAGCCTGCTTGAACTCGGAAGCCGGCAGGCAGTCGATGGCGGCGCTCGCGGCTTGCGCCTCGTCTCGGGCGCGGGCGCGGGCGTAGTCGAGCGCGCCGGTGCGGTCGATGGCCGTCATGATGGCCTCGAAGTGCTCGGTGCGGCCGTTGGTGATCGCCTCGCGGACCAGGTCGCGCTCGGCCGGGGTGCCGGTGGCCATCACATGGATGAGCGGCAGGGTGGGCTTGCCCTCGCGCAGGTCGTCGCCGACATTCTTGCCGATGTCGCTGGTGACGCCGGAGTAGTCGAGCACATCGTCGATCAGCTGGAAGGCCGTGCCCAGGCGCCGGCCGTACTCGGCCGCGCCGGCCTCGATGGCCGCCGGCGCCCCGGCCAGGATGGCGCCAAGCTGCGCCGAGGCCTCGAAGAGCTTGGCGGTCTTGTAGCGGATGACGGTGAGGTAGCGCTGCTCGTCGACATCGGGATCGTTGCAGTTGATGAGCTGCAGCACCTCGCCCTCGGCGATGACATTGGTGGCGTCGGAGAGCACCCGCATCACCCGCATGTCGTCGGCCTCGACCATCATCTGGAAGGCCCGCGAGTAGAGGAAGTCGCCCACCAGCACGCTGGCGGCGTTGCCGAAGGCGGCGTTGGCGGTCTGGCGCCCGCGGCGCAGCGAGGACTCGTCGACCACATCGTCGTGCAGCAGCGTGGCGGTGTGGATGAACTCCACCACCGCGGCCAGCAGGTGGCGGTGGCTGCTGGTGCTGCCCAGCGCCCGGGCCACCAGCAGCAGCAGCGCCGGGCGCATGCGCTTGCCGCCCGCGGCGATGATGTACTCGGCCACGGTGTTGATCAGCACCACCTCGGACGCAAGGCGCGAGCGGATGACGCGGTCGACCTCGCCGAGGTCGGCCGCCAGCGCCGGGAACATCTCGAGCGGTTTCATGGGCGCACGCATTATAGGGCGGGCGGCCGGAACTTGCCCTGGACGCAGCGCAATGCCATAATCTTCGGTTCAGTCAATCCCCCTCATCGAGGTTTTCCATGTACGCGGTCATAAAAACCGGCGGCAAGCAGTACAAGGTTGCTGCCGGCGACAAGATCAAGATAGAACAGATGCCGGCGGACATCGGAACCGAAATCACCCTGGATCAGGTCCTGGCAGTGGGCAGCGGCGAGAACATCGTCGTGGGCGCGCCGCTGGTGGCCGGGGCCACGGTGTCGGTCACGGTGCTCTCCCAGGGTCGTCACGAGAAGGTGAAGATCTTCAAGATGCGCCGTCGCAAGCACTATCGCAAACAGCAGGGCCATCGGCAGAACTACACCGAGGTCCTGGTCAGCCGGATCGCCTCGGCGCTGGGCGAGTCGCTCGCGCCCGCGGCCGTCTAAGGAGAAGCCACCATGGCACAGAAGAAAGGCGGCGGCTCCACGCGCAACGGCCGCGATTCCCAGCCCAAGATGCTCGGGGTCAAGGCCTACGGCGGCCAGACGGTTTCGGCCGGTTCCATCATCGTGCGCCAGCGCGGCACCCGGTTCCACCCGGGCGTGAATGTGGGCGTGGGCAAGGACTTCACCCTGTTCGCGCTGATCGACGGCTCGGTGAAGTTCGCGGTCAAGGGCCCGCTCGGGCGTCACACCGTGAGCATCCTGCCGCTGCCCGAGGCCGCCCAGGCCCAGTAAGGCCGGGCAGGGCGCGCCACCAGCCCCGCCTTGCGGGGCTTTTTTGTTTGCCGCCACGGCGGCGGGCGGGGAATCCATGAAGTTCATCGACGAAGCGCACATCGAGGTCACCGCCGGCGACGGCGGCACCGGCATCGTGTCGTTCCGGCGCGAGAAGTTCATCCCCCGCGGCGGCCCCGACGGCGGCGATGGCGGCCGCGGCGGCAGCGTGTATGCCCTGGCCGACCGCAACATCAACACCCTGGTCGACTTCCGCTACGCCCGCAAGCATGTCGCGCGCAGCGGCGAGCGCGGTCGCGGCTCCGACCAGTACGGCAAGGCCGCCGAGGACATCATCCTGCGCATGCCGGTGGGCACCATGGTCTACGACGAGGACAGCGGCGAGCTGCTCTTCGACCTGGCCGCGCACGGCCAGCGCGAGCTGCTCGCGCGCGCCGGCGAAGGCGGCCTGGGCAACATCCACTTCAAGTCGAGCACCAATCGCGCGCCGCGCCAGTTCACACCGGGCGGGGAGGGCGAGCATCGCCGGCTGCGGCTCGAGCTCAAGGTGCTGGCCGATGTCGGCCTGCTCGGTCTGCCCAATGCCGGCAAGTCCACGCTCATCGCGGCGGTGAGCAATGCCCGTCCCAAGATCGCCGACTATCCCTTCACCACGCTGCATCCCAATCTCGGCGTGGTCCGGGTCGGCCCCGAGAAGAGCTTCGTGCTGGCCGACATTCCCGGCCTGATCGAGGGGGCCGCCGAGGGCGCCGGACTGGGGCACCAGTTCCTTCGTCACCTGCAGCGAACCGGCCTGCTGCTGCATCTGGTCGACCTGATGCCCTTCGATCCCGAGGCCGATCCGGCCCGCGATGCCCGGGCGATCATCAAGGAGCTCCGCAAGTACGATCCGGCGCTGGCCGACAAGCCGCGCTGGCTGGTGCTCAGCAAGATCGACACCATCGCGCCCGAGGAACGGCAGGCCCGCATCGATGACTTCGTGCGGCGCTTTCGGGGCCGCGGCCGTTCGGCACTGCCGGTGTCGCGGGTGTTCGCGGTCTCGGGTCTCACCCGCGAGGGCTGCGAGGAGCTGATGCGCGAGGTCCATGCCTGGCTGGAGGCGCGTCGCGAGCCCGAGCCGGCCGAGCGTGATCCGCGTTTCGACGCCCAGACGCCGCCCGTGCCTGCGGCGGCCACGGAGCAGCCGCAATGAGCAGCGGGCCCGCGACGGCCGATGCGCTGTCGGCCGGCCCTGCGCCGGCGCCGCGGGCGGTGGTGGCCGATGCCCAGCGGGTGGTGGTCAAGGTGGGATCCAGCCTGGTCACCAACGACGGCAAGGGTCTCGATGCCGGCGCGATCGCGCAGTGGGGCCGGCAGATCGCCGCGCTGCGCGCCGCCGGCAAGCAGGTGGCCATGGTGTCTTCGGGCGCGATCGCCGAAGGCATGAAGCGGCTGGGCTGGGCACGCCGGCCGCGTGAGATCCATGAGCTGCAGGCTGCGGCGGCGGTGGGGCAGATGGGCATGGCCCAGGTCTACGAGAGCTGCTTTCGCGACTCGGGGCTGGCCACCGCGCTGGTGCTGCTCACCCATGAAGACCTGGCCGACCGGCGCCGCTATCTCAATGCCCGTTCCACGCTGCTCACCCTGCTGCGGCTGGGCGTGGTGCCGATCATCAACGAGAACGACACCGTGGTCACCGACGAGATCAAGGTCGGCGACAACGACACCCTGGCCTCGCTGGTCACCAACCTCATCGATGGCGATGCGCTGGTCATCCTCACCGATCAGGCCGGCCTGTACACCGCCGATCCGCGCCGCGACCCGTCCGCCCGGCTGCTGCCGCAGGTGAGCGCCGGCGACCCTGCCCTCGAGGCCATGGCCGGTGGCGCCGGCAGCGCGATCGGCAAGGGCGGCATGATTACCAAGGTGCTGGCCGCGCGGCGCGCCGCCGGCAGCGGCGCGCACACCGTGGTCGCCTCCGGGCGCGAGCCCGGGGTGCTCGAGCGCCTGGCGCAGGGCGAGGCGATCGGCACCTGCTTCGTGGCGCTCACCCCGCGGCTTGCCTCGCGCAAGCAGTGGCTGGCCGATCACCTGCAGCTGCGCGGCGCGCTCACCCTCGATGCTGGTGCCGCGCATGCGCTCAGCCATGCCGGCAAGAGCCTGCTGCCCATCGGCGTGACCGAGGTGAGCGGCGAGTTCGAGCGCGGCGAGGTGGTGGCCTGCCGCGATCCGGAGGGCCGCGAGATTGCCCGCGGCCTGATCAACTACTCCAGCTCCGAAACCCGGCTGATCATGCGCCGGGCCTCATCGGAGATCGAGGCGATCCTGGGTTTCAGCGAAGAGCCCGAGCTGATCCACCGCGACAACCTCATCCTGCGCTGACGCCGCCTACATCACCGCGCCGAGCTGCCAGGGCACGAATTCATCGTTGCCCATGCCCAGCGACTCGCTGCGGGTGGTCTCGCCGCTGGCCACCCGCAGCATCAGCTCGAAGATCTCGCGGCCCTTGTCCTGCACGCTGACCGTGCCGTCGACGATCTCGCCGCAGTTGATGTCCATGTCATCGGTCATGCGCTCGTAGAGCGGCGTGTTGGTGGCGAGCTTGATCGACGGCGAGGGCTTGCAGCCGTAGACCGAGCCGCGGCCGGTGGTGAAGCAGATCAGCGTGGCGCCGCCGGCCACCTGCCCGGTGGCCGAGACCGGGTCGTAGCCCGGCGTGTCCATGAACACGAAGCCCTTGGCGGTGACCGCGTCGGCGTACTCGAACACATCGACCAGGTTGGTGGTGCCGCCCTTGGCGACCGCGCCCAGCGACTTCTCGAGGATGGTGGTGAGGCCGCCCGCCTTGTTGCCCGGCGAGGGGTTGTTGTCCATGCTGCCGGCGTTGCGCGCGGTGTAGTCCTCCCACCAGCGGATGCGGGCGATGAGCTTGTCGGCCACCGCCTGCGAGACCGCGCGGCGGGTGAGCAGGTGCTCGGCGCCGTAGATCTCGGGCGTTTCCGAGAGGATGACCGTGCCGCCGTGCGCCACCAGCAGGTCACAGGCCGCGCCCAGCGCCGGGTTGGCGGTGATGCCCGAGTAACCGTCCGAGCCGCCGCACTGCAGGCCCACGGTCAGGTGGCTGGCCGGCACCGGCTGGCGCCGCACCGCATTGGCTGCGGGCAGCATCGAGGCCACCGCGGCCACGCCGGCCTCGATGGTCTTGCGGCTGCCGCCGCTGGTCTGGATGACCAGTGGCCGCAGCAGGGCGCCTTCATCCATCTGCTCGGCCTGGAAGAGCGCGTCCATCTGGTTGGCTTCGCAGCCCAGGCCGATGATCACCACGCCGGCGAAGTTGGGGTGCCGGCAGTAGCCGGCGATGGTCTTGCGCAGGATGTCGATGCCCTCGCCGGCGGAGTCCATGCCGCAGCCCGAGGAGTGGGTGATGGGCACCACGCCGTCGACATTCGGGAATTCGGCCAGCCGCTCGGGGGTGAAGTGCGCCGCCACCTGCCGCGACACCGAGGCCGAGCAGTTCACGGTGGACACCACGCCGATGTAGTTGCGGGTGGCCACCCGGCCGTCGGCCCGCACGATGCCCATGAAGCTGGCCGGCTGCGCCGGGGGCGTGACCGGCTTGAGATCGACGCCCACCGCGTAGTCGCGCTCGAACATCTCGAAGGCGAGGTTGTGGGTGTGCACATGATCACCGGGCGCGATGTCGCGGGTGGCAAACCCGATGATCTGGTTGTAGCGGCGAACCGGGTTGCCCTTGGCCACCGCGCGAACCGCGAGCTTGTGGCCGGCCGGAATGGCCTGCGCGCAGGTGACGCCTTCGGCGTCGATGCGCGAGCCCGCCGGCAGCGGCCTGGCGGCGATCACGACATCGTCGGCAGGGTTCAGGCGCAGCGTGGGGCGGCGGATCAGCGAGACCACATTCGACATGGCTTACCTTCATTGAGCAGCGCCGCCGGGCCCGCGACGCGGGTCCGTATACTAGCGCGCATGCCCCCGT
>JAGWVN010000008.1 GCA_018970865.1 Betaproteobacteria bacterium
GGCCAGCCGACCGTCAGCACGGTGCGTCCCTCAAAGGCCTGAAGCTGCGGGGCGACGGCCTCGAATCGCAGACGGATGCCGCGAACCTCGGCCGTGAGGGTGGCATCGGCGAGTTCCGCGACCGCCGGCCACGCGTTGTCAGCCTGCGTCAGCCGCAGACCCTGCTCGCTCACCTGCAGCCGCAGATCCTCGAGGGGACGGGCGCCCGCGCGGGTGGGCGCGAGGCGCACCCGCTCCCGGCTGGCCATCAGCTCGGTCAGGATGAGCCGGATGGTCTGCGCATCGGTCTCGGGCTGATAAGCCAGGTTCCGGTCGCCCTGCGGCTCGGCGGCAAGCAGCGACATGACGCCCGGCGAACTGGCAGGCAGGGATGCGGTGAGGCTCAGTTCCAGGCGGCCCGAGGCGCGCCCTGCTGCCGCTCCAGCGGGGGGGCGAACATCCGCGCCAGGCCGTCCTGCCAGGGTTCGGCCAGCTTGCGCAGCTCGCCGTCGATCAGGAGGATGCGCTTCATGATGCGCAGCTTCTCGCGCAGCGCCGCCGTCGGCAGCGTGGTCTGGGGACGGGCGCGCAGGCCTTCGATCAGCGCGCGCGTGGCCCGCTCCAGGTCGGCAACCCGATCCCAGTCATCCTGGCGGGCGGCCTCGAGCATGATCTGGCACAGGCCTTCCACCCGCTGGTAATCGGCGAGGACCGACTCGGCAGAATCGCTCTGCAGGGCGGGCATGGGCAGTGGGCGGGACATCATCAGCGCGCCTGCATCAGGGAGCGCAGCGCGGGGCGGGCCGGCGCCGCGCTGCTGGCCGGGCCTTGCGCCGCAGCGGCCGTCGACCCGCCGCGGCCGGGCGCGATCTGCGCCCAGGCGCTCGAGACCGTGTCCAGGAGCTCGCCGACCTCGGTCAGGATCTCGGGATCGTTGCGCAGCGAGGCGGTCAGAAGCCGTCCCATCAGGTAGGTGTAGAGCGTGCGCAGGTTGCCGGTGAGTTCGCCACCGCGGTCGTCGAGGCTGGCGCGCAGGCCCTCGTCGATGATCCGGATCACGCGGGTGATCGCCTCGCCCTTGGCGGCGTAGTCCTTGCGCTCCATGGCGCTGGCGGCCTTGCGCAGGAACTCGTGCGCGCCGTCGAACAGCATGGCGATCAGCTTGTGCGGCGTGGCATCGGCGATCGCGGTCTCCACGCCGAGCTGGCGGTAGGCGACGGCATTGCTTCGGTACGGTGCGAACATCGGGCAGCTCCAGTGAGGTCTTGCCCTAGTTATCGGCCTCGCCGCGGCGCGCTTGAGAGGTCGCAAGCGCGGAAATGCCGGGGAAATCAGCCGAACTTCGACAGAAGCGAGGTGGCCGCGCCGCTGATCTCGCTGATGTTCTTGTTCACCGCGGAATACTGGTCGGTCAGCCGCTTCTCGATCGCGGCCAGGCGCACCTTGAGGCTGGCCTGGGCATCGGTGTTCTGCGTCTGGCGGCTCCGGAGCGCGTCCTGCGCGGCGGGGATCGCGCCCCCGCTGCCCAGCACGCCGGTGATCAGGGTATCCATCTTGCGGGCGATGCCGTTCAGGCTGTTGTCGGTGCTGCTGGAATTGGCGAAGAGGTACTTGAGCTTCTCGGGGGTGGCCAGGAACGGGTCGAGGCGGGTGCTGTTCACCCGCAGGGAGCCGTCGCGCTGCAGCTCGATGCCTGCGTCGGAGAGCCGGGTGAGATCCCCGCTGGACAGGCTGGAGGAGAGCGTGGACCTCAGCTGGCGCTGCAGGCCGATGAAGGTGTTGTTGCCCTGCAGCGGTCCGGCCACCTTGGTCTCGGCGTTGTAGGCCGTGGCCACATTGATGTTGCTGTTGGTCTCGTTCCAGGCGTTCACGAACTTGTCGATGATGCCCCGCATGGCGGTGGTGTTGGTCGAGACCGTGATGTTCACATTGCCGGTACCCGCCTTGCGCAGATCCAGGCTGACATTCTCGATCGCGCCCGACACCGTGTTGGTGCTCGAGGTAACCGTGAGCCCGCTGATGGTCACCGAGGCATCCTGAGCCGCCTGGGTCTGGGTGAGGTTCTTGCCGCTGCCCGCCGCCTTCGTCGGATCGTAAGCGAGGCGCGAGAGGCCACTGGCCGAGTCGGTGTTGCTGCCGTCGCCGTCCACCACCGTCATGCTGATGCTGTTCTTGGCGCCGGTGGCCGAACTGCGCAGCACCAGCCGCGAGCCGTTGCCGTCATCGACGATCGAGGCGCTCACGCCGGTGCCGGTGGTGGCGTTGATGGCATCGCGCACCTGGCTGAGGGTCGAGCCGGCCGCCACGGTGACATTCACCGCGCTGCCCGCGCCGGTGAAGGTGTTGGTGCCGCTGTTGTAGGTCCCGAGCTGGATCGAGAGCGTGCCGCCCCCGATCACCGCGTCGCTGCCGGAAAAGCTGCTGCTGGCCAGGGTCTGTCGTTGCGCCAGCTGATTGACCGTCACATCGTAGACGCCCGGCACCGCGCCGGTGCTGCTGGTGGCCTTGACGGCAGTCTCGTCGCTGCTGCTGGCGCTCACCTGCTGCCAGTTGCTGAGGCTGGTCAGATCGCGGGCGGCAGACTGCAGGTTGGACAGGGCGCCCTGCACCCGACCCACCGCCGAGAGCTTGGTGCTGATGCCGGTCGCCGTGGTCTGGAGCGCCTGCAGCGGCTGGCGCTCGATGCTCATCAGCTGCGAAACGATTCCCTGAACATCGATGGCGCCGGCGGCGCTTGAAATCGTGGCCATGCTGATCTCCGGATGAAGGGGCGGACGAGTGTCGTGGTCTGGTCAGGCTGCCTGCCGTGAGAGGGCTTGCGCCAGAACCAAGAGCGCGCCTGCGGCATGCCGCGGGCGCGCTTCAGGTGGAGTCGACCCGAACGGCGGCTTAGCCGCGCAGCAGCTGCAGCACCTGCTGCGGCAACTGGTTGGCCTGCGACAGCATCGCAACACCGGCCTGCTGAAGCACCTGGGCACGCGCCAGACGGGCGGTTTCCTGGGCATAGTCGGCGTCCACGATCCGGCTGCGGGCTGCGGCCTGGTTCTCGAGGGCGACATTCAGGTTCGAGATCACCGCATCGAAGCGGTTCTGGGCGGCGCCGAAGGTCGAGCGGGCCACGTTGACCTGCTGCAGCGCGAAGTCGATCACTTCGACCGCGCCGAGTGCGCCCGAGCCCATCGTCGCGCCCGAGTACAGGGCGAAGTCGGCGGAGGCGGCCGCGCTGCCCCGGGTGCCCACCGTGCTGATGTCGATTGAACCGCTGGCCGACCGGGCCACCGCGCCGGTGTCCGAACTCGACACCGTGCTGGTGTTCATGATGTTGATCGCGCTCACCGAGATCTGGTCGTTCGCCGTGGCGTTCGATCCGATCTGGAAGTCGAAGGTGGTGGTCTGGGTCAGGATGGAGTTGCCGTTGAAGCGCGTGGTCTGCGCCGTGCGGTTGATCTCCGATTGCAGCTGCGCGAACTCGTTCTGCAGGGCCGAGCGGTCGGCGGTGTTGTTCGTGGCGTTGGCCGACTGCACCGCCAGTTCGCGCATGCGCTGCAGGAGGTCGCTGATCTTGCCGAGCGCGCCTTCTGCCGTCTGGGCCAGCGAGATCGCGTCGTTGGCGTTGCGCATGGCCACGGTCATGCCCTTGGCCTGCGCGTTCATGCGTTCGGCGATCGCCAAGCCGGCCGCATCGTCCTTGGCGCTGTTCACCCGCATGCCGGACGAGAGCCGCTGGATCGAGACCGCCAGGTTGTTCTGTGAATTGGAGAGATTTCGCTGCGCGTTCAGCGAAGTCAGGTTGGTGTTGATGATCTGGGTCATGGGACGACTCCTCGTCGTAGGATTGACGAGTCGAGTGTCCTCTCATCGGACGCGGCAGAGTTCGCCGATAAGCGCCGGAAAAGCCGGTCATTTGCGAAGGGGGTCCGGGCCCGCCAGGGCGGCGCAGCCGGAAAAAACCGCCCGGCCGATCCTCGCGGATCGACCGGACGGCGAGGGCTCAGCGCAGCAGCGACAGCACCTGGTTGGGTGCCGCGTTGGCCTGCGAGAGCATCGCGATGCCGGCCTGCTGGAGCACCTGGGCGCGGGCGAGCGTGGCGGTCTCGCGCGCGTAGTCGGTGTCCACGATCCGGCTGCGGGCGGCGGCCTGATTCTCGATCGAGATGTTCAGGTTGGAGATCACCGCGTCGAAGCGGTTCTGCACCGCGCCGAAGGTCGAGCGCGCCGAGTTCACCTGCGCCAGGGCGAAGTCCAGCACCTCCACGGCGCCGAGCGCGCCGGTGCCCATGCTGGCCACCGCCCCGTACGCCGCGAAGTTGGCTGCGCCGGCGGCGCTGCCCCGGACACCCACCGTGCTGATGTCGATGCAGGTCGCGTTCGTCACCCGGGCCAGCGCGCCGACATCGCTGTTGGCGGACGTCGTCGTGCTGAGCACATTCAGCGCGCTGACCGAGATCTGATCGTTGGTGGTGGCGTTCGACCCGATCTGGAAGTCGAAGCTGGTGGTCTGCGTCAGGATCAGGTTGCCGTTGAACCGGGTGGTGTTGGCGGTTCGGGTGATCTCGGTCTGCAGCTGGTTGAACTCGTTCTGCAGGGCCGTGCGGTCGGTGGAGCTGTTGGTGGCGTTGGTCGACTGGATCGCCAGCTCCCGCATCCGCTGCAGCATGCCATTCATGCTGCCCAGCGCGCCTTCGGCGGTCTGCGCGAGCGAGACCGCGTCGTTGGCATTGCGGCGGGCGATCTCCATGCCGCGCGACTGCGCGCTCATCCGTTCCGAGATCGCGAGGCCGGCAGCGTCGTCCTTGGCGCTGTTGACCCGCATGCCGGTGGACAGGCGGTTGATCGAGGTGGCCAGATTCGCCGAGTTGCTGGACAGGTTTCGCTGCGCGTTCAGCGACAGCACATTGGTGTTGATGATCGTCATGATCGTCCTTTCAAGCTCGAGACAATGGGTGAATCAGATGTCTTGTCATGGTCCCCTTGGACTTTTCCTGACATGCGCATTGCGCTGCCATTCGCGGCATCGGCGGTCCGGTGAAATCCGGCCGCTCGCGATGCCGGCTGCGTCGCCTGGGCGGCGGTCGCGCCGGGCGCTGGATGGCTGACTGACGGGGCACTCCGGTCATGCGTATCGGGCAGTCGCTCACTTCGATTCCTTCACCAGCCGGTCACCGATCGGCTGCAATGGGCGGGCGTTCATGGGATACAGCCGCGAGAAGATCGCGATCTGCTCGGTCGACACGGTCACCGGCTCCTTCATCACCAGCCACAGCACGCCTTCGCTGCAGGGCGGGGTGGTGAGCGAGCCCATGTAGGTGTAGTAGCCGCGGTTCACCGGCAGCAGCTGCTCGAGTTCGAGCGGCGCCGTGCCGGCAAGCGGCTCATTGCGTTCCAACGGCAGGCTGTTCCAGACCGCCTGGATGGTGGGGTTGGGCTGGCCGCGGTCGAGCAGCACCGCCACCACCGCCAGCCGGCCGTCAGGGTCCTTGTGGACCAGGTGCGCCACCATGTCGAAGACGCGCCCGTCCACCCGTTCCTCGGCCGGCCGGTGGAAGTGGAACTGGACCAGCTCGTAGCGCCGTCCCATCACCGACAGCGTGTTGCCGGGGCTGGTGGTCACCTGCACGGTGTGGCCGTTGTCAATCACCGAGAAGGCGCTTGCCCGGTACTCGAAGCGGATGGGCTCGAGATCCACCTGGATGCCGCCGCGGATGTTGATCGGCGACTGTCTCGCGCCTTCCGCGCAGCGCGCGAACTCGGGCTTCAGGCGCCACCAGTTCTCGGGGCCGCCGTTTCCGCTGTAGCTCCAGTGAACCGCCTGGCCATGCCCCTGGCTGCCGGCTTCGCGTGCGGCCGCCAGGTGCGGGCCGGCGCCATCGCCACGCGCGGTTGCGTGGCCGCCGGGCGCTGCGGCAGCGGTGGTCGCGGGTGGCCGCGGTCTTGGCGCCGCGCTTGCGGCCGGTGGCTCGGGCGCCTTCACCCGGATCACCAGCCCGTTGGTGGGCGAGCTGCGCGCATCGCGGGAGCGGGACAGTGACTCGGCGATCTTCGCGCCCAGGCTCTGCAGCTGCGCGGCCTCCTGCGCCTCCTTCGCGCTGGCGGTTGCCCTGGCCTCGCGCGATTCCTTTGCGGGCTTCGGCTCGGCGCCGTCTCGCGCGCTGCGCGCAGGCTTCGGTTCAGGGGCGTCGCTTGCGACGGCGAGCAGGGGCAAGGCCAGGCTCGTCGCGGTCAGCAGTACCGCGAGCGGATGGGCGCGGCGTCGTCCGGCGGGGTCGGGCGGTGCGTGCGGCAGGCGAAACGGGTCGCAACCGGTTTTCATGGCGGCAGGAGTCCTCGGTCGAACGCCGGACAGAGCCACGATGGCGGTGATCCGGCGGTTCGCCGGTGCTTCGGCACCCGGGCCGAAGACTTGAGGACTCGGCGGCGACCGGCCGCCGCTCGCCTACTGGCGGTCGGTCTCGCGGCCGCCGTCGGGCAGGCCGGGCTTGAGCACGGTCAGGCGGATGGTGGCGCTGCGCTGGCCGTCGCTGGCCAGCACCTCGCCCTCCTGCACCGTGCATGACAGGCTCATGGTCCGCTGCGCCATCGCGGCCAGCGCCCGCGTGCCGTCCTCGTCACACTGCAGCACCTGAAGATGGGGGTGACGGGCGAGCCCGCCCTGGTTCTGCCGCCACCAGAGATCGGCCCGCGCCCCGCCGTAGGCAAGCAGCACCACCCGGGGCGCTCGGGCCGCGGCCTTGCGCAGCCACTTCTCGTCGGGCAGGCCCACGGCGATCCACAGCTGCAGTTGCCCGGTGTCGTCGCTGATCGCCAGATCGGGCTCGTCCTCGCTGGACAGGCCACGCCCGAAACCCAATGCCGGGTCGGCATGCAGCGCGAAGGCCAGCACGCGGACCATCAGCCGCTCCTCGGTCTCGGAGGGGTGGCGGGCGAGCGTGAGGGCGTGGTCGGCGTAGTACCCGCGGTCGAGGTCGGCGACCGACAGCTGGGCCTTGTAGATCGTGGATCGCAGCGCCATGGTGCCGCAGGGTAGCAGAGCGCGCCCGCCGGTTAGGATAGGTGCTGCCGGCGGTCCGGCAGCGGAGTCATCATGTTCGACTATGTGATCGTGGGCGGCGGCTCGGCGGGCTGCGTGCTGGCCGGGCGTCTGAGCGAGGATCCGCGCGTGCGGGTCTGCCTCCTGGAGGCCGGCCCGCCCGATGACAGCGTGCTCATCCGAATGCCCGCCGGCCTGGCGCTGCTCGCGAAGACCCAGCAGGCCAACTGGGGACTGCAGACCGTGCCGCAGCCCGGGCTGGGCGGTCGACGCGGTTATCAGCCGCGCGGCAAGGTGCTGGGCGGCTCCAGTTCCATCAACGCCATGATCTACATCCGCGGCCACCCGGCTGACTACGACGACTGGGCCGCGCAGGGCAATCCCGGCTGGGCCTGGTCCGATGTGCTGCCCTGCTTCCGTCGGGCCGAGAACAACGAGCGCGGCGGCGACGACTTTCATGGCGTGGGCGGCCCGCTCAATGTCATGGATCTGCGCTCGCCGAACCCCTTCGGCCCGCGCTTCATCGAAGCGGCAAGCCAGTGCGGGCATGCCATCAATCGCGACTTCAACGGCCCTGACCCTGAAGGCGTGGGGCCGTATCAGGTCACCCACCGCAACGGCGAGCGCTTCAGCGCGGCGCGCGCCTACCTCGAGCCGGCGCGCAGCCGGCCCAACCTCAGCGTGGTCACCGGCGCGCAGGTCACGCGGGTGATGGTCGAGGCCGGCCGGGCCTGCGGCGTGGAGTACCGGCTGGGGGGCGAAACCCGTCAGGCCCTGGCTGCGGCCGAGGTGCTGCTGTCGGCCGGCGCCTTCGGCTCACCGCAGCTGCTGATGCTCTCGGGCATCGGGCCGGGCGAGCACCTGCGCAGCCTGGGGCTGCCGGTTCTGGTCGACCAGCCCGGCGTGGGCGCGCAGCTGCACGACCACATCGATGTGGTGCAGGTGTTCGACGCGCCCGGCGCGCATGATCTGTTCGCGCTCTCCTTGCCCGGCGCGGTGCGCGCGCTGCGCGGCCTGATGCAGTGGCGGCGCGAGCGTCGCGGCATGCTCACCACCAATTTCGCCGAGGCGGGCGGCTTCATCCGCAGCGACCCGGCCGAGCCGATCCCCGATCTGCAGTTGCACTTCGTGATCGGCAAGCTGGTCGATCACGGCCGCAAGACCGTCTTCGGGCCGGGCTTCTCCTGCCATGTCTGCCTGCTGCGTCCGCGCAGCCGCGGCAGCGTGCGCCTGGCCAGCCCCGATCCGGCCGCCGCGCCGCTGATCGATCCGGCCTTCCTCACCGACCCCGACGACCTGCGCCGCCTGGTGCGCGGTTTCCGGCTGATGCGCGAGATCATGCACGCGCCGGCGCTGGCGCCCTGGCGGGGGCGTGAACTCGGTGGTTCGGCCGAGGCCACCAGCGATGCGCAGATCGAGGCCTTCATCCGCGATCACGCCGACACCATCTACCACCCCGTGGGCAGCTGCCGCATGGGGCCCGGCGAGCAGGATGTGGTCGATGCGCGCTTGCGGGTGCGCGGCCTGAGCGGGCTGCGGGTGGTGGACGCCTCGGTGATGCCGGCGATCGTCGGCGGCAACACCAACGCGCCCACCATCATGATCGCCGAGCGCGCGGTGGATTTCATCCGCGCGGCCCGCGCGGGCTGAGCGGCGCGGCCCCAGGGCAGGCCGGGCGCGTGCCGCGGCCCGGCCGGCGCAGACGGGACGCCCGGCTCAGCCCAGCGCGCGCTTCAGCGCGGTGGCGCAGAAGGCCACCGCGGTGTTGGCCTCGCTGAGCACCTTGCCCATGGTGATGAAGCCATGGATCTGCCGCTCGAAGCACACATACTGGGCCTGGTTGCCGGCCGCCGAGAGCGCGTCGGCATACTGCAGGCCCTCGTCGCGCAGCGGGTCGAAGCCGGCGGTGAGCACCAGCGCGGGCGGCAGGCCGCCGAGGCTGCCGTGCAGCAGCGGCGAGGCGCGCCAGTCCTGGCGTTGCGCCTCGCTGTTCAGGTAGTGGCCGTAGAAGTAGCTGATGGTGTCGTGCGTGAGCAGATAGCCCTGGCCGTTCACGCGGTGCGACTCGCTGCCCATGCGGAAGTCGGTGCAGGGATAGATCAGCAGCTGGAAGGCGAGCGGGGTGTCGCCGGCATCGCGCGCGGCGATCGCCACCACCGCGGCGAGATTGCCGCCGGCGCTGTCGCCGCCCACGGCCAGCCGGGAGGGGTCGATGGCGAGCGAGGCCGCGTTGGCCGACACCCAGCGCGTGACCGCGAGGCAGTCGTCCACCGCCGCCGGGAATCGGGCCTCGGGGCCCATGCGGTAGTCCACCGAGATCACCGCGCAGCCGCTGGCGTTGCTGAGCTCGCGGCACAGCACATCATGGGTGTCGAGATCGCCGATCACGAAGCCCCCGCCGTGGAAGTACACCAGGCCGGGCAGCACCTGGCCCGCCTGACTGCCCCGCGGCCGGTAGCTGCGGCAGGGCACCGGGCCGGCCGGGCCGGGCACCGGCAGGTCGCGCACCTCGGCCATCTCGGGCGCGTCGGGCTGGGTGAAGAAGCGGCGCTCGCGGTACGAGGCGCGGGCCTCCACCGGCGTCTGCTGGTGCACCGCCGGCAGACCGCGCTGCTCGATGAGTTGCAACAGGGCCTTGGCTTGCGGGTCGAGCATGGTGTCTCCGGAGTGGCGGGGTGGGGAGGGCAGCATAGCGCCGACTGCTACCATCGGCACCCGCGCCTGTTCCACCGGGCATCGGCTGTGCTGTGCCGTGCCCGGGTTCGCGCCCCGCATCCTCGCCAGGGAGTCCCTCGTGTCAGTCATCGCCTTCATCGGCCTGGGCGCCATGGGCGGCCCGATGGCCGCCAACCTGCTCGCCGCCGGCCATGCCCTGCGGGTGTGGAACCGCAACCCGGCCAAGGCCGAGCCGCTGGTGGCGGCCGGCGCCACCGCCTGCCAGCGCATTGCCGAGGCGGTGCGGGGCGCGCAGTTCGTGGTCTCGATGGTGGCCGACGACCTCGCCACCCGCGCCGTGATGCTCGGCGAGGACGGCGTGGTGGCCAGCGCCGCGCCGGGCACGCTGATCCTCGACTGCAGCACCAACACGCCCGCGATGGTGCGCGAGGTGGCCCGAGCGGCCGCCGCGCGCGGCATTGCCCATGTCGATGCGCCGGTGTCGGGCAGCCTCGCCCAGGCGCGCGGGCGCGAGCTGGTCTTCATGGTTGGCGGCGAGGCCGTCGATGTCGAGCGCGCGCTGCCGCTGCTGCAGGCCATGGGCAAGTCGCATCGCCACATGGGGCCCTCGGGCGCGGGCGCCACCATCAAGCTGATCAACAACATGCTCTCGGGCACGGTCAATGCCGCCATCGCCGAGGCGCTGCTGGTGGCGCAGGCCGCGGGCCTCGACCCCGAGGCCACGCAGTTCGTGCTCGGCGAGGGCGCGGCGGGTTCGCGGCTGTTCAAGACCAAGATGCCCAAGATCTACGCGCGCGACTTCTCGCCGCAGTTCCAGCTTGCCCTGATGGAAAAGGATCTTCGCTACTTCCTGTCGCTGGCCCAGGAGCTCGACCGCCCGGTGCCCATCGCCTCGCTGGTGCGCAGCCAGATGCAGGCCGCGCGCCGCGCCGATCTCGGCGGGCTCGATGTGTCGGCGGTGTTCCTGCAGGTGTCGGGCGAGCGCCCTTCCCAGGCCTGACGGTCGGGCGACTGTGCGCCACCGCGGCGCCGGTGTTCTCGAGCGGGCGCGGCGTCAGCCGCCGCGCGTCTTCGCTGCCGCCCGGGCCGCGAGGAACGCGGCCATCATCCGCGTGGGCTCGCCGCTGCGGTAGCTGCTGGCGAAGGCATCCACCCCGGCGGTGATCGCCTCGTCGCGCGGCAGGTTCTCCCAGGCGAGCATCAGCCGCTTCTGGGTTCGCAGGGCCTGGGTGCCGCCCTTGGCCAGACTGGCCAGCCACTGGGCCACCGCCGAATCGAGCTCGGCCTCGGGCACCACCCGCTCGAGCAGACCCCATTGCAGCGCCTGCGCGGCATCGAAGACCTCGCCCAGCAGCAGCATCTCGCGCGCCCGGCCCCAGCCCACCAGGTGCGGCAGCAACGCGGCTTCCACCACCGAGGGGATGCCCAGATGCACCTCGGGCATGCCGAAGCGCGCGCCCTGCACCGCCACCCGCAGGTCGCAGGCGGCCGCCAGCTCGAGGCCGGCGCCCAGGGTGACGCCGTTGATGCGCGCGATCACCGGCGCGGGGAAGCGCCGGACCGCCTCGCAGCAGCGGTGAACCTCGGTGATGAAGGCGCGCGCGCCCTCGACATCCAGCGCCGACATCTCGCCGATGTCGGCCCCGCCCACGAAGGCCCGCTCGCCGGCGCCGGTGAGCACCAGGGCCTGCAGCGATTCATCGTCCGCAAGTCCGGCCAGCACGGCCTGGAAGCGGCTCATGAGCGCGCGGTTCATGCTGTTGGCGCGGGCCGCATTCTCGAGGGTGACCCAGGCCACCCGCATGCCCGGACCGAGGCGTTCCAGGCGGACGCCCACCTCGGCGGCGGCTACCATGCTCGCACCGCCGGAATGGCTGTTTGCCTGCGCAGTGCATCGGTCTTCATGGCTTTTCTCCCTGGCGGATGATGGCGATGCCCGCGCGCCTGTCCGGTGGTCGCCCGCGTCGCCGGTCTCGCACCGAGTCTCGTCGCTGGGCGCGCAGCATACGGCAGCCCGGGCGGGGGCTCGGCCCCGGCTGCCAGACATCGAGACGGACGCCGGCACGGCCATCGGCACCGGGGGGTCGCTTTCGCGCTATCGTCGCGCCTGTCGTCATTCCCAGCGCCGCGCTGCCGCGGCCCGCTTCCGTGTCCACCATCCCCTCTTCAGCGGTCGCCCCGCCGCGCGCCGATTTCGGTCGCGTCGCGGTCTTCTTCGGTGACAAGAACGGCAAGTATCCCGATGGCAACCAGGTGGTGGTGCGCGGCACCGACACCCTGGCGGTGTTCGATTCCCCCCCGGTGTCCAACCGGGTGGGCGATGACTTCGACCGCGCCGATCTGTGCGTGCTCGGCCATGTCCATGAGGACCACATCGCCGGCCTGCACCGCCTGCCGGGCGTGCCGGTGCACGCGCACCGGGCCGATGTCGACGCGCTGCGCAGCTGGGAAGGCCTGGCCCGCCACTACGGCCTGTCGCCGGAGCGTCGCGCGCCGATGCTCGCCAAGATCCGCAGGGAATACGACTATGTCGCCCGACCCGACGCCCTGGCCTACGACGACGGCGCGAGCTGGGAGCTTGGCGGCTGCCGGGTGCGGGCCATCCACATGCCCGGCCACACCGCCGGCCACTGCGTGCTGCTGATCGAGCCCGAGGGCGTGGCCTTCATCGGCGACATCGATCTCACCGGGTTCGGCCCGTACTACGGCGACGGCACCTCCAGCCTCGCGGATTTCCGCCGCTCCCTCGCCCGCCTGCCCGACATTCCCGCCCGGGTGTGGGTCACCTCCCATCACCGCGGCGT
This sequence comes from Betaproteobacteria bacterium, assembly GCA_018970865.1. Lineage (GTDB taxonomy): Bacteria > Pseudomonadota > Gammaproteobacteria > Burkholderiales > Burkholderiaceae_E > Quisquiliibacterium. The sequence goes on from JAGWVN010000008.1 coordinate 12,487, forward strand.
GTACACCGACCGCCAGGCCATGCTGCAGGCGCTGGCGGCGTTCACGGCCAAGATCGACGAGCGCGAGCGCCGCCTGATCGAGCTGCTGGCGCATCAGCCCCGCAGCCTGCCCGATCTGGTTGCCTGCCGCCTGATGTATCCACCCGATTACGAGGAACTTTGGGTCGACGACGCCGAGCGGCGCAGCATCAGCCAGCATCTTGACGAGCTGGTGGCCGATGGCCGCGTGCTGGCCGAGCCTGACGGGATGTTCCGCCTGCGCTGAGTCGCCGCGCCGACGCGGGCGCGCCCGCTGGCGCCCAATCATGCCTCCTGCCCCACCCTCTCCGGATCACGACATGAGACGCCGCATCACCACCGGCCTGCTGGCCGCCCTGGGCCTGTCGGCCCTGCCCCTGGGCTCAGCCCGCGCCCAGGCCTTTCCGAACAAGCCGCTGAAGTGGATCGTGCCCTTTCCGCCGGGCGGTCCCACCGACTCCTTCTCGCGCCCGGTGGCGCAGAAGCTCGCCGATGTGCTCGGCCAGCCGGTGGTCGTCGAGAATGTGCCCGGCGCTGGCGCCTCGATCGGCATGGAACGGGTGGCCCGCTCCGCGCCCGATGGCTACACCATCGGCCTGGCCACCACCGGCACCCACTCCATCAATCCGCACCTGTACGGCGCGCGCCTGCCGCACGACACCAGCCGCGACTTCACCCCGCTCACGCTCGGGGTGCGCTACATCAATGTGCTGGTGGTCAACCCCCGGCTGCCCATCACCAGCGTGGCCGAGCTGGTCGCCTATGCCAGGGCCAATCCCGGCAAGGTCACCTTCGGCTCGGCCGGCAACGGCTCATCCAATCACCTGGCCGGCGAGGCCCTGCGCTATGTCACCGGCGCGCCGATGCAGCACATCCCCTACCGCGGCAGCGCGCTGGCCATGGCTGATGTCATCGCCGGCAACATCACCTTCATGTTCGATGTCACCGTCACCGCCATGCCGGCGGTGAGCGCGGGCCGGGTCCGCGCGCTGGCGGTCTCGGGCGCCCGCCGCTCGCCCTATGTGCCGGGCGTGCCCTCGATGACCGAAGCGGGCTACGCCGGCTTCAGCGAGGTCGGCAGCGATCTCTGGTTCGGCATCGTCGGGCCGGCCGGCATTCCGAAGCCGGTGGTGGGCCGGCTCAACCAGGCGCTGATCCAGTCGCTGCGCTCCACCGAGGTGCGCGAGCGGGTGGCCCTGCAGGGCTTCGAGCTCTGGACCAGCACGCCGGAGGAGTTCGCCGAGGTGATCCGCACTGACCGCGAGCGCTGGGGCAAGCTGGTCAAGGCCTCGGGCGCGCGCATCGACTGAGGCTGCCGCCATGTCCGACTCGCCCGTGCCCGACGCCCGGGGCCTGAACCTGTACCGGGCCGACCCGATGGCCGCGCCGATGTTCGCGGCCTACCTGCCCGGACCGCTGATGGCCCACCTCGCGCCGCACTTCGACCGGCTGGGCGCGCTGGCCGGCGGCCGGCTCGACGAGCTCGCGGGCATTGCCGATCGTCACCCGCCCACGCTGTCGGTGCGCAGCCGTCGCGGCATCGACGAGTCGCGCATCGACAAGCATCCCGCCTATGTCGAGATGGAGCGCCTGGGCTTCGCCGACTTCGGGCTGGCGGCCCTGTCGCACCGGGGCGGCGTGCTCGGCTGGCCCGAGCCGATGCCGCCGGCGGCCAAGTACGCGCTGACCTATCTCTTCGTGCAGGCCGAGTTCGGCCTGTGCTGCCCGATCAGCATGACCGACTCGCTGGCCCGCACGCTGCGCCGCTTCGGCGAGCCGGCGCTGGTGGAGCGCTACCTGCCGCAGGTCACCGCGCTGGATTTCGACGAGCTTCGCCAGGGCGCGATGTTCATGACCGAGCAGGGCGCCGGCTCCGATGTGGCCGCCACCGCCACGCTGGCGCAGCCGCTGCCCGACGGCAGCTGGGCGCTCACCGGCGACAAGTGGTTCTGCTCGAATGCCGATGCCGGCCTGGCCATGGTGCTCGCGCGCAGCGAGGAGGCCCCGGGCATGGCCGGCATCTCGCTCTTCCTGCTGCCGCGCGAGCTGCCCGACGGCTCGCTCAACCGCTACCGCATCCTGCGCCTGAAGGACAAGCTCGGCACCCGCTCGATGGCCAGCGGCGAGATCCGGCTGGAGGGCGCGCGGGCCTGGCTGGTGGGCGAGCGCGGCCGCGGCTTCAAGCACATGGCCGACATGATCAACAACTCGCGCCTGTCCAACGGCGTGCGCGCCGCCGGCCTGATGCGCCGCGCGCTCACCGAGGCGCTGCATGTGGCCCATCACCGCCAGGCCTTCGGCCAGCCGCTCGCGGCGCTGCCGCTGATGCGTCGCCAGCTGCTCAAGATGAGCGTGCGCGCCGAGCAGGCCCGCACCATGGCCTTCCTGACCGCCCAGGCCCTGCAGCGCGCCGACGCCGGCGAGCCGGGCGCGGCCGCGCTCGCCCGCATCCTCACCCCGCTCATCAAGTTCCGGGCCTGCCGGGACGCCCGGGTGGTCACCGGCGACGCCATGGAGGTGCGCGGCGGCTGCGGCTACATCGAGGAGTGGAGCGATCCGCGCCTGCTGCGCGATGCCCACCTCGGCTCGATCTGGGAGGGCACCAGCAACATCGTCGCGCTCGATGTGCTGCGCGCCATCCGCCGCGAGGGCTCGCTGCCCGCATTGCGCGACCGCGTCGACCGGCTGCTGGCCGACGGCGCGCCGGTGGCCCCGGCGCTGGCGGTCGCCCAGTCGCAGGCCCTCGCGCGGGCCTTCGACTTCGCCGATCGCGCCGCGCGGAACGGCCATGACCACCTCGCCCGCCAGGCCGCCTCGGCGCTCTACCACGCAGTCACGCTCGCCGGCCTTCGCCATGAGGCCGCCCAGCCCGGGCTGGCGCTGCGCGCCTGGCTCGCCGACCTGGTGCTGGCCCATCGCCTGGGCCCGCGCGATCCCCTCGCCGACGACGACGGCGCCCACGACGACCCGCGCTGCGCGGCCCTGCTCGCGCTCGGAGACACGCCATGACCTCCTCCTCCGCCCTGCCGCTGTCCGGCATCCGCGTGCTCGATCTCTCCGCGGTCTACTCCGGCCCGATGGCCGCCGCGCTGCTCGCCGACCAGGGCGCTGAGGTGATCAAGGTCGAGACCGCCGGCGGCGACATCGCCCGCCGGGTGGGCCCGGCCAAGGGCGACATCTCGGCGGTGTTCGCGGCCATGAACCGCGGCAAGCGCTCGATCGTGCTCGACCTCAAGAGCGAGGCCGGGCGCGAGGTGCTGCGAGACCTCGTCGGCCGCGCCGATGTGCTGATGGAGAACTTCCGCCCAGGCGTGCTGGCCCGCCTGGGCTTCAGCCGCGACGCGCTGCGCGCGCTCAATCCACGCCTGATCTACCTCTCGATCACCGGCTTCGGCCAGGACGGGCCCTACACCGAGGCCCGGGTCTACGACGCCGTGATCCAGGCGGTCTCGGGCATGTGCGCCTCGCACCTCGAGAAGCCGGGCATGGAGCCGGGCCTGGTGGCCACCACCATCTGCGACAAGCTCACCGCCATGACCGCCGCCCAGGCGGTCACCGCGGCGCTGCTGGCGCGCGAGCGCGACGGCCAGGGCCGGGTGGTGGAGCTGTCGATGCTCGATACCGCGCTGGCCTTCAACTGGCCCGATGCGATGTACAACCACATGTTCCTCGACGAGCCGCCGGCGGCCTTCCCCGAGGTGGGTGGCACCCTGCGGCCCTACCGCACGCGGGATGGCTATGTCGCCACCATGACCCCCCAGCAGGACGAGTTCGAGGCCCTGTGCCGGGGCCTGGGCGAGCCGGCGCTGGCAGCCGACCCGCGCTTCTCGTCCACGCAGGCGCGCTCGCGCCATCCGAAGGAGCTGCGTGCCGCGCTCGAGCCGCTGTTCGCCCGCCACGGCACCGACGAGCTGGTGGCCCGGCTGCACGAGGCCGACGCGCCGGTGGGCAAGGTCAATCTCAAGCCGGAAGTGATCGACGACCCCCAGGTGGTGCACAACCGCGCCCTGGTCGAGATCCCCCATGGCGACATCGGTCGGGTGCGCGTGGCCCGCGCGGCCGCGCGCTTCGGCGAGACCGACGCGCTGGTGCCCGGCCCGGCGCCGCATCTCGGCGAGCACGGCCGGCAGGTGCTCGAGCAGCTCGGCTATGACGCCGAGCGAATCGCCGCGCTGCAGGCTGCGGGCGCCGTGCGTCTGCCCTGATCCCGCTTCCGGCGGCAAGCCTTTTTCACCCGCACCAACGCTTCACCAGGAGACACCCCTCATGACCCGCTTCCTCGACCGGCGCCGCGCGCTGATGGCCCTGGCCTGCGCCGCGGCCGCCCTGCCCGCCACCGCGCCCGCCCAGAGCGATTTCCCCAACAAGCCCATCCGCGTGATCGTGCCCTTCGCCGCTGGCAGCGGCGCTGATGGCGCCACCCGCGTGATCGCCGAGCAGATGCAGCGCACGCTCGGCCAGACCCTGGTGGTGGAGAACCGCCCCGGCGGCAGCGGTGCGGTCGCGGTGCTGGCGGTCAAGCAGGCACCGGCCGACGGCTACACCGTGCTGGTGGGCACCAACTCGCCGATGTCGGTGAACCCCATCGTCATGAAGAACCCGGGCTATGACTCGGTCAAGGACTTCAAACCGGTCAACGGCATCCTGCGCAGCATGAATGTCTGGTACGTGGCCAACGAGTCGCCGATCCGCTCGATCCCCGACCTGGTCGCGGCAGCCAAGAGCAAGCCGGTATCGGTAGGCAGCTACTCGGCCGGCTATCACCTCGGCATCGAGTGGGTGGCTGCGCTGGGTGGCGTCAAGGTCAACTATGTCAACTACAAGGGGCAGGCCCAGGCGATCACCGATGTGATCGGCCGGGCGCTCGATGTCGGCATGGGCGACATGTCGGGCGCGCTGCCGCTGATCCAGTCAGGCAAGATCCGCGCGATCGCGGTCTCGGGGGCCACCCGCCATCCCGGTCTGCCCAATGTGCCCGCCATCCGCGAAACCTTCCCCGAGTACGAGAACTACGCGTGGACCTCGTTCTTCGTGCGCGCCGAGACCCCGCCCGAGGTGCACGGCAAGCTGGTGGCCGCGATGCAGGCCGCGCTGCGCACCCCCGAGATGAAGCGCTACTTCGAGGTCAACGGCAGCGATCCCATGGTCGATTTCGGCCCGGAGCGCATGGGCGAGCACCTGCGTCAGGAGATCGCCCGCTTCCGCCGCGTGGCGGACGCGGCCGGCATCAAGGCGGAGTGAGTCCGGCGTTGCTGCGAGGCGCCTGGCCCGGTGTTATCGTGAGCCATCGGGCCGCCGCCCCTTTTTCCTGAAAGGTCGTCATGATCGGCTACATCACGCTCGGCACCAACGATCTCGCCCGCGCGGCGGCCTTCTACGATGCGCTGCTGGCCGAGATGGCGGCCAAGCGGGTGTGGGACACCGATCGCGGCATTGGCTGGGGCGTCTCGCGCGGGCAGCCCACGCTCGGCCTGCTCGTTCCCTTCGATGGCCAGCCGGCCTCGCCTGGCAACGGCACCATGGTGGCCCTCATGGCCGGCAGCCGCGAGATGGTCGACACGCTCCATGCCCGGGCGCTGGCGCTGGGCGGCACCGACGAGGGCGCGCCCGGCGATCGCGGCGGCGGTTTCTACGGCGCCTACTTCCGCGATCCCGACGGCAACAAGCTCTGCTTCTTCCACTTCGGCTGAGCGATCGCGCCCGGCCGCGTCGGCCGGCGCCTGGCGCTCAGCCGGCCACGATCCCGCGCTCGCGCAGCGTGCTGATCTGCGCCTCGGTGAGTCCGATCTCGCGCAGCACCGCGTCGCTGTCCTGGCCGAGCGCGGGCGCGTTGCGGCGGTGGCTGCCGGGCGTGCGCGACAGCTTGGGCACCACGCCCGGCACCGCCAGCGGGAAGCCATCGGCGAGCGTCACCGAGTCGATCATGCCGCGGGCCTGGTAGTGCGGATCGGCGGCAATGTCGGCCACGGTGTAGATGCGTCCGGCCGGCACCGCCGCGGCGTCGAGCGCCGCAAGCACCTCGGTCACGCTGCGCTGCGCAGCCCAGCTGCCGATCGCGGCGTCGATCTCGGCCACGCGGGCCACCCGTCCGGCGTTGCCGGCCAGCGCCGGATCCTGGCCGAGGTCGTCACGGCCGATCGCGGTCATCAGGCGGCGGAAGATGCTGTCGCCGTTGCCGGCGATGAGCGCATAGCCGCCATCGGCGCAGCGGTAGGCGTTGCTCGGCGCGATGCCCGGCAGCGCGCTGCCGGCGGGCTCGCGCACCACGCCGAAGGCGCTGTGTTCGGGCAGCAGGCTCTCCATGCAGTTGAACACCGCCTCGTAGAGCGCGACATCGATCACCTGACCCAGCCCGGAACGCTCGCGCTCGCGCAGCGCCATCAGGATGCCGATCACGCCGTGCAGCGCGGCCAGGGTGTCGCCGATGCTCACCCCCACCCGCACCGGCACCCGGCCCGGCTCGGCGGTGAGATGGCGCAGGCCGCCCATGGCCTCGGCCACCACGCCGAAGCCGGGCTTGTCACGATAGGGACCGGTCTGACCGAAGCCGCTCACCCGCAGCATCACCAGCCGCGGATTGATCGCGAGCAGCGCCTCGGGACCCAGCCCCCAGCCCTCCATGGCGCCGGGCCGGAAGTTCTCGATCAGCACATCGGCCTCGCGGGCCAGCCGGCGCACGATGTCCTGGGCCGGCGGCTCGCGCAGGTCGAGCGCGAGCGAGCGCTTGTTGCGCGACTGCACCTGCCACCACACCGAGGTGCCGTCGCGGATCAGCCGCCACTGGCGCAAGGGGTCGCCCGTGCCGGGCGGCTCGATCTTGATGATCTCGGCGCCGAAGTCGGCGAGGGTCTTGGCGGCGAAGGGGCCGGCGATGAGCTGGCCGAGTTCGATCACCTTCAGGCCGGCGAGCGGCCCGGTTGCCTGCGTGTCCATGGCTGCGGACTCTGATGCCGGCGGCGCCGGCCGTCCACCCCTGCTCAGCGGGCGCGGTTTCGCAAACGGCCTGCCAGCCCGAGCAGCGCGGCCAGGCCGAGCAGCGACAGGGTGGGTGGCGCGGACACCTCGCCGCCGCCGCCGGCGAGGTCGACCCGCAGGAAGTCGTTGCCGCAGGCCTCGCCCCAGTGGACCACCAGCTCGCCCAGGCCGTTGAGCGAGCCGAGATCGCTCAGCTTGACGATCGCCTGGTAGGCGGTGTGCTCGCCGATGGTCTCGTAGGCCAGGGTGGCCAGGCGCGCCAGGCTGAAGCCCACGGTGTAGTCGTCGCTGATCTGGCTGGGCGCGCCCACGCCGAGCAGATTGCTCAGCCCGCTCTCCCAGCCCACCTGGCCGATGGTCAGCGGGCTGGTGGCCACGCCGCTGACATCGACGATGCCGCCGGCGCGCAGCGGGCTGGTCCAGCCGCTGGTGTAGCCCAGGCTGTTCGACATGAAGGCATGACCGGTGAGCTCCACGCCCACCCGGGGCGCGAAGGCGCCGCCCACCCGCACCCCGATGAAGAAGTCGCCCATCCCGAAGCTCGGGTCGCAGGCCGGCGGGAAGCACATGGTGGAGCTGGTGCCCGCGGCCGGGTTCAGCGCGATCGGCGCGCCCGACACGCCGGTGATGATCAGCTGCGTGGCGGTGCGCTGGACATAGAGCGCCTCGAGGTCGAAGGGCTGGCCGCCGATCCCGGGGCCGACCAGCCCGCCCGCGCCCACCGAGTCCTCGATCTGATAGACCACGCCGGCCGCCGTCGGCGTCCAGGCCGAGGCCGGCCGATCGATCGCGCCCATGCCGGTGCTGATGTCCACGCCGAGGCCCTGCAGGTAGCCGAAAGGACCGGCCCAGGCGCTGCCCGAGGCGGCCATCGCCAGCCCCAGGGCCAGCGCCAGCCGGCCCCAGGCCCGCCGCCAGGCGCCCGCCAGCCCTGGCCGCCGCCCGGTGCGGGCGACGCGCGCCATGGGCTGGGAGCAGGTCGGCCGATCCGGGCTCGGCAAGGCGTGGTGTCGGGTGGGCAGTGGGCGTGGCATGGCAGGCATCCGGGTCGGGTGCCCATTGCTCTGCAAGCTTCATGCCGGCGAATCTTCATGAGCAGGATCAATGACTTGGATCTGCGGGCTTGACGCCGCTCCGCCGGCCTGTCAAAGCCGCCGACATGACTTTCGTCACGCCGCGCGCGGGTTGCGCGGCGCGCCTCGGGAAAAGCGGAAATCGGTCACGCGAAGCCGTGCCACCTGTCCGCTTCCCGGCCCCCCGGGCGCAGCCGATGATGTCAAGATCACCGACATGACACCGGTCACGCGCCGCGCGTGACCGAGTTCCGCCTTTCGCTTCCGGGAAACCCATGATCGTCTACAAGTGCCTGGTCAACGGCCGCATCGCCGAGCCCGCCCGCGAGCGGGTTCGCGAGGGCCTGCAGCGCATCAACGCCGCCCGCTTCGGCGTGCCGCCCGAGTCGCTCTCGGTGGAGTTCACCGAGGTCGCGCCGGGCCTGTGGTTCACCGCCGGCGAGCCCTCGCAGGCCTCCATGGTCCTGGGCAGCGTGCCCGCCGGCACCGACCAGCCGTCGCGCATCGCGCTGATGGACGAGGTCGCGAGAATGTTCAGCGAGATCACCGGCGCGCCCTACCACGATGTCATGGTGGTGGCGGCCGACCGTTCCGGCGCCTGAGCGCGCCCTGTCACCCAGGAAACCGACCATGCCGCTCTACCGCTGCACCGCTCCCGAGGGCTCGCTCGACGACACCCAGCGCGCCGCCATCGCCCGGGCGATCACCGCCATCCACTGCCATGTCACCCAGGCGCCGCCCACCTTCGTGCATGTGCAGTTCCACCACCAGCCGGCGCCGGCCGGCGGGCCGGCGATCCGCCTGCACGGCGGCATCCGCGCGGGTCGGCCGCAGTCGCTGGCCGACGAGATCGTCGCCCGCTGCGTGCAGGTGGTGGCCGGCATCGCCGGGGTGCCCGCCGAATCGGTGGGCATGCGCACCTCCACCACCCCGGCGTCCTGGATTCTCGAAGGCGGCCGCGTGCTGCCCGAACCCGGCGAGGAAGCGGCCTGGCTGGCCGCGCAGGCCTGATCCCCCGGCCGCGGCTGGCAGGTCCGGCCGTTCCGGCCGACAATGCCGGATTCCCGACTGTTTTCCGAGACCCCGCCATGATCCCCTTGTCCGTCCTCGATCTGGTGCCGGTGCGCCGTGGCGACACCCCGGCCGACGCGCTGCGCAACACCCTCGACCTCGCCCGCCATGCCGAGGCCTGGGGCTACCGTCGCTACTGGATGGCCGAGCACCACAACATGACCGGCGTGGCCAGCGCCGCCACGGCGGTGGTCATCGGCCATGTCGCCGGCGGCACGCGCAGCATCCGGGTGGGCGCGGGCGGGATCATGCTGCCCAACCACTCGCCGCTGGTGATCGCCGAGCAGTTCGGCACGCTCGAGTCGCTCTATCCCGGCCGCATCGATCTCGGCCTGGGCCGCGCGCCGGGCACCGACCAGCTCACCATGCGCGCCATGCGCCGTGATCCGCGGTCCGCGGAGCGCTTCCCGCAGGACATCGCCGAGCTGCAGGCCTTCCTCGGGCCGGTGCAGCCCAACCAGGCCATCCGCGCAGTGCCTGGCGCCGACACGAATGTGCCGCTCTGGATTCTCGGCTCCAGCCTGTATGGCGCCCAGGTGGCCGCGCACTTCGGCCTGCCCTATGCGTTTGCCTCGCACTTCGCCCCCGACGCCCTGCACGAGGCGCTGCAGGTGTACCGCGAGCACTTCCGGCCCTCGGCCCAGCTGCAGCGCCCGCATGCCATGGTCGGCGTCAATGTCATCGCCGCCGACACCGACGAGCAGGCCCGGCGCCTGTTCACCAGCCTGCAGCAGCGCTTCACCGACATGATGCGCAACGCCCGCGGCCAGCTGCCCCCGCCGATCGACGACATCGACCAGTACTGGACCCCCATGGAGCGGGTTCAGGTCGAGCGCATGCTCACCTGCTCGTTCGTGGGTTCGCGCCAGAGCGTCGGCCGGCAGCTGCGCCGCTTCGTCGAGCAGACCGGCGCCGACGAGCTGATGGCCAGCGGCGCCATCTTCGACCACGCCGCGCGGCTGCGCTCGTACCAGATCCTGGCCGAGATCGGCCGCGATGAAGACCTCGCGCCGGCCGCGCCCGCCGCCGCCGCGCTCGCCTGAACACGCCCACGGAGACCCGCATGGACAAGGTGCTGATCGAAACCCTCAAGGACGGCGTTCTCACGCTGACCATGAACCGCCCCGAGGCGCGCAACGCCCTCAACCTCGAGATGTCCGACCTCATGGTGGCGGCGCTGCAGCGCGCGCAGCTCGACCCTGCCGTGCGCGCGATCGTGCTCACCGGCGCGGGCGGCGCCTTCTGTGCCGGCGGCGATGTGAAGTCGATGGCGGCCGGCCGCGACGCCAGCCAGACCTTCGAGCAGCGCGCCACGCGGCTGCGCGACCGCGCCGAGGCCTCGCGCCTGCTGCACGAGATCCCCAAGCCCACCATCGCGGTCATTCCGGGCCCGGCCGCGGGCGCGGGGCTGGCGCTGGCCATGGCCTGCGACTTCCGCATCGCGGTCGACAGCGCGCGGCTCACGGTGGCCTTCGCCAAGGTCGGTCTGTCGGGCGACTACGGCGCCAGCTGGTTCCTCACCCAGCTGGTCGGCGCTGCCCGCGCCAAGGAACTGCTGATGTTCTCGCCGCTGCTCGATGCCGACGAGGCGCTCGCGCTCGGCCTGCTCCACCGCGTCTATCCGCCGGGGCTGTTCCAGGAGCAGGCGGCGGCCTTCGTCGCGGCGCTGGCCAACGGGCCCTCGGTCACGCTCGGCTACATCAAGCAGAATGTGAACCTGGCCGCGCGCGCCGACCTGCGCACCTCCATCGACAGCGAGGCCACCCATCAGGTGCGCTGCATGGGCACGGCCGATCACGCCGAGGCCGCCCGCGCCTTCGTCGAGAAGCGCCCGCCGAAGTTCGTCGGCGCCTGAACCCTCGGCCGGCCTGTCTCACCCCGGGAATCGCACCATGGACATCTCCACGCCCAGCGTCTATCGCAGCCTCAGCCGCGACGAGATCAACGCCATCCCGCTGGCCGAGCTCGATGTCAGCAGCGGCTACATCTTCGAGGACGACACCGTCGGCATGTACTTCGAGCGGCTGCGCCGCGAGGCGCCGGTGCACTACTGCGCCCGCAGCCGCTTCGGTCCGTTCTGGTCGGTGACCACCTACCGGCACATCATGGAAGTCGAGGTGAACCACCAGGCGTTCTCCTCCGATTCCGCGCTCGGCGGCATCACCCTGGCCGAGCCGCTGCCCGATGAACGCCTGCCCAGCTTCATCGCGATGGACCCGCCGCAGCACGACGAGCAGCGCCGCACGGTCAGCCCGATCGTGGCCCCGGGCAACCTCGCCCTGCTCGAGGGCACCATCCGCAGCCGCGCCGCCGCCATCCTCGACGGCCTGCCGATCGGCGAGGAGTTCGACTGGGTGCGACGGGTGTCCATCGAGCTCACCACCCAGATGCTGGCCACCCTCTTCGACTTCCCCTTCGAGGAGCGCAGCCTGCTCACCTGGTGGTCCGAGATGGCCACCGGCCACCCCAAGGCCCGCGGCGCGGTCACCTCCTGGGAGCAGCGGCGCGAGGAGCTCGGCAAGTGCCAGGCCTACTTCGCGCGCCTGTGGAATGAGCGGGTCAACCAGCCGCCGCGCAACGACCTGATCTCCATGCTGGCCCATTCGCCGGCCACCCGGCACATGGACGAGCGCCAGTTCCTGGGCAATGTGCTGCTGCTGATCGTGGGCGGCAACGACACCACCCGCAACTCCATCACCGGCGGTCTGCTGGCGCTGAACCGCCATCCCGAGCAGTACCGCAAGCTGCGCGAGAACCCGGCGCTGGTCGCCAGCCTGGTGCCCGAGATCATCCGCTGGCAGACCCCGCTCGCGCACATGCGCCGCACGGCCACCCGCGATGTCGAGCTCGGCGGCCAGCTCATCCGCAAGGGCGACAAGGTGGCGATGTGGTACCTCTCCGGCAACCGCGACCCCGAGGCCATCGAGAACCCCGACGCCTTCATCATCGATCGCGCCCGGCCGCGCCAGCACCTGTCCTTCGGTTTCGGCATCCACCGCTGCGTGGGCAACCGGCTGGCCGAGATGCAGCTGCGCATCCTCTGGGAGGAGATCCTCAAGCGCTATCCGGTCATCGAGGTCACCGGTCAGCCGCGGCGGGTGCTCTCGAACTTCGTGCACGGCTTCATGTCGATGCCGGTGCTCATTCCGGCCCGCGCGGCCTGAGCCCGCCGGCGGGCTGGCGGGCGGCTCAGTTGCGCCGCAGCCCGAGCTTGCCGGCAAAGCGGCGCATCCCGCCGAGCCAGCGGTCGTAGTCCTGGGCCTTGCGCTGGAAGTAGGTGAGCACCTGCGGGTGCGGCAGGATCAGGAACCGTTCGCTCGCCATGCCGGCCACCACGCAGTCGGCAAGGTCCTCGGCCGAGATCACGCCATCGGCGCGCGCCGCCGACGAGCCGCCCCGACCCGCGATCATCGGCGTGTCCACCGCCTGCGGGCAGAGCACCGACACCCGGATGCCGGCCTCGCCATGCTGGATCGAGAGCCACTCGGCCAGCGCGATCGCGGCGTGCTTGCTCACCGCGTAGGTGGCCGAGGGCAGCGAGGTGAGCAGGCCCGCCGCCGAGGCGGTGTTGACCAGATAGCCGCCGCCGCGCCGCTTCATGCCCGGCATCACCGCGCGCGCCGCGTAGACATGGGCCATGACATGGACCTGCCAGTTCAGCGTCCACTGCGCCTCGGGCGCGTTCTCGTCGCCGTCGCGGATGATGCCGGCGTTCGAGCAGAACACATCCACGCCGCCGAAGCGCTGTTCGGCCGCGGCCACCAGCGCCTGCACCTGCGCCTCCACGGCCACATCGGTGGGCACCGCCAGGCAGGGCACGGCCGCGCCTGCCCCGGCCTGGCCCTCGCTCAGCGACTGCGCAAGCGCCTGCAGGGCTGCGGCCTGCGCCGGCAGATCGGCCAGCACCAGGCCGCGGGGCCGCTCGCGGGCAAAGCGCAGCGCGAGCGCCCGGCCGATGCCGCTGGCCGCGCCGGTGATGATGAGGGTCTTGTCCTGCAGCTGCATGGCGTTCTCCGGTGGGGTGGCAGCGCGCTCAGTCGCGATTGATCAGCGCGGCAAGGTGTTCATGGAAGCGCCGCAGGTTCTGCTCGAAGCGGCCAAGCGCGAAGCGCTGGTTGGCGCCGGCGCCGAGCGCGCTCTGGATCTGCTCCGAGATGCGCAGGTCTTCGGCGCTGAACACGCTGCCGTCGATGAGGTCGAATGAGCGTTCCCAGTGCGCGCGTTCCTTCTCGCTGCGCGGCGCGTGCGGCGTGAACAGGCTGTGCACGAACAGCACCTCGCCCGGGTCGGTGGGAAACAGCCCCAGGTGGCTGGTGAAATCAGGGTGATAGATGATCAGGCTGTTCGGGAAGATGGCGTGGGTGAGGGTGGCATGGCAGCGCACATCCCACTGGTCTTCGGGCAGGTCCTGCGCCTGGGCGAGCAGCTCGCGGCCCACCAGGATGCGGGTGTGCAGGCCTTCGCCCTCGGCGGTGAAGCGCGAGCCCGGGAAGTAGCCCGCGATCGAGCCGGCGTGCAGCCGGCGGATGTGATAGACCTCCTGGAAGGCATCCATCACCAGCTTCCAGTTGCAGGCCCGGCGCTGCACCCGCTGCCGGAAGAAGTGGTGCCCCTCCAGGCCGAGCGAGGCGAGGTCGCGGTCGATATCGCCCAGGAAGCCGGCCACATCGGGGGCGCTCGCCTGCGGGTCGAGCACCGCCCAGATGAAGCCGTGGCGCACCGCGCTGGGCAGCTGGCGCAGGCCGCGCTCGGCGCGCTGCAGGCAGGGAAAGCCTTCTGCGCCGGGGATGCCGCGCAGCGCGCCGTCGAGCTCGTAGGTCCAGGCGTGATACGGACACGACAGGGTCGACTGCCGGCAGACCGTCTCCTGGGCCTCGAGCAGCCGCGCGCCGCGGTGGCGGCAGACATTGAGCAGCACCCGGATCTCGCCGCCACGATCGCGCACGATCAGCAGCGGCAGGCCGAGCAGGTCGCGGGCGATCATGCTTCCCGGCTCGGGCAGCTGGTCGGCCCGGCCCAGGCACAGCGGCATGCGCCGGAACACCCGGTCCACCTCGCGGCGGTGGATGTCGGGGTCGTGGTAGACGGCGCAGTCGAGCTCGCTGTCGGTGGCGTCCCAGTCGGCGCCCTCGGACTGGTCGCGTTCGGCCAGCAGGCGTCGGAACAGGCCGAGGATCGGCGGATTCAGCCCCATGTCGGTCTCCTTCACGCAAGCCTAGCAGCGCCGGCGCGCGCCCAGCTGCCGGGCGATCTCGCTTTCGCATGCCGTGGTCATCGCCCGGGTGTCCTCGGGCGAGGGCGTAGAATCGGCAGTCAAGCGATGCTGATCACCGACCCCGAAGTCCGCACCACCACCCTGCCCAACGGGCTGCGCGTGGCCACCGCCGCCATGCCGGGTTTTCGCACCGTGGCCATCGGCGCCTGGCTGCGCGTGGGCTCCCGCGACGAGCCGGCCGAGCTCAACGGCCTGTCGCACTTCTACGAGCACATGGCATTCAAGGGCACCGCGCTGCGCGATGCCCGCGCCATCACCCTCGAGATCGAGCGGCTGGGGGGCAGCATCAACGCCTACACCGCCAAGGACCACACCGCCTGCGAAACCCTGATGCTCGCCGCCCACGCCGACACCGCGCTGGCGGTGATGGCCGATGTGCTGTCCCGCTCGGTCTTCCCGCCCGACGAGATCGAGCGCGAGCGTCAGGTCATCCTGCAGGAGCTCGGGGATGCCGCCGACGACCCCGAGTCGGTGGCCCAGGATGTCTTCGATGCGCTGGCGTTCCCCCGTCAGGCGCTGGGCCGGCCGATCCTCGGTCGGCCGCGCAATGTGCGGCGCATCGGCCGCGAGCACCTGCTCGATCACCAGCACCGGCACTGCACGGGCGCCAATCTCGTGGTCACCGCGGTCGGCGCGGTCGAGCACGAGGCGTTCGTGGCCATGGTTCACGCGCACTTCGGCGGCCTGCCCCGCGGCGATCGGCCGGCGCGCGTCGCCGCCCGCTATGTGGGCGGCTTTCGCCACCTGGACGACGACACCGAGCAGACCTCGGTGGTGCTGGGCTGGCCGGTGCCGGGCCGTGCCGATCCGCGTCACGCGGTGCATGAACTCGCCGCCGAGCTGCTCGGCGGCGGCATGTCCTCGCCGCTCTTCCAGTCGGTGCGCGAGCAGCGCGGCCTCGCCTACCAGATCGATGCCTGGACCGACGGCCTGGAAGACGGTGGCGTGCTGCAGGTGACCGCCGGCGTGTCGCCGCGCAACCTGCGCGAGCTGCTCAAGGTGGGCCTCGATGTGGTGGTCGGCGCGGCCGCGCGCATCGACGCCGATGACCTGGAACGCAGCCGCAACCAGCAGGCCATGCGGCTGGCCCGCAGCCTCGAGCGGCCGGCGGCCTTCGCCGAGTGGCTGGGCCGCGACCTGCTCATGCATGACCGCGTCGTGCTGCCCGGCGAGCGGCTGGCGCAGCTGCAGGCCATCGACGAGGCCGCGCTGCGCGTCGCGCTGACCGACATGCTCGCGCAGCGGCCCACCCTGGCGCTGGCCGGCCGCCTCGGCCGGGCCGACCCGCCGGCCCTGCTGCGCGAGGCGCTCGGCGCGGTCGTGCCGGCCTGAGCGCGTCGGCGCGTGCGCCCGCCCCCCATCGCACCGACCCCGCGTCAGGCGATTTCTCCACCCCAACCGGAGCTGCCCCGATGTCCGTTTCCCTGTACGACCTGAGCGTTGCCAGCTATCTGCAGACCCTCACCGCGATCAGCGGCTGCCTTGAGAAGGGCCTGGCGCACTGCACCGCCCAGGGCATCGACCCCGAGACCCTCGTGCAGGCGCGGCTCGCGCCCGACATGCTGCCCCTCAAGTTTCAGGTCGAGTCGGTGGCCCACCACTCGCGGGGCGCGATCGAGGGGCTGCGCCGCGGCCTCTTCACCCCGCCGGGCGAGGCCCCGCCGCGCGGCTACGCCGACCTGCAGCAGCTGATCGCCGAGGCGAAGGCGGCGCTCGAGCAGGTCGGCGCGGCCGAGGTGAATGCGCTCGCCGGCCGCGACATGGCCTTCGAGATCCGCGGCCGGCAGATCCCGTTCACGGCCGAGACCTTCATTCTGTCGTTCTCGCTGCCCAACTTCTACTTCCACGCCGCCACCGCGTACGACATCCTGCGGCATCACGGCGTGCCGGTGGGCAAGCGCGACTTCCTCGGGCCGATGCGCACCCGCGGCTGAAGCGGGGGCTTGCCGCTCAGGCCGCGGGCACCGGGGTGGACTGCCAGGACACCACCTGCCAGCCGCCGTTGCGGCGGGCCCAGACCTGCAGGTAGCGGCTGACGAAGTCCTTCAGCCCGCCCTTCACCACCACCTGGATGCGCACATCGCCGTCCACCAGGGCGACATCGCCGTACACCCGGAAGTTGCGGCGCAGATGGGTGAAGCCCTTGTAGTCGTAGAAGCCGTTGACCACCCGGTCGATGTAGGTGGCCTTGTCCTCGGCGGTGGCGCTGCTGTGGACATACAGCAGGTCATCGCCCATCAGCTCGCGCAGCGTGGCCGCGTCCTTGGCCAGCGCGGCCTGGCAGCGGCGGGCATCGGCCGCCTCGATGGCCTGGATGTCGGTGGCGCTCATGGTGTCTCCTCGGGATGGGGTTGGGGTGGCGGTCGAGGATAGCGCATGCTGCCGTCGCGCTCCGGCCCCGGCGCGATCCGTGGACTCAGTGCGGCTTCCGGCGGCACATCGCCGGCAGCGCGCCGATCCGCACCCGCACCCGCCAGCTGTGGGCGCGGCCCACCGGCTCGCCGTCGGCGGCGAGCGGCACGGCGCTCTCGCTGTCGACGATCATCTCGGTGAAGGGCTGGGTGCTCACCCGCGGATGGGTGAGGTGCCGCCCGAGAATCAGCCGCGGCAGCATGCCCAGGGCGCCCAGGCGGCCGAAGCGGCCGGCGAGCAGCGCGTCGAGCCGGCCGTCATCGGCCCGCGCCAGCGGCACCGCGGGCAGCCCGGCGCCGTAGGTCGGGGTGTTGAGCGCCGAGGCGAACAGCGCGCGGCCCAGGTGCACCTCGCGGCCATCGAGCCGCACCCGCATGCGCCAGGTCTGCAGCGACTGCAGCTCGCGCAGCGTGGCCCACAGGTAGCGGGCCCGGCCGCCCAGCCAGCCCGGGGTCTTCAGGGCGCGCGCGCCGACCGCGGCGTCGAATCCGCCGGCGAGGCTGCTCAGGAACAGCACGGTGCGTCCGCCGAAGGCGCACTCGCCGACATCGAGCGGCGCGGCGGGCGCGCTCAGCGCGTGCGCAAGCGCCGCTCGCCAGCCCAGGCCGGCCACGCCCATGGCGCGGGCGATGTCGTTGCCGCTGCCGGCGGGCACCAGCCCGAACTCGCATCGGCGCACCAGCAGCGAGGCGAGCATGCGGTGCACCGTGCCGTCGCCGCCCACCAGCACCACCCGCAGCCCGATCGGGCCGGTCTGGATCCGCTGCTCGGCCTCGTCGATGCTGTCGATGGCCGCCAGCGGCACGCCGGGCGCATGGGTCTGCAGCCAGCGCCGCATCGGCTCGACCAGCCGGCCGGCGCGGCCGCCGCCGGCCCGCGGGTTGATCAGCACCAGGGTCTGGGAAGGCGCCATGCCGGCCGTCGGGGGACTGTGCACGCGGCGCCAGCGCCTCAGGACAGGCCGATGATGCGGCCCTGCTCGTCGAGATCGATGCGTTCGGCCGCGGGCACCTTCGGCAGGCCGGGCATGGTCATGACATCGCCGCAGATCACCACCACGAAGCCCGCGCCGGCGGCCAGCCGGACCTCGCGCACGTCGAGCACATGGCCTTCGGGCGCGCCGCGCAGCGACGGATCGGTGGAGAAGCTGTACTGGGTCTTGGCGATGCACACCGGCAGCCGGCCGTGGCCCTCGGCCTGCAGCTGATTGAGACGCGCGCGCGCGCCCGGGCTGGCGCGCACCTCGGCCGCGCCATACACCCGGGTGGCGAGCGCCCGGATCTTGTCCCACAGCGGCTGGTCATCGGCATAGGCGAATCGCAGCTCGGTGGGCTGCGCGGCCAGGCGCACCACTTCGCGGGCGAGGTCGGTCGCGCCCTCGCTGCCCTGGGCCCAGTGCCGTGCGGTGTGCGCCGGCACGCCCAGCGCCGCCACCCGCTCGCGCAGCAGGGCGTGCTCGGCCTCGGTGTCGGAGGCGAAGTGGTTGATGGACACCACGCAGGGCAGGCCGAACACCTCGCGCAGGTTGCGCAGATGGCGCTCGAGATTGGCCAGGCCGCGCCCCAGCGCGGGCAGGTCTTCGGTGCCGAGCGCGTCGAGTGCCACCCCGCCGTGGTACTTGAGCGCGCGCACCGTGGCCACCACCACCGCCGCGGCCGGCCGCAGCCCGGCGAGGCGGCACTTGATGTCGATGAACTTCTCGGCGCCGAGATCGGCGCCGAATCCGGCCTCGGTGACCACATAGTCGGCCAGGCGCAGCGCGGTGCGGGTGGCGATCACCGAGTTGCAACCATGGGCGATGTTGGCGAAGGGCCCGCCGTGCAGCAGCGCGGGGTTGTTCTCGAGGGTCTGCACCAGGTTGGGCGAGATCGCATCGCGCAGCAGCACCGCCATCGCGCCATGCACCTTCAGGTCGGCGGCGAGCACCGGCCGGCGATCGCGGGTCTGCGCCACCACGATGCGGCCGAGCCGCTCGCGTAGGTCGGCCAGCGAGGTGGCCAGGCACAGGATGGCCATCACCTCGGAGGCCACGACGATGTCGAAGCCGTCTTCGCGCGGCTGCCCGTTGGCCGGCCCGCCCAGGCCCACGGTGAGCGCGCGCAGCGCCCGGTCGTTCATGTCCATGACCCGCCGCCAGCTGATGCGGCGGACATCGATGTCGAGCGCGTTGCCGTGGTGGATGTGGTTGTCGATCGCCGCCGCGAGCAGGTTGTTGGCCAGCGCGATCGCGTGGAAGTCGCCGGTGAAATGGAGGTTGATGTCCTCCATGGGCACCACCTGCGCCCGCCCGCCGCCGGTGGCACCGCCCTTCAGGCCGAACACCGGGCCGAGCGAGGGCTCGCGCAGCGCGATCATGGCCCGCGCGCCGATCCGGTTGAGCGCGTCGCCCAGGCCGACCGTGGTGGTGGTCTTGCCTTCGCCCGCCGGCGTGGGGCTGATCGCGGTGACCAGGATCAGCCGGCCTTCCGGTCGGTCGCGCAGCGACTCGATGAAGGGCAGGGTGAGCTTGGCCTTGTGGTGGCCATAGGGCACCAGATGGCGGTCGTCGATGCCCAGCCGGTCGGCGGCCAGCTCGGTGATCCGCCGCAGCGTCGCCTCGCGGGCGATCTCGATGTCGCTCAGTGCCACGGCGCGCTCCCCGACTACATGCTGCGGCGGTACTGGCCGCCCACCTCGAACAGCGCCTCGGTGATCTGGCCGAGCGAGCAGCAGCGCACCGCATCCATCAGCACGGCGAAGACATTGCCGTTGTCGATGACTGTTCGGCGCAGCCGGGCCAGCACCTCGGGCGCGCGGTCGGCGTGGCGGGTCTGGAACTCGGCCAGGCGGGCGAGCTGCGAGCGCTTCTCGTCCTCGGTGGAGCGGGCGAGCTCTAGCTTCTCGGGGATGGGGTCGCCCTTGGGGTTGCGGAAGGTGTTCACGCCGATGATCGGGTACTCGCCGGTGTGCTTGAGCATCTCGTAGTGCATGCTCTCGTCCTGGATCTTGCCGCGCTGGTAGCCGGTCTCCATGGCGCCCAGCACCCCGCCGCGCTCGGCGATGCGCTCGAACTCGGCCAGCACCGCCTCCTCGACCAGCTCGGTGAGCTCGTCGACGATGAAGCTGCCCTGCAGCGGGTTCTCGTTCTTGGCCAGTCCCCACTCGCGGTTGATGATCAGCTGGATGGCCATGGCGCGGCGCACGCTGTCTTCGGTGGGGGTGGTGATCGCCTCGTCGAAGGCGTTGGTGTGCAGGCTGTTGGCGTTGTCGTAGGTGGCGATCAGCGCCTGCAGCGTGGTGCGGATGTCGTTGAACTGGATCTCCTGCGCGTGCAGGCTGCGACCGCTGGTCTGGCAGTGGTATTTCAGCTTCTGGCTGCGATCGTTGGCGCCGTAGCGGTCGCGCATGGCCACCGCCCAGATGCGTCGCGCCACGCGGCCCATGACCGTGTACTCCGGGTCCATGCCGTTGCTGAAGAAGAAGCTCAGGTTGGGCGCGAAGTCGTCGATGTGCATGCCGCGGGCGAGGTAGGCCTCGACGAAGGTGAAGCCGTTGGACAGCGTGAACGCGAGCTGGCTGATCGGGTTGGCGCCGGCCTCGGCGATGTGATAGCCGCTGATGCTCACCGAGTAGAAGTTGCGCACATCGTGCTGCACGAAGTATTCGGCGATGTCGCCCATCACCTTCAGGCTGAACTCGGTGCTGAAGATGCAGGTGTTCTGGCCCTGGTCTTCCTTGAGGATGTCGGCCTGTACCGTGCCGCGCACCGATGACAGCGTCTGCGCGCGCAGCCTCGCCGACTCGGCGGCGTCGGGCTCGCGGCCCTCGCGCTGGCGGAAGGCCTCCATCTGCTGGTCGATGGCGGTGTTCATGAACATCGCGAGCAGCGTGGGTGCCGGCCCGTTGATGGTCATGCTCACGCTGGTGGCCGGGTCGCAGAGGTCGAAGCCGCCGTAGAGCACCTTCATGTCGTCGAGCGTGGCGATGCTCACGCCGCTGTTGCCCACCTTGCCGTAGATGTCGGGGCGCAGCGCCGGATCGTGGCCGTAGAGCGTGACGCTGTCGAAGGCGGTGGACAGCCGCTTGGCGGGCATGCCCTCGGAGAGCAGCTTGAAGCGCCGGTTGGTGCGGAACGGATCGCCCTCGCCGGCGAACATCCGGGTGGGGTCCTCGCCCTCGCGCTTGAAGGCGAACACGCCAGCGGTGTACGGGAAGGAGCCAGGCAGGTTCTCGAGGAGCAGCCACTTCAGCAGCTCGCCGTGATCCTCGAAGCCGGGCAGCGCCACCTTCCGGATCTTCGTGCCCGACAGGCTGGTGCGGGTGAGTTCGGTGCGGATCTCGCGGTTGCGCACCGTGACCACCAGCTCGTCGCCGGCGTAGTCCTGGCGCACCTGCGGCCAGGCAGCGAGCAGGGCGCGGGCATCGGCGTCGAGCCGGGCCTCGCGCAGCGCGGCCTGCTCCTCGAGGGCCTCGAGCGCGCGGTGCTTCCCGGGGTTGGCCTCGTGCAGCATCCGCCGGCTCTCGCGCAGCTGCTGCACCTCGCGGGCGAGACGCGCCTGGGCGCGGGCGCGCTGCTTGTAGCCGCGCACCGTGTCGGCGATGTCGGCCAGGTAGCGGGTGCGCTGCGGCGGCACGATCACCACCTGGCTGGAGGAGTGTCGCGCCACCACCGCCGGCAACCGCCCGGGACGGGCCGGATCGGTCTGGCCGGCAAGCGGCAGCCGCAGTCCGAGCTCGGTCAGGCGCGGCAGCATGCCCTGGTAGAGCGCGGTGACGCCGTCGTCATTGAAGCGGCTGGCCTGCGTGCCCCAGACCGGCATCTCGTCGGGGCGGCGGTTCCACTGCTCGCGGTTGCGCTGGTACTGCTTGGCGACATCGCGCAGCGCGTCGGCGGCGCCCTTGCGGTCGAACTTGTTGATTGCCACGAAGTCGGCGAAGTCGAGCATGTCGATCTTCTCGAGCTGGCTGGCGGCGCCGAACTCCGGGGTCATGACATACAGCGTGGCGTCGACCAGCGGCACGATCGCCGCGTCGCCCTGGCCGATGCCGGAGGTCTCGACCACGATCAGGTCGAAGCCGGCCACGCGGCAGGCGGCGATCACATCGGGCAGGGCGCGGCTGACCTCGCTGCCGGCCTCACGGGTGGCCAGCGAGCGCATGAACACATTCGGGTGGTTGATCGCGTTCATGCGGATGCGATCGCCGAGCAGCGCGCCGCCGCTCTTGCGGCGGGTGGGATCGACGGAAATGATGGCCAGCCGCAGGGCGTCGTCCTGGTCTAGCCGGAATCGGCGCACCAGCTCGTCGGTGAGCGAGCTCTTGCCGGCGCCACCGGTGCCGGTGATGCCCAGGGCCGGGGTGCGCACGGTGTCGGCCTGCTGGTGCAGGGCCTGGCGAAGGGCGTCGAAGCCGGCGGCATCCAGCCCTGCCGGCGGCGTGCCGTTCTCGAGGGCGGTGATCAGCTGCGCCAGCGCGCGCCGCGAGCGGGCCAGGCCCTCGGCATCGCCCGCGGGCGGCGCCTGGATGGCCGACAGCGCGGCCGGCGCGAGCCGGGCGAGGTCGGTGTCGCAGCGCTGGATCATGTCGCCGATCATGCCGGCGAGGCCCAGCCGCTGGCCGTCCTCGGGGGAGTAGATGCGCGTGACGCCGTACTCGTGCAGTTCGCGGATCTCGGCCGGCACGATCACGCCGCCGCCGCCGCCGAAGACCTTGATGTGCGAGGCGCCGGCCTCGCGCAGCAGATCGATCATGTACTTGAAGTACTCGACATGGCCGCCCTGGTAGGAGCTCACCGCGATGCCGTGGGCGTCTTCCTGGAGCGCGCAGTCGACGATCTCGCGCACCGAGCGGTTGTGGCCGAGGTGGATGACCTCGCAGCCCATGCTCTGCAGGATGCGGCGCATGATGTTGATCGACGCGTCGTGGCCGTCGAACAGCGAGGCGGCGGTGACGAAGCGCACCTTGTTCGCGGCGCGGTACTCGGCGAGTTTCTTCGCCTCGGAAAGATCGGTCATGGTGGCGGTCCTGCGGTGGGTCGCGGAGGCCGGGCGGATCGGGCCGGCAAGCGCGAATTATCGACGATTTCCGGCCGGGGCGCGGCGTGGCTGGCGTATCCTTGCGGGCTTCGCTCAGGGAGGAAACCCAATGGCAATCGAGACCATCGGCGTGATCGGCGCCGGCACCATGGGCAACGGCATCGCGCAGGTGTGCGCGCTCGCCGGCCTGCAGGCCATCGTCCAGGATGTGAACCCCGCCGCGCTCGAGCGCGCGCTCAAGACCATCTCGGGCTCGCTCGACCGCTCGGTGCGCAAGGGCGCGCTGACCGAGGAGGCCAAGGCCCAGGTCATGGCCCGAATCCGCACCACCACCGAGGCCGGCGATCTCGCGCAGGCCGATCTGGTGATCGAAGCGGCCACCGAGAACGAGGCCGTCAAGATCCGCATCCTGCAGGCGGTCGACCGCATCCTGCGCCCGGGCGCGATCATCGCCACCAACACCTCGTCCATCTCCATCACGCGCCTGGCCGCGGCCACCAGCCGGCCCGAGCGCTTCGTGGGCATGCACTTCTTCAACCCGGTGCCGGTGATGGCGCTGGTCGAGATCATCCGCGGCCTGCGCACCACCGAGGCCACGGTCGAGGAGGTGGCCGAGCTCTCGCGCGCCCTGGGCAAGACCCCCATCGGCGTGCGCAACAGCGCCGGCTTCGCGGTCAACCGCATCCTGTGCCCCATGCTCAACGAGGCGGTGTTCACGCTGCAGGAGGGCATCGCCAGCGCCGAGGAGATCGACGCCGGCATGCGGCTGGGCTGCAACCACCCGATCGGCCCGCTGGCGCTGTGCGACATGGTCGGCCTCGATGTCCTGCTGGCGGTCATGGAGGTGCTCTACGGGGCCTTCAACGATCCCAAGTACCGGCCGGCGCCGCTGCTGCGCGAGATGGTCGACGCCGGCATGCTCGGCCGCAAGAGCGGGCGCGGCTTCTTCGTCTACGATAAGTAGGGCAACAGCCCCCGGCGCTGTCGGGGCTTGCCTGCGCCCCGGATCGGCGCCGGGCGAGTCCCACGCTTTCGGGAGTGTCCGATGCACAGCTCACCGTTCTACGACGATCTCGAGACCCGCGAGCCGGAGGCCCGCGAAGGCGCGCTGATGGCCCGCCTGCCCGGGCTGGTGGCCCTCGCGCAGCGGGATGCGCCGGGCTGGGGGCGGCGGCTGGCCGGGGTCGACGCCCGGGCGGTGGCCTCGCGCAAGGCGCTGGCCGCGCTGCCGGTGCTGCGCAAGTCCGAGCTGAAGGCGCTTCAGCAGGCTGAACCGCCGTTCGGCGGGCTGACCACCCTGCCGCCCGGCCGCATGGGCCATCTCTATCTCTCGCCGGGCCCGATCTTCGATCCCGAGGGCGCGCGCCCCGATCCCTGGCGTTCGGCGCGGGCGTTGTGGGCCGCCGGCATGCGGCCCGGTCATGTGCTGCAGAACTGCTTCGGCTACCACCTCACCCCCGGCGCCTGGATGGTCGATCTGGCCGCGCGTCACATCGGCTGCGCGGTGATCCCGGCCGGCACCGGCCAGACCGAGCAGCAGATCGAGGTGATCCGCGCCCTGCGCCCGGATGCCTATGTGGGCACGCCCTCGTTCCTGCGCATCATCATCGAGAAGGCGCTGGAGACCGGCGCCGACATCGGCAACCTGCGCCGGGCGCTGGTCGGCGCCGAGGCCCTGCCGCCCTCGCTGCGCGCCTGGTTCCTCGACCAGGGCCTGCAGACCGTGCTGCAGTGGTACGGCACCGCCGATGTCGGCCTGATCGCCTACGAATCCGAGGCGCTCGAGGGCATGATCCTCGAGGAGGACCTCATCCTCGAGATCGTGCGCCCCGGCACCGGCGAGCCGCTGCCCGATGGCGAGGTCGGCGAGGTGGTGGTCACCAGCTTCAATCCCGACTACCCGATGATCCGCTTCGGCACCGGCGACCTGTCGGCGGTGCTGCCCGGGCGCTCGCCCTGCGGCCGCACCAATGTGCGCATCCGCGGCTGGCTCGGCCGCGCCGACCAGACCACCAAGGTGCGCGGCATGTTCGTGCATCCCGGTCAGGTGGCCGAGATCGCGCGTCGCCATCCCGAGCTCGGTCGGGTGCGCCTGGTGGTTTCGGGCGAGATGGCCAGCGACCTCATGACCCTGCGGGCCGAGGTGGCCGGCGCGCCCGAGGGGCTCGCCGAGCGGGTTGCGCAGAGCCTGCGCGAGGTCACCACGCTGCGCGGCGAGGTGGCGCTGCAGCCGCCGGGCAGCCTGCCCAACGACGGCAGGCTGATCGAGGACGCCCGCCGTTACGACTGAGACCTGGCGTGGCGCCTGATCCGGCCGACATCCTGCCCATCCTCACCGAGGGCGATCCGCGGCTGGCCGCCGTGGCCGCGCCGGTGCGATTTCCCGACGAGGCGCTGCCGGGCGTGCTGCGCCGGCTGCATGCCACGCTTGCCGATTTCCGCGAACGCGCCGGTTTCGGCCGGGCGATGGCCGCGCCCCAGGTGGGCATCGGGCTGCGCATCATCGCCATGCAGCTCGGCGCCACGCCGTTTGCGCTGATCAATCCGCGCATCACCCGCGTCAGCGCCGACCGTGTCGCGCTGTGGGACGACTGCCTGAGCGTGCCTGACCGGCTGGTGCGGGTGAGCCGGCATCGCAGCATCGACCTGGTCTATCACGACGAGGCGGGCCGCGAGCGGCACTGGCGCGAGCTGCCCCTGGCGCTGGCCGAGCTCGTGCAGCACGAGATCGATCATCTCGACGGCATCCTGATGTCGGCGCGGGCCCACGGCCCCGATGCGGTGCGGCCGATCCGCGAGCGCGCCTCGCTGGTCGAGGCTGCCCGCCCCGCGCACCGGCTCTCGCTGACCCGCATCGCGGCGGCGGCGGCCGACATCCCGCCGCCCTTTCGCGACAGCCCGCAGTATGTCTGCGAGCCGCTGGCCGAGGCGCTCGGCTGCCGGCTCACGCTCAAGCTCGAGTGCCTGAACCCCATCCGCAGTTTCAAGGCCCGTGGCGCGAGCGTGCTGCTGGCCGACCTCGCGCGCGCCGGCGAGCGCGGACCGATCGTCTGCGCGAGCGCCGGCAACTGGGGGCAGGCGGTGGCCTGGGCCGGGCGCGCGCTCGGCCTGCCGGTCACGGTGTTCGCGTCGCATGCCGCCAATCCGCTGAAGGTGGCGCGCATGCGCGCGCTCGGGGCCGAGGTGCGTCACGCCGGCGCCGACTTCGATGCCGCTAAGGACGCGGCGAAGGCCTGGGCCGCGGCGGGCGGCGCTCGCATGATCGAGGATGGTCGCGAGCCCCAGACTGCCGAGGGTCACGGCAGCATCGCGGTCGAGATGCTCGGGCGCGGCGAGGCCTTCGACGCGGTGCTGGTGCCGCTGGGCAACGGGGCGCTGCTGGCCGGCATCGCGCGCTGGTTCAAGGCGGCCTCGCCGGCCACCCGGGTGATCGGGGTGTGCGCGCAGGGCGCGCCCGCCATGGCGCTCAGCTGGCAGGCCGGCCATCCGGTGTCCACCGCCAGCGCCGACACCATCGCCGATGGCATCGCGGTGCGCGTGCCGGTGCCCGAGGCGCTCGCCGACCTTGACGGTCTGGTCGACGAGATCATGCAGGTGTCCGATGCCGACATCATCGCCGCCATGCGCCTGGCCTTCGCGCATGCCGGGCTGGTGCTCGAGCCCTCCGGCGCGGTCGGCCTGGCCGGCGTGCTCGCGCTGCGCGAGCGGCTCGCCGGCCAGTCGGTGGCCACCGTGCTGTGCGGCAGCAATCTCGCCCCCGCGGATGAGGCGCTGCTGCTCCAGGCGCCCGCCGATCGGGACGCGCCGCCGGGCAGTCCGGGTCAGGCCGCGTCCAGACTCGGGTAGTCGGTGTACCCGACCGCGCTCTGCCCGTAGTAGGTCTGCGGGTTGGCGGTGGCCAGCGGCGCGTTGCGGCGCAGCCGCTCGGGCAGGTCGGGATTGCCGATGAAGGGCACGCCGAAGGCCACCGCGTCGGCCGCGCCCTGGGCCACGGCATCGAGCGCCATCTCCCGGGTGTAGCGGTTGTTGGCCACATAGGCGCC
Organism: Betaproteobacteria bacterium; assembly: GCA_018970865.1. Taxonomy (GTDB): domain Bacteria; phylum Pseudomonadota; class Gammaproteobacteria; order Burkholderiales; family Burkholderiaceae_E; genus Quisquiliibacterium. Next base: position 39,368 of record JAGWVN010000008.1, read on the forward strand.
GCGGAAGCGCCGCCGGGCAAGCGCGAAATCGAAGCCCTCGAGGTTGCGGGTGCTGCCGGTCTGGCCCTCGACGAAGTCGATGAAGGCGATGCCGCGTTCGCTGAGGGCATCGACCAGCGTGCCGTAGGTGGCCTGCGGGTTGGAGTCCTGGCCGCAGTTGTTGGCATTGGTCACCGGCGAGAGCCGGATGCCGACCCGGTCCTTGCCGAACACGCCGATGCAGGCATCGATGATCGACAGGGTGAGGCGCAGCCGGTTGGCGATGCTGCCGCCCCACTCGTCGGTGCGGTGGTTGGTGGCGTCGCGCATGAACTGCTCGAGCAGGTAGCCGTTGCCGCCGTGCAGCTCGACGCCGTCGAAGCCGGCGCGTTGCGCGATCAGCGCGGCCTGGCGCCACTGCTCGATCAGCACCGGAATCTCGTGGGTCTCCAGCGCCCGCGGCGCGACGCGGTCCTTCTTGCCGGCGGGGGTGCGCACGATGCCGCCCGGGTTCACCGCCGAACAGGACACCGGCAGCGCGCCATCGGGCTGGAAGTCGGGATGGGAGATCGATCCGACATGCCAGAGCTGCGCGACGATGCGCCCGCCGGCAGCATGCACCGCATCGGTCACCAGCTGCCAGCCAGCCTGCTGGGCCGCGCTGTACATGCCCGGGGTGTCGACATAACCCTTGCCCTGCGGGCTGACCTGGGTGGCCTCGCTGATGATCAGCCCGGCGCTGGCGCGCTGGGCGTAGTAGGTGGCGTTGAGCGCGTGCGGCACATCGCCGTCGGGCAGCGCGTGGCAGCGGGTGAGCGGCGACATGAAGACCCGGTTGGCGCAATCGATGGCGCCGATGCGCACGGGCGAGAAGAGGTCGGGGGCGGTCATCGTCGAAGGTCCGGATTGAGGGCGGTGGAGCTGCGAACGATAGCAGCGCGGATGCCGCGAGCCGGCTGGCCGCGTTCCGAGGCGTATGATCGCGGCCCATGTCCTGGATCACCTGGCTCGCGGCCTATCTCGCGATCGGCGCCGTCATCGGTTTTCTCGCCGGGCTGCTCGGAATCGGTGGCGGGCTCACCCTGGTGCCCATCCTGTCGGCGATCTTCGCCGCGCAGTCGCTGAGCAGCGACCACATCGTGCACATGGCGCTGGCCACCGCCATGGCCTCGGTGGTGTTCACCTCGAGTTCCAGCGTGCTCGCGCACCACCGGCTCGGTTCGGTTGACTGGACCATCGTGCGCCGCATCGCGCCGGCGATGGTCGCCGGCAGCTTCATCGCCACGGTGATGTCCGGCTGGCTGCCGCAGCGGGTGCTCGCGATCGGCTTTGCGCTGGTGGTCTATGGTGGCGCCACCCAGATGCTGCTTGGCCGCAAGCCTGCGCCCGGCAGCGGGCTGCCGCGCACGCCGGTGCTGGTGGCCATCGGGGTGGTGGTCGGCGTGATCTGCGGGTTGGCTTCGGCGGGCGGCGCATTTCTCACCGTGCCGCTGATGCTCGCCTGGGGGGTGGTGCTGTCTCGCGCGATCGGCACGGCGGCCGCCATCGGCGTGCCGGTGGCGGTGGTCGGCATGATCGGCCATGTGATCGCCGGCTGGGGCGTGCCCGGTCTGCCGGCGTGGAGCCTGGGCTTCATCTACCTGCCGGCGCTGGTCGCCGTGGTGGCGGCCAGCGTGCTGACCGCCCCTTTTGGCGCGCGCCTGGCCCATCGCATGCCGGTGGCGCTGCTCAAGCGCATCTTCGCGGTGCTGCTGTACGCGCTCGCCACCAAGATGATCATCACCTACGGCTGAGCGCCGGGGTCAGGCCGGCGGGCTGCGGTCGGCGTCGCCCGCCTCGTACTGCATCATCACCACATCGAGCCAGCGCTCGAACTTCCACCCTACCGCGCGCAGCATGCCGGCCATTCGGAACCCGCAGGCCGCGTGCAGGGCGATCGAGCCGGTGTTGGCGCTGTCGCCGATCACCGCCAGCACCTGACGGCAGCCGCGCTGCGCGCAGCGCGCCAGCAGTGCCTCGAGCAGCCGTCGGCCCACGCCGCGGCCGATCGCCTCGGGCGCAATGTAGATCGAGTCCTCGACGGTGAAGCGATAGGCGGGGCGGGTGCGGAACCAGTTGGCGTAGGCGTAGCCGAGCACCACGCCGTCCTGCTCGGCGACCAGCCAGGCGAAGCCGTTGCCCAGCACATCGGCGCGCCGCCGCCGCATCTCCTCCAGCGCCGGCGGTTCCAGTTCGAAGGTGCCGGTACCGTGCAGCACATGGTGGGCGTAGATCGCCTGGATGCGCGGCAGGTCGTCGTCGCGGCTGTCGCGGATGTTGACCGGCAGCGTGGCCGGGCGGGAGGCGGTATCGTTCATGGCTTGGCGGACGGTGGGCGTCCGCGGCATCGCGGACACGCGGGGAGGATACGATGGATCTCGGACTCGGCGGCAAGGTGGTGGTGGTGACGGGCGGCAGCAAGGGCATCGGCCTTTCCTGCGCGCAGGGCTTTCTGGCCGAGGGCGCGCGGGTGGCGATCGTCTCGCGCGATGCCGGCAACCTCGCGCGTGGCCGCGCGGCGCTGCTGCAGGCGGTGCCGGCCGCGGCAGCGCCCGGTCGGCTGATGGCGTTCGCCGGCGAGATGGCCGACCCGGCCGCGGTCAATGCCATGGTGGCGGCGGTGGAGTCGGGCCTGGGCCCGATCGATGTGCTGGTCACCTCGGCTGGCGCCGCGCGCCGCACCCCGCCCGACGAGCTCGAGCCCGCGGCCTGGCGCGCCGCCATGGACGCGAAGTACTTCAGCTATGTCTTTCCCCTCGACGCGATCATCAAGCGCATGGCCGCGCGCGGCGCGGGCTGCGTGGTCAATGTCATCGGCGCGGGCGGCAAGGTGGCCAGCCCGGTGCACATGCCCGGTGGCGCGGCCAATGCCGCGCTGATGCTCGTGACCGCGGGCATGGCCAGCGCCTATGCCGGCAAGGGCATCCGGGTGAATGCGGTGAACCCCGGCCTCACCCTCACCGAGCGGCTCAAGGAAGGCATGCAGGCCGACGCCCGCATGCAGGGCATCAGCCCCGAGGAGGCCCTCACCCGCGCCAAGGCGCGGCTGCCGCTGGGCCGCATCGCCACGCCCGAGGAGATCGCCAACGCGGTGCTGTTCCTGGCCTCCGACAAGGCGAGCTATGTCTCGGGCGCCATCCTGTCGATGGACGGCGCGGTCAATCCGATCGTGGTCTGATCGGGCCGCCCACGGGGCGCGTCGATCAGCTCTTGACCGCCCCGGCGGTGAGCCCCGAGACCATGTAGCGCTTGAAGGCGTAGTAGATCGCCGCCGGCGGCAGCGCGTAGAGCACGCCGGTGGCCATCAGCAGCTCCCAGGGCGAGTCGTCGGCCGACAGGAACAGACCCAGCGCCACCGCCACGGTGATGTCCTTTTCGTCCGAGAGCAGCAGGAAGGCGTAGAGGTACTCGTTCCAGGCCAGCAGCACCGCGTACACGCCAATGGCCACCAGCGAGGGCGTCATCAGCGGGAGGTACACCAGCCGGAAGAGCTGGCCGGCGCTGGCGCCGTCGACGATCGCGGCTTCGTCGAGCTCCACCGGCAGCTTGTCGGAGGCCTGCTTGAGCACCCAGATTGCGTAGGGCGCGGCCAGCGTGACCATGGCCAGGATCATCGACCAGCGGTTGTTCAGCAGGCCGTACAGGCCCATGGTCTTGTACATCGGCACCGCGAGGAAGGCCGCCGGGATGAAGTAGGTGAACAGCGCCGCGTTCATCACCCAGCGCCCGCCACGCACCCGCAGCCGGCTGATGGCGAAGGCCGCCATGGTGGCCACCACCAGGGTGAGCACGCCCGTGGCCGCCGCGATCAGCACGCTGGAGCCGATCTGCGACCAGAAGTTGCCCAGGTAGTGGTGCTGCTGGGTGAGCACGAGCTCGACATTTCGCAGCGTGGGCGTGGCCGGCCACAGCCGCCCCGAGAAGGCGCTGTCCTTGGTCGACAGCGCGAACAGCAGCATGTGGTAGATGGGCAGCAGCGTCCAGAGCAGCACCGGGATGCCCACCAGCCACAGGCCGGCTTCATTGAGCAGCTTGCGCATCAGGCCGGCCTCAGTCGTCGTGCGGGCCGCGCGACAGCCGCTTCATCATGAAGAACACCAGCGGCAGCACCAGCGGCATGGCCGCCACGATGGTGGCCATGGCCATGTCGACCTGATCGAGCCGCAGATAGCGGATGCCCAGGGTGGCCAGCACATGGGTGAGATCCGACGGACCTCCGCCGGTGAGCAGGTACACGCTGTTGAAGTCGCCCAGCGTCCAGATCATGGAGAGCAGGGTGCAGGTGATGTACAGCGTGCGGATCGACGGCCAGGTGATGTGGGCGAACTGCTGGCGGCGGGTGGCGCCATCGACGGCCGCGGCCTCGTAGAGATCCTTGCTGATGGCCAGCCGCCCGGTGACCAGAATGAGCGTCCAGAAGGGCAGCGACTTCCAGATGTGCACCATGCCGGCCATCGCGAAGGCGATCCAGCGGTCGTTCAGCCAGTTGGGGCCGTCCAGGCCGGTGAGCCGGAAATAGACGCTGTTGATCACGCCCCACTCGGGGTTGAGCATGAAGCGGAAGGACAGGATGGTGGGGATGGAGGGCACTGCCCAGGGCAGGATGAACAGCACCGCCACAATGCGGATCCACCAGCGCTCGTGCACGAAGAAGCCCGAGAGGAACAGCGCCAGCACGAACTTGATGTTCACCACCACCAGCAGGAACAGCGCGGAGTTGATGACCGCGTTGCCGAAGACCGGGTCCTGCCACAGCCGCAGGTAGCTGTCGGGGTGGCGGGCCAGCCAGAACCCGTAGAGCACCGGGTAGAGCACGAACAGCAGGAACACCAGCACATAGGGCGCGATCATCAGCAGCCCCACGGTGTTCCACGATGCCGGGCGCAGCGGGCCGACCCGCGAGGGTCGGCCCGTCAGCACGGTGCCTGCCGCCGCCACTGTCAGCTGCCGGCGACCTGGATGGCGCGCGCGATCAGCTCGTCGGCGGCGCGCTCGGGCGTCCACTTGTCGTTGACCACCCGGCTCATCGCCTTGGCCCACACATTCTCGTTGTTGAGGATGGTGAACTTCCAGTTGCGGGTGAACGGGAAGGTGCCGGTACCGGCGCGGAACTGGTCGGAGACCGCCTTGCGGTGCTTGTCGGTGCCGGTCCAGAAGTCGCGGTCGGCGGCGGCCTTGGTCACCGGGTACCAGCGGCCCAGCGCGCCCTCGGTGTAGGGCGTGAGGTTGGCCTCCTCCATCATGAAGGCGAGGAATTCCCGGGCCCGCTTCTCGTTCTTCGCGCCGGCGAAGGCCACCGCCAGCTTGATCGCCGCGAGGTAGCTGGCCGGCTTGCCGTCGGGCTTGTTCGGCCACTGGGCGGTGGCGATCAGCTCCTCGTAGTTGCGCTTGGCCTGCGCCCGCTGCTCGGCATTGAGCGTGGCGTTGTTCATGTCGTCGAGCCACTTGGCCGCGATCGAGATCGTGGCGTTGTGGGTCATCAGCGTGGTCTTGTTGTGGAAGGCGACATTGTTGTCGGGGTCCTTCCAGCTGATCGACGAGGGCGGCGTGCAGCCCTTGGCCATGATGTCGGTGTAGTCCTTGAGCGCCGCGATCAGGCCGGCGCGATTCTTCGCCTCGCCGAGCGTGACCTTGCCGTTGTCATCGACCACCTGGACATTGTGGGCCAGCATGAACTGGTGGAAGCTGAAGAACGAGTCGGTGCCATCCACGCCCATCGGGTGACCGATCGCGAAGGTGCGCTTGCCGGTCTTCTGGCGGTGCGCCGGCTGGACCTTGTCGCACCAGAAGCTCCAGTACTCCTTCCAGCCCTTCGGGATGTCCTCGGGCTTGAAGCCGGCCTCGGCGAGCATGTCGGTCCAGTACTGGATGTGCATGGTCTGCTGGTAGACCGGCACCGCGTAGTAGGCCTTCTTGCCCCCCGGCCCCGGCAGCAGCGCGGTGGAGAGGGTGTTGGGCAGGAACTTGTCCTTCATCGGGTTGAGCACCGACGACAGGTCGAGCAGCTTGCCTTCGCTTGCCCACTTGCCGGCCACCTGGAAGTCGAAGGTATGGCCGAAGGCGACATCCGGCGGCGAGCGGGAATCGAGCGCGGCCACGGTCTTGGGAATGACATCCTGCACCGGGTAGAGCGAGAGCTCGACCTTCACGCCGGTCTTCTGCTCGAACCGGTAGATCATGGTGTCGAGGGCGCGGTCTTCGGCCGGATAGAAGCCCTTGGTGAACCAGACCACCAGCTTTTCCTGGGCGGCGGCAGGGCTGCCGACGAGCGCGAGTGCCGACGCGGCGAGTGCGCCGGCGAGTGCTTTCCTGAGCATGTCTCCTCCTTTGGGGGTGCGGGCCCGGTCTGCGCCGGGCGTGCCGCGCAGTGTCACCGGGCCGGCAGGCCGAGTCAAATCGACCCGCCGAGGCACGCCGCCGGCGGCAGGGTGGCCTGTGCGGCCGGGCGGCGGGCCGCCCGGTTCGCCGCCGGCCTCAGGCCGGGCTGCCGTCGCGTCGCGGGTAGTCGATGTAGCCCTCCGGACCCCGGCTGTAGAAGGTGGCCCGGTTGTAGGGCGTGAGCTCTGCACCCTCGCGGATGCGCTGCGGCAGGTCGGGGTTGGAGATGTAGAGCCGACCGAACGCGATCGCATCGGCTTCGCCGGCGGCGACCATGGCCGCGGCGCTGTCGCCCCGGAAGTTGCCGGCGGCGATCAGCACGCCGCGCCAGGCCGGGCGGAAGAGCCTTGCCGCGGAAGGGACATTCTGGTGGTCGACCTCGGCCTGGCCGGCGCCGCTGGCCCGCGGCTCGATCAGGTGCAGATAGGCCAACCCGAGGCGGTCGAGCTCGCCGATCAGGTGGCTGTAGAGCGGCATGGGATCGTCCTCGCCGCTGTCGTTGGCCACGCCGAAGGGCGACAGACGGATGCCCACCCGGTCGGCGCCCCAGACCGTTGCCACCGCCTCGGTGACCGCGAGGCTCAGCCGGCAGCGGTTGGCGATCGAGCCGCCCCAGGCGTCGGTTCGCTGGTTGGTGCGCGACTGCAGGAACTGCTCGAGCAGGTAGCCGTTGGCCGAGTGGATCTCCACGCCGTCGAAGCCGGCCGCCCTGGCATTGCGCGCCGCCTGGGCATAGGACTCGATCAGCGCCGGGATCTCGTCGGTCTCCAGCGCCCGCGGCACCGGGAAGGGCTCGCGGGTGAACTGGGCGGTGGTGCACTGGCCCTTCGCGGCAATCGCCGAGGGCGCCACCGGCAGGCCGCCGCCAGGCTGGTGCGACGGGTGTGAGAGCCGGCCCATGTGCCACAGCTGCAGAAACACCTTGCCGCCCTTCGCGTGGATGGCCTGGGTGATGCCGGCCCATCCGGCAATCTGCGCCTCGGTGTGGATGCCGGGGGTGGTGGGCGCCCCCTTGCCCTGCTGCGAGACCTGCGAGGCCTCGGCGATGATCAGGCCGCCGTCGGTGGCGCGCTGGCCGTAGTAGACCGCGTTCATCGGCACCGGGGCATTGGTCTGGGGATCAGCGCGCATGCGGGTGAGCGGCGCCATCACCACGCGGTGGGCGAGCTGCAGCGGGCCGACGGCGAGAGGCTTGAACAGCGATGCGGTGGACATGATCAGGATTTCCTTTCGGCCTGGCGCACCAGGGCCAGTTGTCGGGCTTGCGCCACCAGACGCCCTGTGCTGTCCCACAGGGCGCCGTCCTCGATGATGCGGCCGTCGCTGAAGTCGAGCGTGCGGAACTGCCCGAGCATCCAGCCCGGCGCCGGTCGGTGCCGCACCTGCACGGTGAGCTCCACCGTGGGCACCCAGCCGACATTGCCGAGCAGTCCCATCACCGAGGGCGGGAAGGTGTCGGCGAACAGCAGGCAGGCCATCGGGTCGGGCTCGCGCCCGTCGCGAAAGCGGATCCAGCCGGTGACCTGCGGGCGGCCGGCCTTGCCCGGCACGGCCTCCTCGGGCGCGAGCCGGATGTCCAGCCGCTGCAGGATCGGCAGCATCAGGCTCTGGGCCTCGCCGGTGCGCGGCTCGCACTGCTCGGGCGGCGGCAGCACCGGGGGCGGTGGCACCAGCACCGGCTGGTCGGCGCCGGCAAGGTCACCCATCGCGGCCAGCACCTCGATGCGCGCCTCGCCCTGCTGCTCGAGCGTGGCCCGCGCGGTGCTCAGGGTGCGGCCGGCGCGCAGCCGCTGCGTGCGGATGCGGCAGTCGGTGTCGGGCACACCCGGGCGCAGGTAGTGCACCGTGATGCTCAGCGGATCGGGGTGGCCCGGGCAGGCCTGGCGCAGGGCGTCGGCCGCCAGCGACAGCAGATAGCCGCCGTTGGGGTTGGTGCCGATGTTCCAGGCGGCATGCACCCGGCCGTCCCAGGTGTGCTCACCCGACGGCGTGGTGCGGATCTCCTCGTCGTAACGAAAGCCGGTCACGATTCGCGGGCGGCGCTCAGAGCGTCGCGTCGAGGCTGGGGTTGATCAGGAACTTCTCGCCGGTGGCCTGCTTGCCGTAGACCGAGATCGCCTCGGTGCTGAGGGCGCCTGCCAGCGAGACCTCGCGGGTGTAGTGGCTGGCGAAGGTGGTCTTGAGCTCGTCGAGCACCCGCTGGCGCAGCCGCTGGCCGGCCTCGAAGCCGATCTTCTGCAGGAAGGGCGTGAGCAGCCAGCCGCCCACTGCCCAGGCCATGCCGACATTCCGGTTGATCTCGGTGGGGCCGCGGTCGAGCCCGCCGTAGATGTAGACCTGCTTGTGCACGCTCGAGCCGTAGCGGTTGTACTCCTTGGCGTTGCGGCCGATGGCGGCTTCCATGGCGGTGAGGATCTGGCTGGCCAGGCGCCCGCCGCCGATCGCGTCGAAGGCGATGGTGGCGCCGGTGGCCGCGAGCGCGTCGGTCAGCCGATCGGCGAAGTCGGCGTCGCCGGAATTGACCACATGCACCGCGCCCTGCGCGCGCAGCAGCGCGGCCTGCTCGGGCTTGCGCACGATGTTCACCAGCGGCACGCCGTCCTTCAGGCAGATGCGGTTGAGCATCTGGCCGAGGTTGGACGCGGCAGCGGTGTGGACCAGCGCAGTGTGGCCTTCGCGGCGCATGGTCTCGACCATGCCGAGCGAGGTGAGCGGATTGACGAAGCACGACGCGCCTTCGGCGGCGCGGGTGCCCGCCGGCAGTGCCAGGCACTGCACCGCCTTGATCGCGCGGAACTGGGCGTACATGGCGCCGCCCAGGATGGCCACCGTCTTGCCCAGCAGCGCCTGCGCCGCCGGCGACGCGCCGGCCTTGACCACCACCCCGGCGCCCTCGTTGCCCACCGGCATCGACTGGTTGAGCCGGCCGGCCATGGCCTTCATCAGCTTCTCGGGCACGGTGGCGGTGATCACCGGCCGGGCCGCGCTGCCCGAGGCCCGCACCGTGGCGATGTCGGCGGTGCCGAAGAGCAGGCCGAGATCGGAGGGATTCATCGGCGTGGCCTGCATGCGGACCAGCACCTCGTCTTCGCCGGGCTCGGGGGTGGGCACTTCGGCCAGCGAGAGCTCGAGTTCGCCGGGGCGGATCAGCGAGCGCAGTTGCAGCATCGTGCGGGGCAGGGTGTCGGTCATGGCGGTCTCCTCAGGGGGTTGTGCGTGGGCGATGGCGGCGTCGGGCGGGACACCGTGCCGGGTCGGGGGCGGCTGTCGAGTGCGGATCAGCCGGCGGGCTCGAGGTTGATCAGCGTGCCGTCGGGCTCCAGGCCGAGCTGGCCCTGGTCGAGGAGCTCGTCGATGCTGCGGCGCACGGCCTCTGCCGCCGGCAGGCCGAGCTGGGCGGCCGCGCCGCCGATGGTGCGCGACGCCGAGAGCTCGGCCTGCGCCTGCGCCAGCGGCAGGCGTTCGCGTCCGAGCATCATGAACTTGATCAGCACCTTCACGCCGTTGCGCGGGCTGCGGCGCGGATCGTCGAGAAAGGCCTGCAGACGGCTGCGCGCGCGGGCGATCGCGGCCGGCACATCGGTGATCGCCGCGCCGTGGCCGGGCAGGGCGACATCGACCGGCAGCGCCTCGATGGTGTCGAGCACCGTGGCCTGCTCGGCGAAGCCCGACTCGCCGGTGAGCTCGGGAAAGATCACGCCGAAGCCGTTCTCCCAGAGCGCGTCGGCCGAGATCAGCAGCCGCGCCTCGGGGCAGTGCAGCACCAGCGAATCGGGATCGTGGCCGGGCGCGGCGTGGGCGCGCCAGAGCAGGCCACCCATGCGGATGTCGTCGCCCGGGGCCAGGCCTTCATGCGCCGGGAAGCGCTCGCAGTGCTGGCAGAAGTCCTGGAAGGTGAGCGCTTCGGTGTCCCAGCGGCGCACGATGTCCACCTGCGAGGCCGGCACGATCACCCTGGCGCCGCTCGCCCGGTTGAGGGCCAGGTTGCCGCCGCAATGGTCGGAGTGCAGATGGGTGTTCACGATGCGCCGCAGGCGGTCCATGCCCAGGCCCTCGCGGGCGAGCAGATGCGCCACCAGCGCCACGGTCTGGGCGCTGTGCCGGTGGTAGCCGGTGTCGACGACCGTGGCCTCGCGCGCGTCGCCCTCGCCATCGAAGAACACGAACAGGTTGCTCGAAAGCCAGTCGCGCTGCACGAAGCGCATGGCCGGCGGCAGCACGGGATCAGCGCCGGAAGCTGGCATCGATGTCGGCGAAGGCCGCGAGCAGCGCCTTGTTGCCGCCATGCACTGCCTTGAAGGGACCGCGTGGGGTCATCAGCACCAGACGCGGCATCAGCGGCATGCGCACCAGCCGGGCGCGGGTGATCTCGTGCCAGGCATAGTCCTTGGGGAAGATCCAGTCCTGGCGGATGCCGCGCGAATCGATGGTGGTCTTGCCGGTGAGGATGTACCAGGTGCTGGCCAGCAGCACCACCGCGGCGGCGGCCATGAGCATGAGCACCGGCCAGGCGACATCGGGGCGGGTGGCCATCACCTGGGCGCCGTAGGCGAGCAGGCTGACCACCGTGCCGGCGGTGGTCCAGCGCGCCCATGGGGTGTAGGCCGGGCCGATCACCGGCACGGCGAAGCGCTGCTCGGGCAGCTGGACATCGGGCGCGCTCATGCCGGTCGACCGATCTGGCGACCGGGCAGCGCGGCCATCACCTCGGCGCGCCGGGCCTCGCCCATCGACCCCCAGGTGGCGATCTCTTCGATGGTGCGCAGGCAGCCCACGCACCAGCCGGTGCGCGGGTCCATGCGGCACACCGACACGCAGGGGCTGGCGATGGCGCGCCGCGGCGGGCGCGAGGGCGGCGGAGTGATCGAGGCCATGGGGACGGCGGGCCGGCGGCGGGTCTGGCGGGCAGACCCGGACGCTCAGGCGGCCTGCGCCTTCTCCTCGCGCGAGAGCTTCTTGGCGTGCAGGGCATTGCCGGCGCGCGACATGGACTTGCGCCCCAGGAAGGCGCTGATCCACTGGCCGGCGTCGACCATCTGCTCGAGGCTGATGCCGGTCTCGATGCCCAGGGCATCGAGCAGGTAGAGCACATCTTCGGTGGCGACATTGCCGGTGGCGCCCTTGGCGTAGGGGCAGCCGCCCAGACCGGCGATGGAGGCGTCGAAGCGCGACACGCCCACCTGCAGGCTGGCGTAGACATTGGCGATCGCCTGGCCGTAGGTGTCGTGGAAGTGGCCCGAGATCTGGTCGAGCGGGTACTCACGGGCGGCGGCCTCGAGCACGCGCTTGACCTGCTCGGCGTTGGCCACGCCAATGGTGTCGGCGATGCCGATCTCGTCGCAGCCCATGTCGCGGAAGCGTTTCACCACATCGACCACCGAGCTCACCGGCACCTCGCCCTGGTAGGGGCAGCCGAAGGCCACCGAGACCGCGGCGCGCAGCCGCAGGCCGTTGGCCTTGGCGGCATTGGCCACCGGGGTGAAGCGGTTGATGCTTTCCTCGATGGAGCAGTTGATGTTGCGGTGGGAGAAGGCCTCGCTGGCCGCGCCGAAGATCACCACCTCGTCGGCCTTCGCGGCGAGCGCGCCCTCGAAGCCCTTGATGTTGGGGGTGAGCACCGAGATGGTCACGCCGGCCGGGCGCGGGATGCGGGCCATCACCTGGGCGGCGTCGGCCATCTGCGGCACCCACTTGGGCGAGACGAAGGAGGTGGCCTCGAGGTTGCCCACGCCGGCGGCCAGCAGCCGCTCGCACAGCCCCACCTTGATGTCCACCGGCACCGGTTGCTGCTCGTTCTGCAGGCCGTCGCGCGGGCCGACTTCGGTGAGAAAGACGCGTTTCGGAAGGCTCATGTCGGGCTCCAGGAGGGGCGGGTTGGGGTCAGTAGCCGCGGGCGCGCTGCACGATGCCACTGATGGGAAGGCCTTGCTGCAGGCGCAGGATCTTGTCGGTCACCTGGCGGGCGCCGGGAGCGATCAGGGTCTGCGCCGCCACATGCGGTGTCAGGCGGATTCTAGGGTGTTGCCGGAAAGCATGCCCGGCCGGCAGGGGCTCGATGCGGAACACATCCAGCGTGGCGCCGGCAAGTTGCCCGGCATCGAGCGCGGCCAGCAGCGCGTCGTCGTCGATGAGTTCGCCGCGCGCGACATTGACCAGCCAGGCCTCGCGCGGCAATGCCGCCAGGGCGGCCGCGTCGATCAGATCGCGGGTCTCGGGGGTGAGCGGCGCCATCAGCACCAGCAGGTCGGCCTCGGCGAGGAAGGCCGGCCACTGCGCTGCGCCGTGCCGGCAGCGCACGCCGGGCAGCTGTCGCAGCCCGCGGGCAAAGCCGCTCACCGGAAAGCCCAGGGCGGCCAGGCGTGTGGCCACCGCGCCGCCCAGCGCGCCCAGACCCACGATGCCCACCCGCAGGTCGGCCGGCGCGCGGGCCGGCAGCTCCTGCCAGCCGCCGGCACGCTGCTGCGCGCGGTAGTCGTCCTCGTGGTGCAGCCGGCGCAGCGCCTCGTGCAGGCAGTAGCGGAACATCTGGTCGGCCATGCCGGCGTCCTCGAGCCGCACGATGGGCAGCGCGGGCGGCAGGCCGGGCAGGGCCAGCAGGTGGTCGATGCCGGCGCCGGCGGCCAGGAACGCGGCCAGATCGGGGTTGTCGGCGAAGAAGGCGGCCGGTGGGCGCCAGCCCACGCCGTAGTGGGCGCCGGGCGTGCCGCCGGGGCCGGGGCTGACGCCGGTGGCGTGGGCGGACGCGCTCGGGTCGCTGCCCTGCGCCGCCGCCGCCCACTCCCGCACCTGTGCGGCGGGCAGCAGGCTCTGCAGCGCCCGCCGCCACTCGGCGCGGGCCTGCGGATCGGGATGGACCACGCTCAGGCGCAGCCCCTGCCCGGTCTCAGTCGTCGAGGGCGGCATAGACCATGGTGCGGAACAGCGCCCGGTATTCGTCGCGCTGCACCGGGGCCTGCACCATCATCACGGCGAACAGCTCGCGCGCCGGGTCGACCCAGAAGGTGGTGCCGGCGATGCCGCCCCAGAAGTAGGAGCCCACCGAGCCGGGCAGCGGCGCCACGCCGGGCTCGGTGCGCACCGCGAAGCCCAGACCGAAACCGTGACCGGGCGGCAGCAGCGGGCTGTCGCGACGGATGCCGCCGAGGTGGTCGGCGGTCATGAAGGCCAGGGTGTCGCGCGAGACCAGCCGGGCGTCGTCGAGGCGGCCGCCGCCGGCGAGCATCTTGAGGAAGCGGACATAGTCGGGCACGGTGGAGACCAGCCCGCCCCCGCCGCTTTCGAAGCGGGGTTGGCGACGCGGGTCGAAGAGCTTCACCGCCGCGCCCGAGTCGGGGTCCTGCGCGAAGGGCTCGGCAATCCGGTGATGCTGCGCCGGTTCGACATGAAAGGCGGTGTCTTTCATGCCCAGGGGCTGCAGGATGCGCTCGCGCAGGAAGGCGCCCAGCGACTGGCCGCTGGCGATCTCCACCAGCCGGCCGAGCAGGTCGGTGGAGCGGCTGTACTCCCACTGCGTGCCGGGCTGATGGGCCAGCGGCAGCGCCGCCAGTCGCCGGGCCTGCTCGGCGTTGTCCTGGGTGGGCTCGTGCAGCTTGGCCGCGGCGTAGCGCCGATGAACCTCGCCGGCGCCGACGAAGTCGTAGGTCAGGCCCGAGGTATGGCGCAGCAGGTCCTGCACCGTGATGGAACGCTGCAGCGGCGCGAGCCGGTTGCCATCGGGGCCCTCGATCAGCACGCGGGCCTGCGCGAACTCGGGGATGAATCGCTCCACCGGATCGACCAGCTTCAGGCGGAAGTCCTCGAGCAGCATCATGATGGCCAGCGACACGATCGGCTTGGTCATCGAGAAGATGCGAAACAGCGTGTCATCGGCCATCGGCGCGTTGCTGCCGGGGGCCTGCACGCCGGCCCGGTGGGTCCATGCGATGCGGCCGCGCCGGCCGATGGCGGCCACCGCCCCCGGCAGGCGGGCGCGGTCGATGTCGGACTGCAGGGCGGCGGCCAGACGCTGCAGCCGGTCGGGGTTCAGGCCGGCAGCCTGCGGGCTGCTCCATTCGATGTTCATGCGGATCTCCGTCAGTGGGGGCGGCTCAGCCGGCCTTCATGGCGATCAGCGGCGCGCCTTCGGCCACCTGATCGCCTGCCTGGTGCAGCAGCTCTTCGACCACGCCGTCGGCCGGCGCGGCGATGGTGTGCTCCATCTTCATCGCTTCCATGACCATCAGCGGCTGGCCGCGCGACACCGTCGCGCCGGCGGCCACCAGCACCGCCACCACCTTGCCGGGCATGGGCGCGACCAGGCCGCCGACCGCGTCGACATCGTCGCCGGACGACGCCAGCGCCGGGCGCCAGGCAAGACTCACCTGACCCTGCGCGGTGAACAGGTGGAGCATCTCGCCGTCGGCCACCGCGCCGCAGTCGAATGCCTCGCTGCCGGCCAGGCCGCTCAGGCGCCGCGCCGCCGCGTCCCAGCGCAGGTCGGCGAGGCACACCGCCTCGTCACCGGCGAACACGGTGTGCCCGCCGCGGGCATAGGCCACCCGCACGGTGTGCGTGTCGGCGCCGGCGGCGAAGTGCATCTCGCGTTCCTGCCGCCCGCCCAGCCGCCAGCCGTCGCGCTGCTGCCAGGGGTCGGCGGCGTCGGCCGCCGCAGCGGCCTCGTCGCGTTCGCGGGCCAGCACCAGGCCGGCGGCCAGGGCCAGCTCATGGGCCGAGGGCTTGCGCGCGCCGGGCATCAGCGCGGCGCGCTCGCGTTCGATCAGGCCGGTGTCGAGATCGGCGCCGGCGAACGACGCGCAGCGCATCAGCCGCCGCAGGAAGGCGATGTTGGTGTGCAGGCCCACCACCTCGAAGCGCGCCAGCGCCGCGTCCATGCGCGCGATCGCGCCTTCGCGGTCGGGCGCCCAGGTGATCAGCTTGGCGATCATCGGGTCGTAGAAGGGCGAGATCGCATCGCCCTCGCGCACGCCGCTGTCGATGCGCACCGGCGCGGTCGCGCCCTCGGCCTCGCGGCTGAAGGCGGTGGCCGGCGGCGTGCGCAGGTGGCGCAGCTGCCCCGTGGAGGGCAGGAAGCCCTTGTCGGGGTTCTCGGCGTAGACCCGCACCTCGATGGCGTGGCCGTCGATGCGCAACGCGTCGGCCTGCGCCGGCAGGGGCTGACCGGCAGCGACCTTGAGCTGCCACTCGACCAGATCGAGGCCGGTGATCATCTCGGTGACCGGGTGTTCGACCTGCAGCCGGGTGTTCATCTCCATGAAGAAGAAGCGCCCGTCGGGATCGGCGATGAACTCCACCGTGCCCGCGCCGACATAGCCCACCGCGCGCGCTGCCGCCACCGCCGCCTCGCCCATCGCGCGGCGGCGCTCCGGGCTCATGCCGGGCGCCGGCGCCTCCTCGATGACCTTCTGGTGGCGGCGCTGCACCGAGCAGTCGCGCTCGAACAGCGACACGCAGTTGCCGTGGCTGTCGCCGAAGACCTGGATCTCGATGTGGCGTGGCCGGGTGACATAGCGCTCGACCAGCACCGCGTCGTCGCCGAAGGCGTTCTTCGCCTCGCGCTGGCAGGAGGCGAGGCTGGCCTCGAATTCCTCGCTCGCGCGCACGATGCGCATGCCCTTGCCGCCGCCGCCGGCGCTGGCCTTGATCAGCACCGGATAGCCGATCGCGTCGGCCTGCGCCCGCAGGAAGGCCGGGCTCTGGTTGCTGCCGTGGTAACCGGGCACCAGCGGCACGCCGGCCTGCTCCATGAGGGCCTTGGCTGCCGACTTGCTGCCCATGGCGGCGATCGCCGAGGCGGGCGGGCCGATGAAGACCAGCCCGGCGTCGGCCACCGCCTGGGCGAACTCCTCGTTCTCGGACAGGAAGCCGTAGCCGGGGTGGATGGCCTGCGCGCCGCTGGCCAGCGCGATCCGGATGATCTCGTCGCCGCGCAGGTAGGACTCGCGCGCCGGCGCCGGCCCCAGCCGGAAGGCCTGGTCGCAGGCGGCCACATGGCGCGAGCGCGCGTCGGCGTCGGAGTACACGGCCACGGTGCCGATGCCCAGCCGCCGCGCGGTGGCGGCGATGCGGCAGGCGATCTCCCCGCGGTTGGCGATCAGAATTCGGGTGAACATCGCGGCTCCGTTCAATCGTCGTCTTCGGGGGTGGCCGCCGGCGGCGGCGGGGGCACCCAGCGCGGCGGGCGCTTGGCGAAGAAGGCGTCGATGCCCTCCTGCGCGTCATCGCTCGCGCGCACCCGCGCCAGGCGGGCGGCGGTGTCCTCGGCGATCGCGTCGTCGATCGGCTTGCCGGCAAGGTCGAGGATCAGGTTCTTGCACTCGGTGAGCGCGTTGGGGCTGCCCAGCACCAGATGGCCGAGGATGGCGTTGACCGTGGCGTCGAGCTCCTCGGGCGGGGCCAGTTCGTGCACGAAGCCGATCCGGTAGGCCTCGGCGGCATCGAAGACCTCGGCGGTGAGGAAGTAGCGCCGGGCGTGCGAGACGCCCATCGCCTTCATCACGAAGGGACTGATCATCGCCGGCAGCAGTCCGAGCTTGGCTTCCGACAGGCAGAACTTCGCGTTGTGCGAGGCCACCGCGATGTCGCAGGCCGCCACCAGGCCCATGCCGCCGGCGAAGGCCGGGCCGTGCACGCGCGCCACGGTGGGCTTGGGGCTGTCGTGGATGAGGCGCAGCAGCCGCGCCAGGCCGATGGAATCCTCGCGGGCCTGCTCGGGCGTCATGGCCCGCGCCTTTTTCAGCCAGTTCAGGTCGGCGCCGGCGCAGAAGGCCTTGCCGCGGCCGGCCAGCACGATGGCGCGCACCGCCTCGTCCTCGATGGCCGCCGAGAAGGCGTCGGTGAGCTCGGCGATGAACACATCGTTCATCGCGTTGCGGGTGTCGGGCCGGTTCAGCCAGATCAGGGCGATGCCCTGCGCGAACTCGGTCTGGATCATCTGGTAGCTCATGGGGTCTCCTGGGCCGGCGGCCTCAGATGCGGAACACGCCGAAGCGGGTTTCGGGAATGGGTGCGTTCAGCGCGGCCGACAGGCCCAGGCCGAGCACCCGGCGGGTGTCGGCCGGGTCGATGATGCCGTCGTCCCACAGCCGCGCGGTGGCGTAGTAGGGATGGCCCTGCGCCTCGTACTGGGCGCGGATCGGCGCCTTGAAGGCTTCCTCCTCGTCGGCGCCCCACTGGCCGCCGCGGCCCTCGATGCCGTCGCGCCGCACGGTGGCCAGCACCGCGGCGGCCTGTTCGCCACCCATCACGCTGATGCGGGCGTTGGGCCACATCCAGAGGAAGCGCGGCGAGTAGGCCCGGCCGCACATGCCGTAGTTGCCCGCGCCGAAGCTGCCGCCGATGATCACCGTGAACTTGGGCACCTGCGCGCAGGCCACCGCGGTGACCATCTTGGCGCCGTGCCGGGCGATGCCCTCGTTCTCGTACTTGCGGCCGACCATGAAGCCGGTGATGTTCTGCAGGAACACCAGCGGGATCCGGCGCTGGCAGCACAGCTCGATGAAGTGCGCGCCCTTGGCCGCCGACTCGGAGAACAGGATGCCGTTGTTCGCGACGATGCCCACCGGCATGCCGTGGATGTGGGCGAAGCCGGTGACCAGGGTGGCACCGAAGCGCGCCTTGAACTCGTCGAACTCGGAGCCGTCGACCACCCGGGCGATCACTTCGCGCACATCCCAGGGCTTGCGGGTGTCGGTGGGGATCAGGCCGTGCAGCTCGGCCGGATCGTAGGCCGGCGGGCGCGGCTCGCGAAGCGCCAGCGGCGCGGGCTTGCGGTGGTTCAGATGCCCGACGATGCGCCGCGCGATCGACAGCGCGTGCGTATCGTCGGCAGCGAGGTGATCGGCCACGCCCGAAAGCCGCGTGTGCACATCGCCGCCGCCGAGGTCTTCGGCGCTCACCACCTCGCCGGTGGCGGCCTTCACCAGCGGCGGGCCACCCAGGAAGATGGTGCCCTGGTTGCGCACGATGATGGTCTCGTCGCTCATCGCCGGCACATAGGCGCCGCCGGCGGTGCACGAGCCCATGACCACCGCGATCTGCGGCACCCCCATGGCGCTGAGGTTGGCCTGGTTGTAGAAGATGCGGCCGAAGTGCTCGCGGTCGGGGAAGACCTCGTCCTGGTTGGGCAGGTTGGCGCCGCCGGAATCGACCAGATACAGGCAGGGCAGGCGGTTCTCGCGCGCCACCTCCTGCGCCCGCAGGTGCTTCTTGACCGTGATCGGGAAGTAGGTGCCGCCCTTGACCGTGGCATCGTTGCAGACGATCACGCACTCCACGCCGTTCACCCGGCCGATGCCGGTGATGATGCCGCCGCAGGGCGCGTCGCCGTCGTGCATGCCGTGGCCGGCCATCGGCGAGAGCTCGAGGAAGGGCGTGCCGGGATCGAGCAGGGCCTGCACCCGGTCGCGCGGCAGCAGCTTGCCACGCGCGGTATGGCGGGCCCGCGCGGTCTCGCCGCCGCCGGCGGCGTGCAGGGCCATCTGGGCGTGGAGGTCGCCGATCTGCAGGCGCATGGCCTGCTCGTTGGCGCGGAACTGCGGGTCTCGGGGGTTGAGTCGGGATTCCAGCGGTTTCAAGTCAGGGTCTCCTCGGGGAGGGGATGGGGCTGCAGCCCCACGCACTGCATGACCATCAGGGTGTGCACATCGATGAGTTCGCGCTGCCCGAGCCGGCCGCCCTCGCGGTACCAGCTGCCCACGCCGGTGAGCATGGCCAGGATGGCGAATGCCGCCACCCGCGCGTCGGGCAGCCGGAAGCGCCCGGCGCGGATGCCGGCGCCGAGAATGCCGCTCAGGATGTCCTCGTAGCGGCGGCGCAGCGCCACCACCCGCCGGTAGTCGGCCGGGGCCAGGCTGCGCAGCTCCATGTTGGCCACGAACACCTCCTTGCGCCGCAGGGTGTGGAAGCGGATGTGGAAGGCGATGAAGGCGCGCAGCAGCGCCACCGGGTCGTCGGTGGCCGGGCGTTCGGCCTGCCAGTGGCCGAGCAGGAAGTCGAGATGACCCACCTGCAGATCGACCAGCAGCGCGGCCTTGCTCGGGAAGTAGCGGTAGAGCGCGCCGGGCTGGATGCCCACCTGCGCCGCGATCTGCCGCATGGTGGTGGCCTCGAAGCCGCGCGCCGCGATCAGGCCCACCGCGGCCTGACGGATGGCTTCTTCGGTGCGGCTGCCTTCGGAACCGGTGGTGCGGGCCATGGCGCGATGGTAGCAGGGAATTGAACGGTTGATCATTTAATGCCGCTCGCGTCGCCGGCGGGCGTTTCGCGCCGCCGCGCCGGCGCTTCGTCGCATCGCCGCGGCGCTCGCCGGCGCGGCCGCGACACTGGCGGCTCCCGTCACCCGTTCGCCGGCCAGGCCGGCTCCGAGGAGCTCCGCGATGCCTTCCCCGAATCCCCCCTTCCTGGCCGAGGCCGTCAGCCGCGCTGCGGCGCGCACCGGCGTCACCGGCCGTCGGTCCCTGCCTTCCCGCGCGGCGGCCCTGAAGCTTGCCCTCGCCCTGCTCGCGGCCGGTGGCAGCGCCTCGGCGGCCAGCGCCGCCGGGCTCGAACTGGAGGTGGCCGGCATCACCTCGGCCGAGGGCCGGCTGATGGTGGCGGTGTTTCCGAGCGAGGAACGCTTCCGCGTCAATCCGGTCGAGACGCGCGTCCTCGACGCCAGGCCGGGCAGCGTGCGGGTGCGCTTCCCGGGCCTGCCCGCCGGTCGCTATGCGGTCGCGGTCTTCCACGACCGCAACGGCAATGGGGTGCTCGACACGAACCTGCTCGGCATCCCGAGCGAGCCGGCGGCGTTCTCCGGCGAGCCGGCCCGGATGGGTCCGTCATCGTGGGCGCAGGCGAGCTTCCCCCTGCCCGACACCGGCGCGAGCGTGCTCGTGCGCCTGCCGAAGTGAGGCCGCGATGAACCGTCGTGATTTCCATCGCCTGAGCGCCCGTGGGGCGGCTCTCGGACTGCCGTTGACCGGTGCGATCGGCTCGGCGCTCGTCCCGTCGGCGGCATCGGCCGCCACCGCGCCCCCGGCCACCGCGACCTCGTCCGCCAATGCCCTCTGGGCGCAGGCCTACGATGCGGTTCCCGAAGTCTGGACGCCGCTGCGGGTGGCCTTCGATCGCCCGCTGCCCGAAGCCCTGAGTGGCACGATCTGGCGCAACGGCCCGGCGCGCATGCGTCGCGGCGATACCCGCTACACCCACTGGTTCGATGGCGACGGCATGGTCCACTCGTTCCGTCTGCGGGGTGACGCGGTGGTGCACGCCGGGAAAATGATCCGCACCGACAAGTACCGCGCCGACGAGGCGGCCGGCCGCTTCCTGCGCGACGGCTTCGGCACCGCCGTGCCGGGCTCACAACCCTTTGCCAGGCCCGACGAGGCCAATGTGGGCAACATCTCGGTGCTGCCGCTCGGGCGCGAGCTGCTCGCGCTCTGGGAGGCGGGCTCGCCCTGGCGCGTCGATCCGGACAGCCTCGACACCCTCGGGCGCAAGGTGTGGTCGCCCGCTTCCGACGGGCTGCCCTTCTCGGCCCACCCGCGCATCGAGACCGACGGCTCGGTGTGGAGCTTCGGCTACCTCACCGGCAGCAGCAGGCTCGCGTTGTGGCGCCTGCGGCCCGATGGCAGTCTGGCAACGCTGCGGGTGATCGACGCACCCAACACCGACATGGTCCATGACTTCGCGATCACCGACCGGCACCTGGTGTTCCTGCTGATGCCCCTGCGGCTCGATCCGCAGGCTCCGCGCAATGCGGCCTTCATCGACCGCCTGCGCTGGCGTGACGGCGAGCCCTCGGTGATGCTGCTGGTCGACAAGGACACGCTGACGGTGAGCCATCGCGCCGAGCTGCCGGCCCATGCCTTCTTCCATCTCGGCAACGCCTGGCGCGAGGCCGACACCGTGACGCTGCAGGTGATGAGCCTGGGCGGCATGGCCTCGACCATGACCGCGATCCGAGCCGCGATGGCGGGTCAACCCGCCGAGGGGCTGGGCTCGGCAATGCTCGAGGTCCGCATGGGCCTCAATGACCGTCGGGTGCGGGTGGAGCGCACCCCGATGCGCGACGCGGAATTCCCGGTCTGGGACGCCCGCCGCACCGGCCAGCCCACCCGCCATCTGATGGCGCTGGCCGCCGCCGAAAGCCTGCCCGCGGGCGGCTTCGGGTTCAACGCGGTCCGCCGCTTCGATCGGGTGAGCGGCCAGGTCAGCGGCTTCGATCTCGGCGCCGGCATGCTGGCCGACGAGCACCTGTTCGTGCCGCAGCCCGGCGGCGGTGAAGGCGAGGGCTGGCTGATCGGCACCGCCCATGACCGCCAGGCGGAGCGCACCGTGCTGTCGGTGTATCGCGCCCAGGCGCTGGGCGACGGGCCGGTGAGTCAGGCGGTGATTCCCCGGCGCCTGCCGCCGGGGCTGCACGGGCGGTTTCAGGCGGTGTGATTGTGAAACGTCAAGACTCCATTTCCTGACGCGGGCTCGAATCTGGAGCACCTCTTGGCCACCAGCGTGCGGTCTGCCTCGCGAGGCATCGCGACCATCAGTTCTTCGCTGGTGAGTCGCAGCCATGCTTTCACGCAGGCAATGAAGCAAGGAGCCCGGGCAAGGTCACACCTCGATGGCCCCGGTGATGTTCGGATGCCCGGCCGGGGCCAGCAGACGGCGTAGTTGTCGCAGGAAAGGGAGGGCTGCGATCGGGAGGGTGCATGAGCCTGGCTATCGAAAAATCCGATTGATCCTATCGAATTAATTCGTTAGACCGATTTTTGGCGTCGATCAAGAATGGGGGCGCAGTCCACATCAACCCGATCAAGGAGAGCCCATGAACTCCCAAGATGCCGCTCCGACCGATTCCGTCTGTCTGTACATGCTCGCCGCGTTGGCAGAAGCCTTCTGAGAACCGCCCCCCGGAAGTCCCCAATTCATCAGGAGATACGCATGACCCTCGGTTCCGATGTCAGCAAATGCCCCTTTCATTCAGCCGGTGGCGCGCGGGCCACGCACGGCGCGCAGTCCAATGCCGACTGGTGGCCCAATCAGCTCAACCTGTCCATCCTGCACCAGCACCAGCCGGTGTCCAATCCGATGGATCCGGACTTCGACTATGCGCAGGCGTTCAGGAATCTGGACTACAAGGCGCTGAAGAATGACCTTGCCGCGCTGATGACGCAGAGCCAGGACTGGTGGCCGGCGGACTACGGTCACTACGGCGGCCTCATGATCCGCATGGCCTGGCACGCTGCCGGCACCTACCGCACAGCCGACGGCCGCGGCGGCGCAAACACCGGTAATGAGCGCTTTGCGCCGCTCAACAGCTGGCCCGACAACGGCAACCTGGACAAGGCGCGACGCCTGCTGTGGCCGATCAAGAAGAAGTACGGCAATGCGATCTCCTGGGCTGACCTCTTCATCCTGGCCGGTAACGTGGCCATGGAGACCATGGGCTTCAAGACCTTCGGCTTCGGTGGCGGTCGCGCCGATATCTGGGCGCCAGAAGAGGACATCTACTGGGGCGCCGAGAAGGAATGGCTCGCCACCAGTGACAAGCCCGACAGCCGCTACAGCGGCGGTCGCCAGCTGGAGAACCCGCTGGCCGCCGTGCAGATGGGCCTGATCTACGTGAACCCGCAAGGCCCGGATGGCAAGCCCGATCCCGTGGCGTCGGGCCGCGATGTGCGTGAGACCTTCGCACGCATGGCGATGAACGACTACGAGACCGTGGCCCTGATCGCCGGCGGCCACACCTTCGGCAAGATGCACGGAGCCGGTCCTGCCGACCTTGTCGGCCCCGAGCCCGAAGGCGCGCCCATGGAAGCGATGGGCTTCGGATGGATCAACAGGCACGGCAGCGGCAAGGGCGGCGACACCACCACCAGCGGCTTCGAAGGCGCCTGGAAACCCAACCCGACCCAGTGGGATATGGGCTATCTCAAGATGCTGTTCAAGTACGACTACGAGCAGATGACCACCGCCGCTGGCGCCATCCAGTGGCGCGCCAGGAATGTGTCTCCCGAGGACATGATTCCCGATGCGCACGATCCCAGCAGGAAATACCCGCCCTCGATGACCACGGCCGACCTCTCGCTCAGGTTCGACCCGGCCTACGAGAAGATTGCGCGTCACTTCCTCGCCAACCCCGAGGAGTTCGCCGATGCCTACGCTCGCGCCTGGTTCAAGCTGACCCACCGTGACATGGGGCCGAAGTGCCTGTACCTCGGCCCCGAGGTGCCGACGGAAGACCTGATCTGGCAGGACCCGATCCCTGCTGTCAACCACGCGCTCGTTGATGCCGAGGATGTCGCCTCGCTCAAGGCTGAAGTGCTGGCATCGGGACTGTCGGTGAGCGAACTGGTGTCCACCGCTTGGGCTTCAGCCTCCACCTTCCGCGGCTCGGATCGTCGCGGCGGAGCCAACGGCGCGCGTATCCGACTGGCACCGCAGAAGGACTGGGAAGCCAATCAGCCGGCTCAGCTGGCACGGGTGCTCGGGACACTCGAGGGCATCCGGGCCGGTTTCAACCGGAACGCGTCCGGCGGCAAGAAGCTGTCCCTGGCCGACATGATCGTGCTGGCCGGCAACGCCGCGGTGGAAGCCGCGGCCAGGGCGGCCGGCCAGACCGTCGAGGTGCCCTTCACGCCCGGTCGCATGGATGCCAGCCAGGAACAGACCGATGTGGAGTCCTTCGACGTTCTCGAGCCAGTGGCTGACGGGTTCCGCAATTACCGCAAGAAGGCCTGCAGCGTGTCACCCGAGGAGATGCTGGTCGACAAGGCGCAATTGCTCACGCTGTCTGCACCTGAGATGACCGTGCTGGTCGGTGGCCTGCGCGTGCTCGGCGCCAATGTCGGCGGATCCAAGGCGGGCGTCTTGACACAGCGCCCCGGCCAGTTGACCCATGACTTCTTCGTCAACCTGGTCGACATGAGCACCGCCTGGAAGCCGGTCGGGGACAACATCTTCGAGGGGCGGGATCGCAAGACCGGCGAAGTTAAGTGGACTGCGACGCGGGTTGATCTGGCATTCGGTTCGAATTCGCAGTTGCGGGC